>JBBQKZ010000232.1:0-1634 GCA_038327405.1 Burkholderiales bacterium | reverse complement strand
ACCGAGCTGCAACGGCGTGAAGAGTTTGGAGGGTGCGGTCATGGCGTGTGCGAAATGGATGTGTCAGGCGCCGTGCAAGGCGGCCTCGACGGCCAGGCCGATGGCCAGCAGGCGCTGGTCGTGCAGGCGCGGTGCGGCGAGCATCAGGCCCACCGGCGCGTCACCCGGGCGGTGGCAGGGCAGCGAGATCGCGCAGCCGTCCAGGAAGTTGATCAGCGTGGGGTTGCGCAGCAGCAGCAGGTTGGTCTGCGTGTACACCTCGTCGCTGGCGGCGGTCTCGGCGAGCTTGGGAGCGATCACCGGCACCGTAGGCATCACCAGCGCGTCGTGGTCGGCTATCTGCGCCTGTACCTCGGCGATCCAGGCGGTGCGCGCGTTGAGCACGTCGATGTACTCGGCGGCCGACAAGGCCTGGCCGCGCTGGATACGCGAGGACACGCGCGGGTCGTAACGCGGGCCGCTGGTGGCCAGCAGTTCGCGGTGCCAGGCCCAGGCCTCGGCGGCGATCAATCCGCCCTTGGCGTTGATGCTGGCCAAGCGCGCGAACGCGGGCACTGCCAGCTCTTGCATCACGGCGCCCAGCGCCGAGAGGCGTGCGAGCGCACGCTCGAAGCTGTGCGCCACCTGCGCGTCCACACCGTCCATCACCAGGGTGCTGGGCAGGGCCAGGCGCAGGCCTTTGAGCGAGACGGGGCGCAGCACGGCGGGCGCTTCGCCGCTGAGGATGGCGTCGAGCTGCGCGCAGCAGGCCACGCTGGGTGCAATCGCACCGACCGAGTCCAGGCTGGTGGACAGCGGCAGCGCACCGTGTGTGGGCACCCGGCTGGCCGTGGGCTTGAAGCCCACCAGGCCACACAAGGCAGCGGGAATGCGCAGCGATCCCCCGGTGTCCGAACCCAGGCCAGCGAGCGCCATGCCGTCGGCCACCGACACCGCAGCGCCGGACGACGAACCACCGGGGATGCGGCCGGTGGCGCGGTCCCAGGGGTTGAGCGGCGTGCCGAAGTGGGGGTTGATGCCCAGGCCGGAGAACGCGAACTCGGTCATGTTGGTGCGCCCCACGATCACGGCACCCGCCGCCTTCAGGCGCTGCACGGCCACCGCGTCGGCCGTGGCGGCGGGATGGCCCTGCAGCACCACCGAACCGGCTTGCGTGGTCTCACCCGCCACGTCGAACAGGTCTTTGACCGAGACCGGCAAGCCCTCGATGCCGGAGCGGGCCTGGCCCGCCGCCAGCAGCATGTCGGACACCACGGCCGACTGGCGCGCCGCCTCGGCGTGGACGCGGGTGAAGGTGCGGGCGCCCTCGCCCTGCGGCGACGCGATGCGCTCCAGCGCCTGGTCCACCAGCTCGTGGGAACTGGTGGTGCCTTCGCGCAGGGCCGATGTGCAGTGGCTCAGGGTGACGACGGGGTGCATGGCGGTCTCCGGGGTTCAGGCCACTTCGGGCAGGACTTCAACGGTGTAGCGGTGCTTCAGGCTGCGCCCGCTGCGCGGATCGAACAGCTCCATGGTGAAGGCGGTGGAGGGGCGGATGCCGCCGATGGCGCCCACCGTGCCACAGCTCATGGCCACACCGGCGGGCAGCGCGGTCGCGCCGCCCAAGTAGCCCGCGATCAGGTCGGTGGGCGTGC
>JBBQKZ010000231.1:0-1795 GCA_038327405.1 Burkholderiales bacterium | reverse complement strand
TGGTGCGCCAGCGCGCGGCCTTCTTTGCCGCCAACGAGGCCTTCCACCTCGCCCTGCTGCGGATCGCGGGCAACCGCTGGCGCAGCCAGATGGTGGCCGACCTGCGCAAGGTCATGAAGCTCAACCGCCACAACTCGCTGCTCAAGACCGGGCGCATCGAGGAGTCGTTGGCGGAGCACCGTGCGATCGTTCAAGCGCTCGCCCAGCGGAACGCTTCGTTGGCTGTACAGCGCATGCGCGAACACTTTCAGAGCGGCCTGGAAGCCGCGGCCTGAGCAACCTTGGACGCTCAGCCCCAGAAGGGGTCGAGCTTGTCGGTGAACGCGGCGAGGTCTTCGAAGTACGGCAAGGCACCGCCTTCGATGGCGTGGAACTGCCAGTTGAGCCGCTGCTCCACCGTCACCTTGCCTTGGTAGTCGGTGAAATCACCCCGCGTGGCCATGCTCACCCACACCGGGCAGGTCACGGCCTCGTACAAGGTGTTGATGTCGCGGCTGAACATGCCGGCCGACACGAAGTGCAGCGGGGCAAAACGGGCGCCGGGCTGGCGCGTGGTGATCAGGTCGTAGCGCCACAGCGCCTCATCGATGCGCTTGGAGCCCCAGGTGCGCTCCAGAAAGTAGCGGATCACGCTGGGCCGGGTCAGGTTGCGGTAGATGCCCTGGGTCCAGAACGGCCAGGAAAGGATCTTGAACAACCAAGCCTGGAACAAGGTGCTGCCGGGCGGGCCGTAGCGCCGCTTGGGGCCGCTGAACCCGGTGGGGCTCACCAGGGCCATGCGCCGCACCGTGTGGGGCGCCTCCTGCTGCGCGCGCACCACGAACTCGACGGCCAGTGACACACCGAGCAAGTCGATCGCATCCACCCCGTGCGCCTCACGCATGTGCGCGAGCAAAGCGTGAATGGCGTCGGTCATCAGGCGCGGCGTGTAGGCCCGGTCGCTGCGTTCGGAGAAACCGAAGCCCGGCAGGTCCAGCGCGTACACCGCGCGGCGGCGGCGGCAGTGCTCGAACATCGGCGCCACCTCGGCCGCCGAGCCCGAAGCGTTGACGCTGTGCACCAGCAGCACCGGTGGCAGGTTGGCCGCGCCCGACGCGGGCCAGGCCCGGTAGGCACTCACGCGGCCGGCCGGCGTGTCGATCTCGAAGCGTTCGGCGTCCAGCGCCGGGGGCAAAACAGACATGGGGGCCTTGTTGATTGGGATGGCCTCAGGCCACCGGGGCGGGCGATCGCTGGGCTTCGGCTTCGCTGCTCTCTTGCGCCATGGCCCAGACCTCGCGCGGCGGCAAGGGCTTCAAGCGGTGGTCGCTCCAGATCTGGCGCCAGCGCCGCGCGCCGCGCAGGCCGTGGCGCAGGCCCAGCATGTGGCGCGCAATCGGGTACCAGGGGCAGCCGTCCTCGGCAAAGGCGCGCTCCATGTAGGCAACCATCTGCTCTTCCACCGCTTCGCGCGTGATGGTGCTGGGCGCTGCGCCGAAAAAGGTCTCGTCCCAGGAGGTGAGCAGCCAGGGGTTGTGGTACGCCTCGCGCCCCACCATCACACCGTCCACCTGCTGCAGGTGCTCGGCGATTTGCGCGTTGGTGGTGATGCCGCCGTTGATGCCGATGGTGAGCTGCGGGAAGTCGCGCTTGAGGCGGTAGGCCAGCTCGTAGCGCAGCGGCGGTACCTCGCGGTTTTCCTTGGGGCTCAGGCCGTCCAGCCAGGCATTGCGCGCATGCACCATGAACACGCTGCACCCCGCTTCACTCACCGTGCCCACGAAGTCGCGCACAAAGTCGTAGCTTTCCACCCGGT
>JBBQKZ010000230.1:0-1872 GCA_038327405.1 Burkholderiales bacterium | reverse complement strand
CGCAGCAGCGCCATGCCGCGCGCGGTGGCGTGGCGGTTTTCGCGCTTGTACCGCGGAAGGTGCAAGGCCACGTCCACCAGGTTGCTGTCGAAGGTGTGGTGCAGGCCGACCATCACGTTTTGCAGCGCGGTCATTTCGCCGAACAGTTGCACGTTCTGGAAGGTGCGGGCCACGCCTGAGAGGGCGATATCGGACGAAGTGCGCCCGACCAGCGACTGGCCAGCGAAGGCCACCGCGCCAGCGGTGGGTGTGTAGATGCCGGTGAGCACGTTCATCATGGTGCTCTTGCCCGAGCCGTTGGGGCCGATCAGGCCGTGGATGGTTCCCCGCTTGACGACCAGGTCCACGTTGTTCAGTGCCTTGAGGCCGCCAAACTGCATCAGCACGCCGCTGGCGCGCAGCAGTTCGCTCTGACCGTCTTTGGCCTGCGTCAGCGCGTCGTCCACCGCAGGCAATGAACCGGCCGAGGTGGGTTCTGCGTCGTCGGTGCTCCTCGACTTGAGGTTGAGCGCCTGGCGCACGAAGCCGACGATGCCGTCTTGCAGGTAGTACACGACGAACAGCGTGATCACGCCGAAGATCGACAGGCGCCAGTCGGTCATGGTCTCCAGCTTGAAGGACACGAGGGCCAGGGCCACGGTGCCCAGCACCGGCACTGCGGCCTGGCGTGCGCTGGTCTTGCCGCGTTGAATGGCCACCGCTGCGCCCACCGCCACCGCGATCGCCATCAAGACGGCGAAGCCGCGAAACATCGTGATGTCGTCCAGCAGCTTGGGCAGCAGCACTACGATTGCAGCACCCAGCATGGCGCCCGAGCGGGTCTTGCGCCCGCCCATGATGACGGCCAGCAGGAACAGAACGGTGAGCTCGAAGTTGTAGGTGTTGGGCGAGATGTACTGCTCGGAATACGAGTAGAGCGAGCCCGCCAGGCCGGCGAGGCCGGCGCTGATGACAAAGGCATAGACCTTGTAGCGATAGACCGAGACACCCATGCAGTCCGACGCCACCGGGCTGCCACGCAGCGCTTCAAACGCGCGACCCAGGTGCGAGCGCAGCACGCGGTGCACAAAGATCAGCGAGAGCACCAGCATGGCGCACACCACCCAGTAAAAGCCGCGCTCGTCGAGCTTGATACCGGCCAGCATCGGCTTGTCCAACTTGATGCCCATGGGGCCCTCGGTCAGGAAGCTCATCTCGTTGATGAGAATCTGGATGATGGTGCCGAAGGCCAGCGTGACCATTGCCAGGTAGGGGCCAGTGACCCTCAGGGCTGGCAGCGCCAACAGGGCGCCGAAACCAGCGGTGACCACGATGGCCGCGGGCAGCGTGATCCACAGTGGCGCAGCCAGCTTGAAGACCAGCACGCCGGCGGTGTAGGCACCGATGCCGAACAGGCCGGCGTGGCCCAACGACACCTGGCCGGTGTAGCCGACCACGATGTCCAGCCCGAACAACACGATCGCGTAGATCATGATGGTCTCGAGCAGGTGCACGTAGTACGGGTTGTGGATGAAGACGGGGAACAGCACGAGGGCGGCAATGCCGACCAGTGCGATCACGAGCTGCTGGGGTTTCATGCTCAGACCTTCTTGATGGCGGATTTGCCGAACAGGCCGGCGGGCTTGAAGGCCAGCACCACGAGCAGCAGCACCAGACCGGGCACGTCCTTGTAGCCGGTGGAGATGTAGAAGCCGGTGGTGGTCTCGGCAATGCCCAGGATGAGGCCGCCGATGACGATGCCCATGCCGCTGGTGAGGCCGCCGATGATGGCCACAGCAAAGGCCTTGAGGCCCAGCACCGCGCCCATGGTGGCGCCGGTGAGGGTGAGCGGTGCAATCAGCACACCCGCAAACGCCGCCGTCATGGACGACA
>JBBQKZ010000229.1:0-1918 GCA_038327405.1 Burkholderiales bacterium | reverse complement strand
CACCAGCAGCGGCCTCACCACCGCATTGGCCAGCCCCAGCAGCAGGGCCGAGACCACCAGCGCCGAGGTGCTGCCGAACCGGATGCCCTTGAACAAATGGCTCGCCACCCACAGGGCGAGGGCGGTGATGGCCCAGTGGAGGAGGAAGGGGGTGAGGTTGGCGAGCATGTAGGTGTGTTTCGGATATTCAGAAGCGAATCGCCGCTGTAGTTTAGGTTGCACCGATTGGCAGGCTTTCGGTTGCAGCCGATTCGATTCTGTGCATCATGCCGCCAGGGACGCAATTACTTACAACTACATGGCCACTCTCATACCTGCACTCGGCGCTTGCCTTTCGCGCATGACCAACGGCGAGAAACGCCTCGCCGAGCGACTGGAGCAAAAGCTCGAAGACGACTACCTGCTTTGGTACGACGTGCCCGTTGGCCCCAAACAATCGCACCCCGACTTTGTGATCCTGCATCCGCGCCGAGGGCTGCTGATTCTGGAGACCAAAGACTGGAAGCTGGAGACCATCAAGAGCGCCACGCGCCAGGCGTGGGAAATCATCCCTGACGGGCATGTGAAGGTGGTCATCAACCCGCTGGCGCAAGCGCGGCATTGCGCCATTCAAGTGGTGAACGCGCTGGAGCGCGACGAACAGCTGGTGCAGCCCAGCGGCCCCCACCAGGGCAAGCTGGCTTTTCCGTGGGGCCACGGCGTGGTGTTCACCCGCATCACGCGCAAACAGTTTGAAATGGCCGGCCTGGGCGAGGCCATCGAGCCGCACTACGTCATCTGCTCCGACGAGATGACCGAGTCCACCGACCCGGAGCAATTTCAACAACGCCTGTGGAGCATGTTTCCGCACGCGTTCGGCAACGTCATGTCGCTCCCGCAGCTCGACCGCGTGCGCTGGATCATGTTTCCCGAGGTGCGCGTGCAGGTGCAAGGCGCGCTGTTTGACGACAGCGACGAAGCCGCCGAGATGCCCAGCGTCATGCGGGTCATGGACATTCAGCAGGAGCAGCTGGCCCGCAGCCTGGGCGACGGGCACCGCGTGATTCACGGTGTGGCCGGCTCGGGCAAGACCATGCTGCTCGGCTACCGCGCCGAGCACCTGGCCAAGGCCCACACCGCCGCGAGCAAACCCATCCTCATGCTTTGCTACAACGAGCCGCTGGCCAAGCAGCTCGCCCGCGTGATGGCCGCCAAAGGCATTGCCGACCGCGTGCACGCCGTGCACTTTCACAAGTGGTGCCGCGACCAGCTGGTGGCCTTTGGCCAGACCCTGCCCGACCCCCGCATGCCCGTGGGCGCCAAGATGGCCGACATGGTGCAACGCGTGATCCACGGTGTGGACCGCCAGCAGATTCCGAGCGGGCAATACCAGGCCGTGCTCATTGACGAAGGCCACGACTTCGCGCCCGAGTGGCTCAAGCTCATCACGCAGATGGTGGACCCGGCCACCAACAGCCTGCTGGTGCTGTACGACGACGCGCAGAGCATTTACGAGCGCAGCCGCAGCAAGCAGTTCAGCTTCAAGAGCGTGGGCATACAGGCGCAGGGGCGCACCACCATCCTCAAGATCAACTACCGCAACACGCGGCAGATCTTGCAAACCGCCAGCCTGGTGGCGGCCGACCTGTTGACGGCTGAGGACAAGGACGAAGACGGCATCCCCATGCTCAAGCCCGTGAGCTGCGGGCGCGACGGCGAAGCGCCGCTCATCATCCGCCTGCCCAGCCTTCGGGCCGAAGCCACGCGCGTGGCCGAGC
Source organism: Burkholderiales bacterium (assembly GCA_038327405.1). GTDB lineage: Bacteria > Pseudomonadota > Gammaproteobacteria > Burkholderiales > Burkholderiaceae_C > Hydrogenophaga. Next base: position 161 of record JBBQKZ010000229.1, on the reverse strand, counting down.
TGCTGGGCGCCGCCCACCAGGAAGGCCACGCCTGGGGCGACATGGCCATCATCTGCCGGCACTACAGCGAGATGGACGAATGCGCCGGCGTGCTGCGCCAGCGCGGCCTGCCGCACCAGGTGCGCAAAGGCGCGGGCAGCTTCGACCCCGCCGCCGACACC
>JBBQKZ010000228.1:0-1932 GCA_038327405.1 Burkholderiales bacterium | reverse complement strand
ACGTCGAAGCCCAGGTCGGCGAAGGCCGTGGCCACCACCTTGGCACCACGGTCGTGGCCGTCCTGGCCGAGCTTGCTGATCATCACGCGCGGGCGGCGGCCCTGTTCTTCGGCGAAGGCGTTGATCTCGGTCTTGAGGGTGTCCCAGCCCTCGGCGGAGTCGTAGGCAGCTGCGTACACACCGGTCACCTTTTGTGTATCGGCGCGGTGGCGCCCGAAAACCTTTTCCAGCGCGTCGCTCACCTCGCCCACGGTGGCACGCAGTCGCATGGCCTTGATCGACAGGTCGAGCAGGTTGCCCTCCCCGCTGTCGGCCGACGCGGTGAGCGCATCCAGCGCGGCCTGAACCTTGGCGCTGTCGCGCGTGGCCTTGATTTTTTGCAGTCGCGCGATTTGCCCGTCGCGCACCGCCACGTTGTCGATGTCGCGCGCTTCGATCGCGTCTTCGGTCTTGAGCTTGTACTTGTTGACGCCAACGATCACGTCTTTGCCCGAGTCGATGCGCGCCTGCTTCTCGGCTGCCGCAGCCTCGATCTTGAGCTTGGCCCAGCCGCTGTCCACGGCCTTGGTCATGCCGCCCATGGCCTGCACTTCCTCGATGATGGCCCAGGCCTTGTCGGCCATTTCCTGCGTGAGGCTTTCCATCATGTAGCTGCCGGCCCAGGGGTCGACCACGTTGGGGATGTGGGTCTCTTCCTGAATGATCAGCTGCGTGTTGCGCGCGATGCGCGAGCTGAACTCGGTGGGCAGCGCGATGGCTTCGTCGAACGAATTCGTGTGCAGCGATTGCGTGCCGCCGAACACCGCCGCCATGGCCTCGATGGTGGTGCGCACCACGTTGTTGTAAGGGTCCTGCTCGGTGAGGCTCCAGCCCGAGGTCTGGCAGTGCGTGCGCAGCATCAGGCTCTTGGGGTTCTTCGCGTTGAAGCCCTTCATGATGCGCGTCCACAGCAGGCGGGCCGCGCGCATCTTGGCGATCTCCAGGTAGAAGTTCATGCCGATCGCCCAGAAGAAGCTCAGGCGCCCGGCGAAGCCGTCCACGTCCATGCCTTTGGCAATGGCGGTCTTCACATACTCCTGGCCATCGGCCAGCGTGAAGGCCAGCTCCAACGCCTGGTTGGCGCCGGCTTCCTGCATGTGATAGCCCGAGATCGAGATCGAGTTGAACTTGGGCATGTGGCCCGCCGTGTACTCGATGATGTCGCCGATGATCTTCATCGACGGCTCGGGTGGGTAGATGTAGGTGTTGCGGACCATGAACTCCTTCAAGATGTCGTTCTGGATCGTTCCGCTCAGCTGGTCCTGAGTCACGCCCTGCTCTTCGGCAGCCACCACGTAACCCGCCAGCACCGGCAGCACCGCGCCGTTCATGGTCATGGAGACCGACACCTTGTCCAGCGGGATCTGGTCGAACAGCACCTTCATGTCTTCCACGCTGTCGATCGCCACGCCGGCCTTGCCCACGTCGCCGGTCACGCGCGGGTGGTCGCTGTCGTAGCCGCGGTGGGTGGCCAGGTCGAACGCGACCGACACGCCCTGCCCGCCGGCCGCCAACGCCTTGCGGTAAAAGGCGTTGCTTTCTTCGGCGGTGGAAAAGCCGGCGTACTGGCGAATGGTCCACGGGCGCACCGCATACATGGTGGCCTGCGGACCGCGAATGAAGGGCTCGAAGCCCGGCAAGGTGTTGGTGTGTTCCAGGCCCGCCGTGTCTTCGGCGGTGTAGAGCGGTTTGACGCGGATGCCGTCGGGCGTGACCCAGTCGAGTGCGCCGAGGTCGCCACCAGGTGCCGACTTCTGCGCGGACTTGGCCCAGGCTTCGAGGGGAACGGGCGGGAATTCTGGCGGGGTGTCGGGCGTTGTGGAGCTCATGGCGGGCAATGGTTGAAGTGTCACGGGATCGGCCCGAATTTTATATCATTCATAATTATTGATG
>JBBQKZ010000227.1:0-1981 GCA_038327405.1 Burkholderiales bacterium | reverse complement strand
CGGTGCCGGCCGCGCTCATGATGCGGCCCGCGCCGATGGCACCCAGTTGCAGGTTGTCGAAGAAGCGCTGCTCCCACAGCGCGCGGTCGGCCTCCTTCTCCACCGAGGCCAGCGCACGCGCCACGCGGCGGTAAATGTCCTGCTCGCTGGTCTCGCCGTCCTTGAGGTATTTCTCTTTCAACACATCCAGCGTGATGGGTTGTTGGCCGATGGCCGTGCTGGCCGATTTCAATGCGTCGCGTTTCATGGTCGGGTGTTCCTAATTCAAGCCAGCGCAGGGCGGACACCGCCCAACAACCACAGCATGAGGTCCTGCACCGGGCGGATCTGCTGGCCGAACGGCAGCACACCCGCACCCCGGAAAAACAGGCCCTTCTGCGCGTCGCCGTCGAGCGCGTGACCGAGCTGCTGGTCGATGCAGAACTGCCCCATTTCGCCCTTGCCGTCGCGCAGGCCGCAATGGGCCAGGCAGTCAAACGCCATGTTGCACTTTTTCTTCACATGCGCAACCGCCTTCAGTCGCGGCTCCAGGCGCAGGTATTTGTCCAGCCAGGGGGTGCGCACGGCGCGCGCGGGCAAGCCGGCCACGCTGATGAACTCCACCAGGTCTTCGGGCCGGGCCTCGGCCAGCACACGCTTGAAGGCCGCGTCGGCGTCGCACTCGCTGGTGACCGCGAACGCCGTGCCCAGCTGCACCGCGCTGGCGCCCAGGGCCTGCAGGCGCAGGATGTCGTCGCGGTTGCCGATGCCGCCGCCGGCGATCAGCGGTATCTCGCGCTCGATGCCGGCGGTCTTGAAGAACTCGAGCACCTGCGGGATCACCACCTCGAAGTCGAAGCGGGTGTCCTGCAGGTCGGCCACCTTGGCCGCACCGAGGTGGCCACCGGCCAGGCGCGGGTGCTCGATCACGATGGCGTCGGGCAGCCGGCCCTTTTTCTCCCACTTGCGCACCAGCAGCTGCACGCCGCGCGCGTCCGACAGGATGGGGATGAGCGCGGTGTCGGGGTGGTCGCGCGCGAGCTCGGGCAGATCGAGCGGCAGGCCCGCGCCCACCACCACCGCGTCGGCGCCGCTCTGCAGCGCCTGACGCACGTACTGCTCGTAGGCGCTGAGCGCCTTCATCACATTGACAGCGATCAGACCGCGGCCCTGCGCGATGGCCTTGGCGCCGCTGATCTCGCGGTCCAGCGCCACGAGGTTGGCCGCGTCGATGCGCGCGCGCGCGTCGGGTTCCTTGTCCAGGTGGGCGGTGGCGGCCATCAGGTCGGGGTGACGGCGGCGCAAGTCCACTGCGGACACCGTGCCCACGCCACCGAGGCCGGCCACGGTGCCCGCCAGCGAAGCGGCTGACACACCCACACCCATGCCGCCCTGCACCACCGGCAGCAGCTCGCGCCCGCGCAGGCGCCAGGTGCACAAACCGCCAGTGCGGGTCAGGGCCTGGAGTTCGACCGCCAGAGTGTCGGCGGCGTCAGTAGCTGATGACTTGTCCATCGTGTTCCACATAAGGTTGATACGGCCCGGTGCCGCTGTTGGAGGCTACCGAGGCCGCGACGAAGTCACCTTGCTGTGCATCAAACACATGCACTTCACCGTCTTCGATCACGTAGTGCCAGCCATGCAGCGTGAGCCGGCCGGCCTCGACTTCGCGCCGCACCATGGGGTAGCCCATGAGGCGTTCGAGCTGCAGCACCACCGCGCGCTGCTCGGTGCGGCGCATCGACTCGGCGCAGGGCTGCACCGGCAGCAGGGCTTCGTCGATCAGCTTGAGCCAGGCGGTGAGGGCCACGGCCTCGGCGGGTGCGCCTTCGTACGCGGTGCGGATCGCGCCGCAGTGGCTGTGGCCACACACCACGATGCGCTCCACGTGCAGGCTGAGCACCGCAAACTCGATCGCGGCCATCGTTCCATGCAATCCGTGCGATTGGTCGTGCGGCGGCACGAGTGCGCCCACGTTGCGAACGATGAAGAGTTCGCCCGG
>JBBQKZ010000226.1:0-2059 GCA_038327405.1 Burkholderiales bacterium | reverse complement strand
CGACTCGGCCGGCGGCAGCGCCAAGATGGGCCGCGACAAGGAATGCCAGGCCGTGCTGCCGCTGCGCGGCAAGGTGCTCAACACCTGGGAGGTCGAGCGCGACCGGCTGTTTGCCAACAACGAGATCCACGACATTTCGGTGGCCATCGGCGTGGACCCGCACGGCCCGAACGACACGCCCGACCTGAGTGGTCTGCGCTACGGCAAGGTCTGCATCCTGTCGGACGCCGACGTGGATGGCTCCCACATCCAGGTGCTGCTGCTCACGCTGTTCTTTCGCCATTTCCCCAAACTCATCGAGGCCGGCCACGTGTTCGTGGCGCGCCCGCCGCTGTTCCGGGTCGATGTGCCCGCGCGCGGCAAGAAGCCCGCGCTCAAGCAATACGCGCTGGACGACGGCGAGCTGCACGCCATCCTCGACAAGGCCGAGAAAGACGGCGTGGCGCGCGACAAATGCCAGATCAGCCGCTTCAAGGGCCTGGGCGAGATGAACGCCGAACAGCTGTGGGACACCACGCTCAACCCCGACACGCGCCGCCTCATGCCGGTGGTGCTGGGCGCCATCAACTTCGCGGACACCGAAGCCCTCATCACCAAGCTCATGGGCAAGGGCGAAGCCGCCTCGCGCCGTGAACTCATGGAACTGCATGGCGACTCGGTCGACGTGGATGTTTGACCCTCCCCCCGCGCCGCTTCGCGTCACCCCCCAGGGGGCAACATCTGCGGCCCGGCAAAGCCGGTTCCGCGATGTTCTGGCCTTCAGGCACTTCCCACGTAGCCGGTCCGTTCCTCGCAAAGACTACTGATTTCACATGAACGACACCCCTGAACTCGATCTGCAACCGGCCGACTCACCCGGTGAAGACAACCTCGCTTCCTACGCCCAGCGCGCCTACCTGGAATACGCACTGTCCGTGGTGAAAGGCCGCGCACTGCCCGACGTGTGCGACGGCCAGAAACCGGTGCAGCGGCGCATTCTCTACAGCATGGACCGCATGGGCCTGGGCTTCAGCGGTCCCAACAACAACACGGCCGCTCGGCCGGTGAAAAGTGCGCGTGTGGTCGGTGATGTGCTGGGCCGTTTTCATCCGCACGGCGACCAGGCGGCCTACGACGCGCTGGTGCGCATGGCACAAGATTTTGCGCAGCGCTACCCGCTGATCGACGGCCAGGGCAACTTCGGATCGCGCGACGGCGACGGCGCGGCGGCCATGCGCTACACCGAAGCGCGGCTGGCCAAGATCACCACCCTGCTGCTCGACGAGATCGACGAAGGCACGGTGGGCTTCGTGCCCAACTACGACGGCTCCACCGTGGAGCCCAAGCAGTTGCCCGCGCGCCTGCCGTTCAACCTGCTCAACGGCGCCTCCGGCATTGCCGTGGGCCTGGCCACCGAGATCCCCAGCCACAACCTGCGCGAGGTGGCCGACGCCTGCGTGGCGCTGATCAAGAGCCCCAAGCTCACCGACGACGAACTCTTCGCCATCCTGCCCGGGCCCGACTACCCCGGTGGCGGCCAGATCATCAGCCCGGCGAGCGACATCGTCGACGCCTACCGCACCGGGCGCGGCAGCCTCAAGGTGCGCGCGCGCTGGAAGATCGAAGACCTCGCGCGCGGCCAGTGGCAACTGGTGGTGACCGAGCTGCCGCCCGGCGTGAGCACGCAGCGTGTGCTGGAAGAAATTGAAGAGCTCACCAACCCCAAGGTGAAGGCCGGCAAGAAAGCACTCACGCAAGAGCAGACGCAGCTCAAGGCCAGCATCCTGATGGTGCTCGACGGTGTGCGCGACGAGTCGAGCAAGGACGCACCGGTGCGCCTCTTGTTCGAGCCCAAGAGCAGCCGCATCGAGCAGCAGGAACTCATCACCGCGCTGCTGGCGCACACCAGCCTGGAAAGCTCCACGCCGATCAACCTCACCATGATCGGGATCGATGGCCGGCCCACGCAAAAGTCGCTGCGCCAGATGCTCAACGAGTGGATCGAATTTCGCCAGACCACCATCACCCGGCGCAGCCAGCACCGGCTGAACAAGGTGCTCGACCGCATCCATATTTTGGA
>JBBQKZ010000225.1:0-2222 GCA_038327405.1 Burkholderiales bacterium | reverse complement strand
ATGCGCCGCAGCATCAGGAACACGCCCACCGGGGCCGAACTCACCGCCAGCGCCACACAGCCCAGCAGCGCACTGCGCATGAAGCCGAATTCGACGAACGGGCCCAGCCAGAGGTGGGCCCAGAGCATCGTCGTCGTCGCGTCTGCCCCGTCCAATGCGTTCATGCCGAGACTCCGTGGCTGTGTGCGTGTGGGCTGGCTGGTGCGCACAAGGTCGCGTCGTCGTCGAACGGTTCCTGCATGTGCAGCGCGCGCTGCCAGTGCGCCTCGGTCAGCACCTCGGCCGTGGCACCCCAGGCCACCGGCTCGCGCGCCAGCAGCAAGGTGAGCGGGAAGTGCGCCCGCACCTGCGCAAGGTCGTGCAACACCGCCACCACGGTTTTGCCTTGCGCGTGCCATCGGTGCAGCAGGGTCAGCAGATCGTCGGTGGTGCGCTGGTCCACTGCGGCAAAGGGTTCGTCGAGCAGCACCACGGGTGCGTCCTGCAGGATCAGCCGGGCGAACAAGGCGCGCTGCATCTGCCCGCCCGAGAGTGTGTCGATGCCCCGTTTCTCGAAACCCAGCAGGCCCACCGCGGCCAGCGCGTCGTGCCCGGCCTGGCGGTGGGCAGCACGGAAGCGCCCGAGGGCGCCCACCTCGTGCCACAGCCCGAGCATGACCATGTCTTGCACCGACATGGGAAAGCTGCGGTCAATGCCGCTGTGCTGCGGCAGGCAGGCCACACGCTGGAGTTCCAGGCCCTGGATCGAACCTTCGATGGGCCGCAACTGACCCGCCAGGGCTTTGACCAGCGTGGACTTGCCGGCCCCGTTGGGCCCGACCACAGCGACCAGCGAACCCGGCTTCAAGGTGATGGAGAGGTGGTGCACGGCCGGGTGCCGCTCGTAACCGAGCGTGAGGTTGTGCAATGTGATGGGCCCGGCGGGGCCGGTTGCGGCGGGAGTGGCTTGCACGGGCGTCTTTGTGGCTGCAATAATGCAACTGAATTGCGATTGAAGGCATCATAACGCAACCAAGTTGCGATAAAGCGGAGACGTGTCCCTTGAACCCACGCACACCCAAAGAACCCTTGGGCGTTCCGCCCGAGATCCAGACCCGGCTGGAGCAAGCCGGACTTCGCCGCACGCTGGCGACCCGCGCCGTGCTCGGCCTGTTTCTGGCCCGCCCGGGCAGCGCGCTGACCCACGCTCAGGCGCTGGCCTCGCTCACCGCGCGCGGCCTGGACATCAACCGCGTCACCCTTTACCGCCTGCTCGATCGCCTGGCTGGCTGCGGCGTGCTGCAGCGCCAGGCCGACGACTCGCGCACCTGGCGTTTCAGCCTCGCGTTGCCCACGCCTGGCGGTGAGGAAGAGGGCGCGCTGCCGCGTTTCGAGTGCGATGCCTGCCACCGGCAGTTCCGGCTCACCGATGCGAGTGAGCCCACGCGTGCCGTGACGCACGACCTGTTTGCAGCGCTCGCGCGCCTGGGTCACCAGGGCAACCGGTTGGACGTGTCCATCCATGGCACCTGCGCGGGATGTGCGGAGCCTGCTGCGTGATCGACAGCTGCGGTCTGCAATTCGCCTACCCGCGCGCCGAGCCGCTGCGCTTTGCCGACGTGTCGGTGGCGCAAGGCGGCACCTTGCTCTTGCGCGGACGTTCGGGCAGCGGCAAGTCGACCTGGCTGGCGCTGGCCAGCGGCTTGCTCACGCCTACGGCCGGGGAGGTGGTCGTGAGCGGTCAGTCACCGGGCCGCTTGAGCGCTGCGGCCCGCGACGCCTGGCGTGCGCGACACATCGGCTTTCTGCCGCAAAGGCTCCACCTCAGCGATGCCTTGTCGGTGATGGACAACCTGGGGCTGGTGTTTTTTGCCGCCGGCCTGCCGGTCGACACCGCGGCCGTCTCCCGGACCTTGAAGGCGCTGGACATCGTTTCGCTGGTATCGCGAAAGCCATCGCAACTCTCGGGTGGCCAGGCCCAGCGCGTGGCGCTGGCCCGCGCGTTGCTGCTGCGCCCGAGCGTGATCCTGGCCGACGAGCCCACCGCCAGTCTGGACGACAGCGCCTGCGAGGCCTCGTTGAACCTGCTGCGCGAATGCGCTGGCGAACTCGACGCCACGTTGGTGATCGCCACCCACGACACACGCGTGCTGCAGGCGCTGCCTCGGGCCACTGTGCTCGCGTTCGACACGGTTTCTCCGGTGGCCGCATGAACGTGTTCGGTCTCTCCTGGCGCTACCTGT
>JBBQKZ010000224.1:0-2239 GCA_038327405.1 Burkholderiales bacterium | reverse complement strand
ATCTTTGGTCGCGCCACGCCGGTTGAGCTCGAATTCAGCCAGGTCGAAAAGACCTGACGTTTCCAGGTGCTGGCGGGTCGGCCCGACGTCAGTGCTGTTGAAGTTTTCCGGGTCCCCAACCGCGAGGAGGTTGTCCAATGTGGCAACCGTCTGCACTCGCAGGAGCTAAAAAATGGCGAAAAAAATCGTCGGCTTCGTCAAGCTGCAAGTCCCAGCTGGCAAGGCCAACCCATCCCCTCCGATCGGCCCGGCACTGGGTCAGCGCGGCCTGAACATCATGGAGTTCTGCAAGGCGTTCAACGCCCAGACCCAAGGCGTTGAGCCAGGTCTGCCGCTGCCCGTGGTGATCACGGCGTACGCGGACAAGAGCTTCACCTTCATCATCAAGACGCCGCCAGCGACCACCTTGATCAAGAAGGCAATCAAGCTCGACAAGGGCTCTTCGGTGCCCAACAAGAACAAGGTCGGCAAGATCACGCGTGCTCAGCTCGAAGAAATTGCCAAGGTCAAGATGAAAGACATGACCGCTGCCGACGTGGACGCCGCCGTGCGCACCATCGCCGGTTCGGCCCGCTCGATGGGCGTGATTGTGGAGGGTGTGTAAATGGCCAAGCTGACCAAAAAACAGAAAGCCTTCGAAGGCAAGGTCGACAGCAACAAGCTGTACGCCCTGACCGAAGCCATCGCGATCATCAAGGAATGCGCGAACGCCAAGTTTGACGAATCCATCGACGTGGCCATCCAGCTCGGCGTGGACGCCAAGAAATCCGACCAGGTGGTGCGTGGCGCCGTCGTGATGCCCAACGGCACCGGCAAGACCAAGCGCGTGGCCGTGTTTGCCCAAGGCGCCAAGGCTGAGGAAGCCAAGGCCGCCGGTGCCGACATCGTCGGCATGGACGATCTGGCTGCCGACATCAAGGCCGGCAACATGAACTTCGACGTGGTGATCGCCTCGCCGGACGCCATGCGCGTCGTCGGTACCCTGGGTCAGATCCTGGGCCCGCGCGGTCTGATGCCCAACCCGAAGGTCGGCACCGTGACGCCCGATGTCGCACAAGCCGTGCGCAACGCCAAGGCGGGTCAGGTCCAGTTCCGCGTCGACAAGGCCGGCATCGTGCACGGCACCATTGGTCGCCGTTCGTTCGACGCCGACAAGCTCCAGGGCAACCTGGTGGCCTTGCTCGATGCATTGACCAAATCCAAGCCAGCGACCAGCAAGGGTGTTTACCTGCGCAAGGTGGCGGTGTCGTCGACCATGGGTGTCGGCGTTCGTGTGGACATGCAATCCATCTCGGCGTAACGCAAAAGAGAAGCGTTGAGAAAAGAATTCGGGCGACGCAGGTCGCCCGGGTGTGGTGGGCCCAGGCGCCGGTTGTGATGACCGGCTCCCGGGGCCATCCAAGACCGTTGGTGTCGGATCAAGTTCTTCGGAATGCGGCCCGACTTAATTGTGACAAGCCAACGCAGATGGCGATCCCGCTGCAGATGGAATCCGTTCCGAAACAGTTGATCGCTGCAATGAGGCGTGCCTCAGGTCGTTCGACCGAAGGCACATTTAAGGAGTAGACCTTGAGTCTGAATCGCAGTGAGAAAGAAGCGGTCATTTCCGAAGTGACCAGCCTCGCCGCAAAAGCTCAAACGCTCGTGATGGCGGAGTACCGTGGCATCACGGTCGCGAACATGGACAAACTGCGCGTCACAGCCCGCAGCAACGGTGTGACCCTGAGCGTGTTGAAAAACACCCTGGCTCGCCGTGCGGTGGCTGGCAGCGCATTTGAAGTGGCCGCAGACCAGATGACCGGTCCGCTGATCTATGGATTTTCTGTTGACGCCGTGGCCGCCGCCAAAGTGGTAGCCGAGTTCGCGAAGACCAACGACAAGTTGGTGATTCGCGCCGGTGTGTATGCAGGCAAAGTCCTGGACGTCAATGGCGTGAAGCAGCTCGCAAGCATCCCTTCGAAAGAAGTGCTGCTGGCGCAGGTGTGTGGCTTGCTGATGTCGCCCATGTCGCGTACGGCCGTTGTGCTGGGCGCGCTGGCGGCGAAAAAAGGCGAAGGCGCTGCCCCCGTGGCAGCCGAAGAAGCGGCTGCTGCCTGAGTGGCGCGCACCGTTCGTTCAACCAATTGTTAGGAAATCAAAATGGCATTCGATAAAGACGCATTTTTGACCGCGCTGGACAGCATGACGGTCATGGAACTCAACGACCTGGTGAAAGCCATCGAAGAGAAGTTTGGCGTGA
>JBBQKZ010000223.1:0-2250 GCA_038327405.1 Burkholderiales bacterium | reverse complement strand
CTTCGGGCGCACTGAAGTGCGCCCAGGCAGGCGGGGGGGGCTGTGTCACTGCGGCCAACACGGCCCGCGCCGCCACCCACGCGGCTTCCATGTCGCGGTGATCCTGCTGCAGGCGCTGCACCACCCGGCGTAGCTCGGCATCGTCGCCCGCCAGCAAGGGCGGGAAGACATGGCGCTCTTCGTCTTCATGGTGCAAGGGCGCGGCCTGATCGAAGTAGCGCATCACATCCCGCGCGGCGCTGGCCACGCTCTCGTCCCAGCCATGCAGCAACACATGGTGGTGCAGCTTGGCCAGCAGGCCCAGCATCCGTTCGACGCGTTCGTGGCAGGCGCCCAGCATCTCGAACGGCGCCTCGAAGCCCGCCGCGGGTGCTCGGTGCCCAGGCAGGGTGACGGACGACAAAGGAATTGAAGTAGCCATCTCAGCCCAGCACCACGGCCTGGCCTTGTGCATCGAACGGAATGAAAGCTTGCAGTTGGCCCTGGCGAATGGCCTCCACCATGTCCCGCAGCGGCTGTTCGGCTTCGGCGCTCTCGGGCTGGTGGCCCGGCTTGCCGGCGAGTGCAGCGGCAAACACCATGCCCCAGGGCTGGCCAAAGGTTGTGGCCTCCTGCACCAACTGGTCGAATGAATGAAGCTCGTCCAGGCCTTTGTCCACGCACATCTGCGGCACCAGCGCACCACCTTCGCCCCGCTCGAACTCAAGGCGCTGGGTCGGCGTGGCGTCGTCGGGCAACTCGACGCCGGCAAAGACGAACAGAAGGCGTTGCGGCAGCGGTTGGCTGCGCGCGGCGCTCAGCAGGTCATCAAAAGTTTGAATATTCACAGGGTCTCCGGGGTCAAAGGTGAGGTGTTGGCGCAGGGCCGAGCGTGCTGCAGTAATCGGCGACAGCCGGGCGCGTGCGCGCTGGCCGGCGCGCGGCCACCGTGCCCACGCTCATGAAACACGTGGCGAGTTCGCCCGCGTTCAGGCCGAAGCGTTGGCGCAAGGCGGTGGAACCGAGCGCTCTGCCGCTCGTGAGCCCCGAACCAAAGCCCATGTCGGTGGCCATGAGCAGCATGTTCTGCACCGCGCAACCCGCAGACAAGGTGCGTTCGGCCAGGTCCACTGCAGGGTCACCGCATTGACCGTCCACCACCACCAGCAGCAATAAGGGCGCGCGGTGAGCTTTCTCACGCGCTTGGTCCAGTTGCTCGGGCGTCGCGCCGGCGTCGCGCTCGCGAAGCGCCTGCGCGAACACCTCGGCCAGCGACGCGCGCTCGCTGCGCGGCACGATCACAAAACGCCAGGGCAGCAGCTGGCCGTGATCAGGCGCGGCTGCAGCCGCACCGAGCAGAGCCTGAAGCTGGTCCGCATCGGGGCCGGGCGCCAGCAGGCGCTTGGGCAGCACGGTCTGGCGCGCGTGGATCAGGTCGGCCGCGGCGCGGGCGCACTCGCACTCCACCGTCTCGGGCTCGCAGGCCACAGGCGGCGGTCGCACGAGCAGCGCGGTGTTCATCCGCACACCCCGAGGTGGCCACACTGCGTGCAGTAGTCGCAGCCGTCCTTGCGGATCACCGCGTGCGCGCCGCACTCGCCGCACTTCTTGCCAGGCATCATCCCGGGCGTGGCCTGCACCTCCACCGGTGAGGGCGGCTCCGACGAAGGCGTGACCCCGGCGCGCTGCGCGATCAGCGTCTGCACCGCGTAGGCGATGGCCGCCACCACCGAGTCGTGCCACATCGGCACATGCGTGCCGTCGGCCGTCTGGTGTGTGCCCATGCGCACGGGACCGCGGTCCCACACCACCTTGCGCATGTCGCGCAGGGCGCGCTCCAGGAAACCACCGCGCGCGGCCAGCGACAGCAGCCGCATGCTGGACGACACCCACAGCTGCGACTCACCGCTCTGCCCCACCGGCATGAAGAACTCGATCGCGCGCTCCACCGTACCCGCGCCATCGGCCGTGGGCACCGGCAGAAACGACACCAGCAAATACAGCGTCTGCTGGCCCTCCTGCGTCCAGTACTCGATCTTGTCGGCCACGGCCGACAGGGCCCCCGGTGGCCGGCTCTCGATCACGCTGCGCATGGGGTCCACGGTGGACACACTCGCCCTTGACACCGCGGTGGCGCCGGTGACCAGCACCGAGCCCAGGCTGGCGTTGGGCCAGAAAGTTGCGAGGCCCTTGAGCTGCGCGCGCCAGGCCTGCTGGTACAGGCCCTTGAAGTCGTTGTAGGGGTAATCCGCCGGCACGTTCACCGTCTTG
>JBBQKZ010000222.1:0-2544 GCA_038327405.1 Burkholderiales bacterium | reverse complement strand
GCCGTGTTCAGCGCCTTTTGCGATTCGCGCATCGGCGGCGAGTGGGGCCACAGCTTCGGCTCGCTGGGCGCCGGTGTGGACTTCGACGCCATACTCGAACGCGCAAGACCTTCATGACCGCTCATGCTCCCGTTCGGGCTGAGCTTGTCGAAGCCCTCGCCGACACCTGGGCGAACCTTTCGACAGGCTCAGGGCGAACGGACATCACATCCCACGGAGACTGCTGAACCATGCCCGACCTCATCCTGCACCACTACCCCACGTCCCCGTTTTCCGAGAAGGTGCGCCTGATCCTGGGCCACAAGCAGCTCAGCTGGCAGAGCGTGAACATCCCGCGCATCATGCCCAAGCCCGACGTGCTGGCGCTCACCGGCGGTTACCGCCGCACGCCGTTTCTGCAGATCGGCGCCGACATCTATTGCGACACCGCGCTCATCTGCGATGTGCTGGAACACATCCAGCCCGAACCCACGCTGTACCCCGAGCACCTCAAGGGCATGGCGCGCGTGCTGGCCCAGTGGGCCGACAGCACCTTGTTCTGGGCCGCCATGGGTTACAACCTCAGCCCCAAGGGCGCGGCTGCGCTGTTTGCCGGCCAGCCACCCGAAGCCGCCCAGGCCTTCGCGGCCGACCGTGGCGCGATGCGAACGGGCATGACCAGCCTGCGACCCGGTGACGCCACCGCCGCCTACAAGAGCTACCTGCGGCGCCTCTCGACCATGGTCGACATGCACCCCTTCCTGCTGGGTGATGCACCCTGTGTGGCCGACTTCGCGGCCTACCACCCGCTGTGGTTCAGCCGCGTGGTCAACCCCGCCATGGCTGGCATCCTGGACGCCACGCCCAACGTCGTTGAATGGATGGACCGCATGGCCGCCATCGGCCACGGTAATTCAAGCAAACTCACATCGACCGAAGCCATTGCCATCGCCGCCGCCGCCCAGCCCGCGCCCCACACCGACGACACCTTCCAGGACGACCACGGCATTGCCCTGGGCAGCCGCGTGACCATCAACGCCGAGACCTTTGGCCAGGAGCCCACCGAGGGCATCCTGCGCGCCGCCACCCGCACCCGCTACACGCTGGAGCGCACCGACGAGCGCGCCGGCCTGCTGCACGTGCACTTTCCGCGCATCGGTTTTGTGCTGAGGGAAGTGCGCGCTTGAGACCCGAAGGACCCACGCACTGGCGCTGCCTGCCGTTCGATGCAATGTCTGCCCGCACGCTCTACCGCTTGCTGCAACTGCGCACGGAGGTTTTTGTGGTGGAGCAGCGCTGCGTGTTCCAGGACATGGACGGCGCCGACGCGCAGTGCATGCACGTGCTGGCCGAATCGCACCGGCCCGAAGGCGTCGAGCTGATGGCCTGTGCACGGCTGGTGCCCGCCGGGCTGAAGTACGCCGAGGCCAGCATCGGCCGCGTGGTGACGAATCCGGTCACGCGCGGCAGCGGCATCGGCCATGCGCTGATCCGCCAGTCGGTTCACATGCTGCAAGGCCTGTGGGGCGTGCAGCCCATCCGCATTGGCGCGCAGGCGCACTTGCAAGGTTTTTACGGGCAACACGGGTTCCAGCCCGATGGGCCGATCTACATCGAGGACGGTATCGACCACGTCGAGATGGTGCGGGCCGCCTGAGCTTTTCCATACACACAGGAGACAACCATGATTCAAGACTTCAAAGGCAAAACGGCGGTTCTCACCGGCGCAGGCTCGGGCTTCGGCCTGGAGTGCGCGCGCATCGGTGCGAAGCTCGGCATGAACCTCGTGCTGGTTGACGTGCAGAAGGACGCGCTGGACGCCGCCACGGCCGAGATCGAGGCCACGGGCGTCAAGGTGCTCTCGCGCAAGGTCGACGTTTCCAGCAACGAGCAGATGGAGGCACTCGCCGCCGATGTGGAGAAGACCTTCGGCGCGCCGCATTTCGTGTTCAACAACGCGGGCGTGGGCTCGGGCGGCCTGATCTGGGAAAACTCGGTGAAGGACTGGGAGTGGGTGCTGGGCGTGAACCTCTGGGGTGTGGTGCACGGCGTGCGCCTGTTCACGCCCATGATGCTGGCCGCCGCGAAGAAAGACCCGGCCTGGCGCGGCCACATCGTGAACACCGCCAGCATGGCAGGCCTGCTCACGCCGCCCAACATGGGCATCTACAACGTGAGCAAACACGCGGTGGTGAGCCTCACCGAAACCCTCTACCAGGACCTGAAGCTGGTGAGCGACCAGGTCAGCGCGAGCGTGCTCTGCCCGTACTTCGTGCCCACCGGCATCAGCCAGAGCCACCGCAACCGCCCGGCCGAACTGGCCGATGAAAAAGCCACCCAGAGCCAGATGATTGGCCAGGCCATGAGCGACAAGGCCGTGAGCTCGGGCAAGGTCACCGCGGCAGAGGTCGCGCAGCTGGTTTTTGACGCCATCGCAGCCGACCGTTTCTACATCTACAGCCACCCCCGCGCGCTGGGCAATGTGCGCACGCGCATGGAGTGCATAGTGGGTGGAGAAAACCCGGCCGATCCGTTTGCAGAACGGCCCGAAATCGGGCAGCAGTT
>JBBQKZ010000221.1:0-2605 GCA_038327405.1 Burkholderiales bacterium | reverse complement strand
CGCGCCGACATCACCAGGTTTTCCCTCACGCTCAGGTTGCCGAAGATGCCACGGCCCTCGGGCACGTAGGCCAGGCCCATGCGGGCGATCTCGAACGTGGGTGCGCCGGTCATGTCGCGGCCTTTCACATGCACCTGGCCGCCACTGGGCTTGACGATGCCCATGATGGATTTGAGCAGCGTGGACTTGCCCATGCCGTTGCGGCCCATCAAGCCAATGGTCTGGCCCTGGCCGACGGTGAAGTCAATGCCGCGCAGGATGTGGCTGGCGCCGTAGTGGGTGTTGAGACCCTTGGCCTCAACCAAGGCGTTCGTCAATGCGCTCATCAGTGTTCCTCACCCAGGTAAGCCGCTTGCACCGACGCATCACCGCGCACCTGAGCCGGCGTGCCGCTGGCGATCACCAGGCCGTTCACCATCACAGTAAGCTGATCGGCCAGGGTGAACACGGCGTCCATGTCGTGCTCCACCAGCATGATGGCGTGGTCCTTTTTCAACCGCAGCAGTAGCGCCACCATGCTCTCGGCCTCGGCTTGGCCCATGCCGGCCAGCGGTTCGTCGAGCAGCAGCACGGTGGGTTCGGTGGCCAGGGTCATGGCGATCTCCAGTTGGCGCTGTTCGCCGTGGCTGGTGGTGCCGGCCACCACGTTGGCGCGCTCTGTGAGGCCGGCGAGTTCCAGCGCACGTTCGCAGCGCTGGTTCACAGCACCCATGGCGCTGGCCGAGGACACCCAGCGCAGCGGATTCCACGGCACGTGCCGCTCGCGCGACTGCGCGGCCAGGCGCACGTTGTCCCACACGGTGAAAGGCAGGAAGATGTTGGTCTTCTGGTAGCTGCGGCCCAGGCCCAGGCGCGAGATTTTTTCCGGGCTCTTGCCGGCGGTCTCGACCCCGTTGAGCGTGATGCGGCCCGAGGTGGGCGGCAGGTCGCCCGAGAGCAGGTTGGTCAGCGTGGACTTGCCCGCGCCGTTGGGGCCGATCACCGCGTGGATGCGGTCGCGGTGCAGGTCCACCGACACGTCGTTGACGGCGGCCAGACCGCCGAAGCGTTTGGTGAGGTTGCGGGCGGAGAGCACGAGTTCGCTCATGGCATGCCCTTCTTCTTGGTGAAGCGCTCAACCAAGCCCAGCAAACCACGCGGCGCGAACACCACCACCAGCACGATGAACGTGCCCATGAGCAGCTGCCAGTGTTTGGTGAGGTCCTTGAAAAAGTGCATCACGTATTCAAACGCGAAGGCGCCCACGATGGCCCCTGCGAAGTTGCCCATGCCGCCGAGGATGACCATCATGATCGCGTGTGCGCTCATGTGAAACCCCATCAGCTCGGGGTTCACGTAGCCGGTCTGCGCAGCCCACAGAAAGCCCGCCACACCGGCCAACGCACCGGCCAGCGTGAAGGCCGCAAGCTTGTAGCCGAAGGTGCCATAGCCCACCGCGCGCATGCGGTGTTCGTTCACGCGAATGCCGGCGAGCACGCGGCCAAACGGCGAGAACAGCAGTCGGCGCAGGAAGGCGTAGACCAGCACCAGCAGCAGCAATGTGAAGTAGTAGAAGGTGGTCTTGTTTTCGAGGTCGATGCCGGTCCAGCCGAACACCGAGGCGTCGGGCCGGAAGTTCACGTACACACCATCCGACCCGCCCAGCGCCTTGTTGTCGAAGAACAGGAAGAACACCATCTGCGCGAACGCCATGGTGACCATGATGAAGTAGATGCCGTGGGTCCGCACCACGAAGAAGCCGATGATCAGCGCCGCCAGGCCCGCGCCCAGCGCCGAGGCGGGCAGGGCCCACCACAGGCTGATGGGCGCGTCGGCCGGCGTGAGGAAGGCCAGCGCATAACCCGCCAGTCCAAAGTAGGCCGCGTGGCCGAGCGACACCAGGCCGCTCACGCCCTGCAGCAGATCGAGGCTCATGGCGAAGATCGCCAGGATCATCATCTGCGAGAGCATCTGCAGGTAGAAGTCGCCACCGGTCAACGGGATGAGTGGAAACGCGGCGAGCGCGATGGCGCCCAGCACCAGGATGGCCTGGATGCTGCGCGGCAGCTTCTCGTGTTGGGCTTTGGGGGAACTCATTGTTTGAAGAGCCCTTCGGGCTTGTAAAGGAGCACACCGGCCATGAGCATGTACACGGCCATGCCCGCGATCTGTGGCACCAGCACCTTGCCGAACGTGTCCACCAGGCCCACGAGCAGGGCCGCGACGAGGGCGCCGCGCACCGAACCGATGCCACCGATGACGACGACCACGAAACACATGATCAGCACCGAGCTGCCCATGCCCGGGTAGACGCTGGCGATGGGCGAGGCGATCATGCCGGCGATGGCGGCCAGCGCCACGCCCAGCGCGAACACCACGCCGTGGATGAGGCGGATGTTGATGCCCAGCGACTCGGTCATCTCGCGGTTGAACGCACCGGCGCGGATCTTCATGCCCAGGCGGGTCTTGGAAATCAGCAGGTACAGGCCGAGCGCCAGCGCGATGCACACGCCCGACATCACCAGCCGGTACACCGGGTACGAGAGGTTCTCGGTCAGCGGGATCGACCAGTTCAGCACCTCGGGCACTTGCACCGCGTGCACGTCATCGCCCCAGAGGATGGAGC
>JBBQKZ010000220.1:0-2613 GCA_038327405.1 Burkholderiales bacterium | reverse complement strand
TGTCGCGGCGTTCGCCCTGCGGCAGGCCCCGCTTCATGGCCCGCGCCTGCAGAGTGCAGGCGTGCAAGGCGTGACGTGACTGACGCAGCATCGGCGCGATGAATGCCTCCAGGGCGACCTCCAACGCTGGTTCGTCAGGCGCACATCCGTCGGCCAGGCCCCAATCCAGCGCCATTGCCGCGGAAACCAGTTCGCAGCGCGCGGTCATGCGCAGTGCCCGAGCCGGGCCCACCAGTGAGCTCAAATCGGGCCCACCACCCCAGGCCGAGGTGATGCCCAGCCGACCGTGTACGAAGCCGATGTGGGTGCCGTCGCGCATCAAGCGGAAATCGCAGGCCAGCGCCAGCTCTGCACCGCCGCCCAGCGCGTCGCCGTTCAACACGGCGATCACGGGAACCGGGAAGTTGCGCACGGCGTCCAGTGCGGCGCGGCCTTCGTCTGACATCTCGCGGGCCTGCTCCGATGTACGCACGGCGTCGAGCTCGTGCACGTCGCCGCCCGCGGCGAAATAGCGGTTGCCGGCGCCTGTGATTTGCGCGCAGCGCAGACCCTCGTCATCAGCGTGTTGGCGCAGCGCTGCTTGCAACGCCGCCAGCACCGTGCGAGACAAAGGGTTGTGTCGAGCCGGCCGGTCGACCCGGATGCGCAGAACGGCGCCATCTCGGCTGACGCGCAAATGCAGGTCTTCAGCCATGTTCGGATTCCATCGGGGTGTGGTCAATACCATCGTTCGGGCTGAGCTGCTGCACGCAGGTCAGCAAGGCCTCTGTGACTCGTCGTTCGGCCGCGACCATGCGGTGCATGGGGCCGGCTACTGCCAGCGCCAAGGTCAACGTGCCGAGCAACAGCGGCGCGGCCACGGCCATCACGTCGGCGACGTTCTCGCCACGCGTCACCTGTCGACCAAGCTTGCGGCCCTCTGCGAGGTCCAGGCGCAGCATCTGCGCGTCGGTGACCGTGGTGTCGGTGATGCGCGGCAGCGGCTGAGCCTTCAGCCACGACTCCAACTCATCTGCGTTCAGTGTGCTCAACAGACACTTGCCGATCGCACTGGAATGCAGCGGCTTGTGTTCACCGGCGCGCGATGAATAGCGGATCGCGTGCCTGCTTTCCACCACTTGCAAATACAGCACCCGTTCGTGCTGGCGTGTGCCGAGGATGACGGTTTCGCCGGTGGCGTCGCGCAGCGCTTCGAGTGCGGGCGTGACGCGCCGCGTCAACGGGTCGTGGGCGTCGATCACCACGGCCATGTCCCACAGACGCCGCGTCGGGTAGACCTTTCGCGTGGTCAGAAAGTGCAGAAAGCCGTGGTGTTCGAGCGCTCGCACGAGTCCGTGACAGGTGGACAGCGGCAGCCTCGCCAGCCGCGCGATTTCTGACACCGACAGAGGTTCCCGAGCGATCCGGAACGCGTCCAGCACTTCCAGAGACCGAACGGGTGAACGACTGATGACGGCACTCATAACTTCGGTATTATGAAAGTCGATTCAAAATACCGTCAACCTTGTGATAAACCCTGCCCGATCGAAAGCGGTGCCAGCGCTTGCGGTCACGCTGGCCATACAGGCCTTGGCTTCCGCGGCGGCCATCGCGCCCACCGTAGCGGGGCCGGTCATCACCGCGCGGCTCGGACTGCCCCATCAAGCGGTGGGCTTGTACATTGCGCTCGTGTATCTGGGGGCCATGGTGGCCACGGTGTTGGGCAGCCACTCCATCACTCACCACGGCGCCATACGCACGAGCCAGTGGTCTTTGGTGGCTTGTGCCGCCGGCCTGGGGATGCTGTGCAGCGGTTGGTTGCCGCTGGCCACGCTGGGGGCGGTGCTGCTGGGGGTCGGGTATGGGCCGATCACCCCGGCGAGCTCCCAGATCCTGGCGCGCTCGACGCCCCCGCACCGCCTGGGATTGGTGTTCTCGCTCAAGCAGACCGGCGTGCCACTGGGCGGTGTGCTGGCGGGTCTTAGCGTGCCGCCGCTGACGCAAGCCGGTAGCTGGCAGTTCGCGCTCGGCACCGTCGCGCTGGCCTGCCTTGCCTGTGGCGTGCTGGCCCAGGTGCTGCGCCGCTCGCTGGACGTGGGTCTGGTTACGGCCGCCTGGCCCAGGCCAGCCAGCCTGCTGGAGCCAGTGCGCATGGTGTGGGCGCTGCCCGAGTTGCGCACCATCGCTGGTTGTTCGTTTGTGTTTTCTTCCGTGCAGGTTTGCCTCACGGCCTACGCAGTGACCTGGCTCACCGCCGATCTGGGCTGGGCGCTGGTGGCTGCGGGCATGGCGCTGGCGGTGTCGCAAGGCGCTGGCATGGTGGGGCGCGTGCTTTGGGGCTGGATCGCCGACAGGGGTCTGGGCGCGCGGCGCATGTTGATGGTGCTGTGCGCAATGATGGTGGCCAGTGCGGCCGTCGCACCGTTGTTGGGCCCGCACACACCGCAGGTGTGGGTGGTATTGGCGCTGGCAGCTTTCGGCGCCACGGCGATCGGTTGGAACGGCGTTTACCTCGCAGCCGTGGCGCGACTGGCGCCGCCTGGCCAAGCCGGCGCTGCGACTGGCGGCACTCTGGCCTTCACCTACTTGGGCGTGGTGCTTGGTCCACCGCTGTTCGGGATGCTGGCCGTTGCC
>JBBQKZ010000219.1:0-2644 GCA_038327405.1 Burkholderiales bacterium | reverse complement strand
TCGCCCTTGCGCGCCTTCACCACCGAGCGGCGCAACACCACGTCGGGTTGCAGGTTGAGCTGGGCGTTGTCGGCCACGTGCAGCGGCACGTCGCTGTTGCGCTGGCTGGTGCGCGGCACCAGCAGGCTGGAGCCCGCGCGCAGGCTCATGCTCGGCGGGATGTTGTTGACCTCGCGCAGCTCGGATTCGCTCATGCCAACGCGCGACGCGGCCTGCGCCACCGTCATGGTGGCGGGCACGACCCAGGCGGTCCAGCTCGCCAGCGGCCCGGTGTGGGAGGTGAGCTTGTTCTGGAAGATCACCGCGTTGTCCCAGGGCAGCAGGATGTTGGGTGTGCCGGAGGCCATCACCACCGGCTGCTTGAGCGAGGGGTTGAGGGCGCGGAAGTCGGCTTCGCTCACTTCGGCCAGGCGCGCGATCACGGCCACGTCGATGTCGCGATCGAGCGTCACCGTGTCGAAGAACGGGTGGTTGCCGATCAGGGGCAGCGTGGCGTTGTAGGCCTGCGGCCGGGCCATGATGTTCTTGACCGCCTGCAGCTTGGGCACGTAGGTGCGTGTCTCCAGCGGCATGTTGATATCCAGATAGCCGGTGGGCAGACCCAGGCGCTTGTTCTGGGTGATGGCGCGGTTCACATTGCCCTGGCCCCAGTTGTAGGCGGCCAGCGCCAGATGCCAGTCGCCGAAGCGGCCGTGCAGCTGTTGCAGGTAGTCGAGCGCGGCGCGCGTGGAGGCGAGCACATCGCGGCGGTCGTCGCGAAAGGCGTTTTGCTTGAGGTCGAAAGACTGTCCCGTGGCGGGCATGAACTGCCACATGCCGGCGGCGCGCGCGCTGGACACCGCCTGGGGATTGAAGGCACTCTCGATGAAAGGCAGCAGCGCCAGCTCCATGGGCATGTTGCGGCGTTCGATCTCTTCAACGATGTGGAACAGGTAGCGGCTGGAGCGCTCGGTCATGCGCTGGATGTAGTCCGGCCGCGTGGCGTACCAGCGCTCCTGGTCGCGCACCAGGTCGCTGTCGAGGTCGGTCATGGCAAAGCCGCGGCGGATGCGTTCCCACAGGTCGGCCGGCGCGGCCAGCGAGGCCACGGGCGGCACGCTGGTCTCGGCCACGCCGATGTCGCTCAGCGGGATGTTGCCAGGCAGTCGGTACGACGGCAGACGCTGCGCCCTGGGCGCAGACGAGACAGGTTCGTTGGCCGATGGCGCGTTGCTGGCAGAGCCGGTGTCGACCGTGGCGCAGCCGGAGAGGAACAGGCCGACCGCCAGGGCAGCGGCGGCGCGCCAGCGGTGCTGAAAGAAGGGCAGTTGCAAGTGGAAAGGCAAGGCTGAAGCGAGGGTCATTTGAAGTTGTTTTTCCAGGTCCGCAGCGTGGCGAAGACCGACACGGCGTCGGCAGTGGTGGCCGGCTCATGGGCTCGGGCCGCCCGCACCACGTCCGCCTCTGCCGTGCGCAGGAACGGGTTGATGCGTTTCTCCAGCCCGATGGAGCTGGGCAGGGTGGGAAAGTTCAGGTCACGTTGTTGCTGGCAGTGCCGCGTGTAGGCGGCAAGGTCGTCATTGGCGGGTTCGATGGCCTGCGCGAATTTCAGATTCGACAGGGTGTACTCGTGGGTGCAGCACACGCGGGTGGCTGCCGGCAGCGCCGCCAGCCGGGAGAGGGAGTCGAGCATCTGGGCCGGTGTGCCTTCGAACAAACGGCCGCAGCCGCCCGAGAACAGCGTGTCGCCACAGAACAGCAGCGGTGTGCCCTCGGCTTGGGCGGCGTAGAAGGCTATGTGGCCGGCGGTGTGGCCTGGCACCTCGATGACCTCGAAGCGCAGGCCCAGCACGTCGACGTGTTCACCTGCGCTCACCCGCTGCAAGGGCTCGGGCATGGGTTCGAAGGCCGGACCGATCACGCGGGCACGCGTGGCTTCGCGCAACGCGTCCACGCCGCCCGTGTGGTCAGCGTGGTGGTGGGTGATCAGGATCGTGTCCAGCTGCAGCCCGTGCTGGTCGAGCCAGGCCAGCACACCGTCGGACTCGCCCGGGTCGACCACCAAGGCGCGCTGGCCGTCGTGCAGGGTCCAGATGTAGTTGTCGCTGAAGGCCGGCAGGGGGAAGAGTTCCATGGGGTCGGGTTCGTGCGTCGCAGGGGAATGGGCGTGTAGAGTGCGGGGGTTTGCCCGGTGGTTTGCAGTGTCGCAGACTTCGGCTGTTTCAATGCCCGTCTCACGCGAACGATGCCCGAAAAAATGACCGGTTTGACCCAATGGTTCCAGACCCCGCCAGGCCAGTACCTGTTGGGCTGGGAGCATGCTCAGTTCGATCTGGCCGTGGCCGATCTGTTCGGCTACAACGCGATGCAGCTGGGCCTGCCCGAGCTGCAGACCTTGCGCTCCAACCGCATGCCCCACCGCTGGCTGGCCTTGCCCGAAGACCTTCTGACGGCCGCCGATCCTGATGAAGGCGGCGCCGGGATCGAGCGCATGCGGGACGCGCTGGTGACCGACGCCGCGGCCTTGCCCTTTCCCGCTGCCAGTCTGGACCTGGTGGTGTTGCCTCACACGCTGGAGCTCAGCGCCGATCCCCACCAGGTGCTGCGCGAGGTGGAGCGCGTGCTGGTGCCCGAAGGGCGCGTGGTCATTTCAGGCTTCAACCCC
>JBBQKZ010000218.1:0-2682 GCA_038327405.1 Burkholderiales bacterium | reverse complement strand
CCTTGGGTGCCTCTTGACCAACCCTTGTGGGGCGGTGTCGAGACTTGAGACCAGTGGCCATGAGCGGGCACATACCCCGCCGGACCCTGATCCGTTTGCCGTGTTTTGAAGTGCAACACGGATTATCGCACTGCAACAAGGACTTGCGGCTTCGGCCGGGGTTGAACGCCCCGAAAAAGTGCAAGCCATGACCGCAATGAGACAATTCGGGCATGGGCCCCACAGGCCGAACTTTTCTCCTTTTGAATGTCTGCCACCCTTTCCGACCCCTCCCGCCCCACCGACGTTGCGCCCCCACCCGACCTGATGGCGCCCTCGCTTCGCAGGCGCATGGCCTGTTGGCTGTACGAAGGCACCTTGATGTTCGGCGTTGTGTTTCTTGTCGGTGTGCTGTTCACCACCAGCTATGTGCTGTCCTCGTTCACCCAATCAGGCAACGCGCTGGACAACCGCTACCTGCAGCAGGCGCTGGTGTTCGTGGCCTTCGGCATTTACTTTGGGTGGTTCTGGGCCAAGGGCCAGACGCTGGCCATGAAGACCTGGCACATCCGTGTGGTGGATCGCCATGGCAACGGACTGACGCAAGGCCGCGCGTTGTGGCGCTACGTGTTGTCGTGGCTATGGTTGCTTCCGCCACTGGCCGTGGCGGGGCTGCTGCACTTGTCGGGGCAACAACTCTCCGTGCTGCTGGTGGGCTGGGTCGCCATATGGGCCCTGCTCTCGCGCTTTCATGCCCAGCGCCAGTTTCTGCACGACGCGCTGGCGGGCACGCGCCTGGTCCACTTCAAGCCGGTTGAAGACAGCAGCAAACCCCGTCGCTGGTGGAGTTGAAGCCATGAGCCTCCACCCCGATCGCGAACCCGTCAACGCGCAAAAGCTGCGCACAGGTGCTTCCCGCATGTGGCACGCCTTCGGCTACTCGGTGGCCGGCTTGCGGTCGGGCTGGGGTGAGACCGCGTTCCGCCAGGAAGCACTCGCGGCCCTCGTCATGGTTCCGGTGGCGTTCTGGCTCGGCCAGACCTGGGTGGAGACCGCCCTGCTCGCGGGCTCGGTGATGCTGGTGATGATGGTCGAGCTGCTCAACACCGGCATCGAGACCGCCATCGACCGCATCGGCCCGGAATGGCACGACCTCTCCAAACGCGCCAAGGACATGGGCAGCGCGGCCGTGTTGCTGAGCCTGTTGCTTTGCGTTGGAATCTGGCTGGCGGCGGCCTGGGCCCGCTGGGCCTGACCAACCGAAACAACCGACATGACAACGCCCGCCTTTTCCCTTTGTGTGTATTGCGGTTCCCGTCCGGGCACCGACCCCGCCTTCGCCGACACAGCCCGCGCCGTGGGCCAGTGGATCGGTGAACACGGCGGCCAGCTGGTGTACGGCGGTGGCCGCAACGGCCTCATGGGCATGGTGGCCGATGCCACCATGGCCGCGGGTGGACAAGCCGTCGGCATCATTCCGAAAGCGCTGGTGGAGCGGGAGTGGGCGCACAACGGTTGCACCGAGCTGCACGTAGTGGACAACATGCACGAGCGCAAGCGCCTGATGGCCGACAAGGCCGATGCTTTCCTCGCATTGCCCGGGGGAATCGGAACGTTTGAAGAATTCTTCGAGGTCTGGGCCTGGCGCCAGCTGGGTTACCACGACAAGCCGGTGGGGCTGTTGAACGTGGCGGGCTACTACGACGGACTGATGGCCTTCATGCGCACCGGGCTGGAGCAACAGTTCATGAGCAGTGCGCAGATGGATCTGATCCGTGTCGACAGCGATGCCGCCAGGTTGCTGCCGGAACTGGTGCAGGCGGCGGGGCTGTCGCCCGCTGCTCGCCTTGAAGCGATCTGAGAAGCCCGCTCAGACCGCGGTTTCGTCTTCTTCGCCAGTACGGATTCGCACCACACGTTCGACCGAGGTCACGAAGATCTTGCCGTCGCCGATCTTGCCGGTGCGGGCTGCGCGGATGATCGCATCCACACAGCGCTCCACATCCACTGTCTTCACCACCACCTCCACCTTCACCTTGGGCAAAAAGTCCACCACGTACTCGGCGCCTCGGTACAGCTCGGTGTGGCCCTTCTGCCGTCCGAAGCCCTTGACCTCGGTCACGGTCAAGCCGGTGACGCCTTGTTCGGCGAGTGCCTCACGCACCTCCTCGAGCTTGAACGGCTTGATGACGGCGGTGATCTGTTTCATGAGCGATGCTCCGGGTAAGGGGGTGTGAACGAGTGAAAAATGTATCACGCACCCAACGTTTTGGAACTCGCGCTCATTCGCAGGCCAGCGAGGCGGCGATCGGCGCCCTCGTGGAGGAAAGTACACCGTTCGTGGTCCACACCAGTTCCAGCGCGTCCCAGGCTTCAATATTCAAAGGCCCGCTGACTTCACAGGTGGGCGCAAAGTGCTGGGGCTCACAAGAGAACCCAGTGGATGCGAGGCCCGAAACGTCGGGCCGGGCTCCGGGCGCACGGTACAAGGTGAAGGTATCCTGCGATCCAGCCAGCGCGAGCCCCATCAAGGCCACCTTGAGCGTGACGTAGCCGCACGATCTCGGCACCAGGCGCATCACCTTCGAACGGCTGCGCTCGAATGCCGAATCGCCCGACAGGGAGTAGGTGTTCGCGGCCGCCATCCCCACCCCATCCGAACCCACGCTCCATTGCATGTCCCAGACCGATGGGGCTGGCAGG
>JBBQKZ010000217.1:0-2706 GCA_038327405.1 Burkholderiales bacterium | reverse complement strand
CTTGCCCAGCAGCTTGGCGAAGTACTCGTTCTGCCACGCACCCAGGCCGGTGGTGACGTGGTTGGGGCAGATTGCGTTGACGGTGACTTTCATGGCCGCCAGTTCAATCGCCGCCACCCGCGTCAAACCCACCAACCCATGTTTGGACGCGCAATAGGCCGATGCGTGCGGGAAGCCCGACTTCGCGGCCTGGCTGGCGATGTTGACGATGCGGCCGCCCCGGTAGGCGTCACCGTCTGTCGCAAGATGTGCCGCATGCTGGGCGGCGAACACCTTGGCCACGGCCTGGGTGGCCAGGAACACGCCGCGCAGGTTCACGCCCAGCACGGTGTCCCATTCGGCCACACTCATTTCCATAATGGGTTTCATCAGGAAGCCGACACCGGCGTTGTTGACCAGGATGTCGATCACGCCGAACTTCGACTGCGTATGCGACACCATGGCCTGCACCTGGTCAGCCTCCAGCATGTTGCAGGCCAGGCCCGCGGCCCGGCCACCGGCAGCGTGGATGTCGGCCAGCACGGCGTGCATCTCGTCGGTCATGGCTTGGTCGGTGATGACCACCTGCGCACCTTCGGCCGCCAGCCGCTGCGCCATGGCCGCGCCCAAACCACCTCGCCTGCCTGCGCCGGTGATGATGGCCACCTTGCCGCTGAGTTCCGGGTACACCGCTGGCCCCTACAGCGGCTGCGTCAGGATGAACAACGGCTGGTCTGCGAAGGCCTGAAACTGCGCCGACACCTGCTGCATCGTCGGCGTGCCGACATCGGCGCCCAACTGCGCCATGTCGTTGATGTGCAGGATCTCGACGTATTCATACGGCGACGGCCCGCCGGTCAGCAGCCCGCTGGCCTTGAGCACCTCGAACTTGTCCACCGAGGGCAGCGCGCTGGCTGTGGGCAGATCGACATCGCGTGCCCAACGCTCATAAGCCGCACGCTGCGTGGCGTCCTTCAGATTGAAAAGAACAACGAGCGTGGTCATGGCGGCACTCCTTTTCGGCGAGGGGGCATGTTGTGCTCGCCTCTAGTTGTCCGGACAAATTCTAGCAGCCGGATGTCGTGCCCGCCAAGCACTCAGCCCGCTGACAGCTCGGTCAGCTCAGTCAATTCGTAATGCGTCTTCATGTAGCCGCCGACCTCGCCCTTGAGGAAGACGTAGTCGTCGTCGGCCGTGCACCAGAGGTTGTAGACAGGGTGTTCCTCGGGCAATTGTCCGGCGGTGTCGACGTAACGGAAGTGCAGCGCATTGAAGCGTCCGGCAACCACCTCCACCGCCTCGGTGCCGACGAACTCGAGGCCAAAACCCAGGCGGAACATCATCGGCCCGGTGGCACCCCGGTGGTCGGGCGAGGTCAGCATCATTTGCGGGAAGAATTGCCGCCCCGGCCCCTGGGCCAGCGGATAGCAGCGCAGGGCAAGCGCGTCGCCGCAGATCGGGTGCGCGCCCAGCCAGCGCACGCGCTCATCGAGGTTCAGGCGCTGGCGGATGCTGCCGTCGCGCCGGTTCACGGTGTGGCACTCGGCGAAGTGCCGGCCCTGGTGTTCGCCGAAGCTGATGAGGCCCGTCCCCTCGTAACGGTCGCCCACGGTCAGGCGCAGCGAGCAATCGAGCGGCCAGCCGTCGGCGTCGGTCGCCAGCACCACGTCGCGGATGACGTTGGGTGCATCGTCGATCTCGCAATGCGCGTGCATTACGCGCGCACCGTCCTGCTGTCGGGTCAGGGTGAAGTTTTCGCGGCCGCGTACCTGGCCCAGACGCTCGGGTTTGGTACTCGTGTAGATGATGCGGCCGCGCAGGGTGCGATGGGGCATGGTGTGAGGTTCTTTCAATCCCGGTCTGCAGGCGCCGGCCACGCGCAACGCCTGGGGTCCACGATGCAGCGAAGACAGACCCGCATCAGACCTTCTCCATCAACTCGATGATCACGCCATCCGGGCTGCGCACATGGGCCAGTCGCACGCGGCCCCAGGGCTGCAGCGACGCTTCCACGGGTGCGTCGGAGCACTCGTAGCCACCGGCCCGCGCGCGCGCCAGCCGCGCGGACAACTGCGTGGTGGGCCAGCGCAGGGCCGCCACGCCCAGGTTTGGAAATCGCGCCTGCGCCGCCAGGTCGCGGCCGGCCAGTCCTTCGAACTGCATCGCCTCCACGCGCCCGGTCTCCGCCCCTTCGATGGCCATGATCGCGAAGCGGCGCTCGATGCGCGTGGTCAGGTTGTGCGGCAGCGCGAAGTTGTTCGGGCCGGGTACAGGGTCGAGAAAGGTGCTGTCGGCGAGGGGCGTGTAGCCGAGCACGGCCTTGTAGAAGTCGCGCGTGCGGTCGCGGTGGGCCACCGTCTGCATGGCGTTGAAGGGCGCGCTGAGCTTGCGGATGGTGTCCCAGCCGTTCAGAAGCGGCTTGCGGCGCTCGTAGATGGCCAGGTTGAGCCCGTCAGGCAGGCGCAGCACCACGTTGCGCAGCACCACGCCGCCGAAGTCGAAGTCCACCGGATCGTTGAAGGCCGAGAAGCCCAGCGCCTGCGCACGCGAAAAAGCGCCGTCGAGATCGCGCGAACGCGTCATGAGGCTGAACACGCCACCGGTGTCCCACGGCATGGCGCTGGAACGGATCTGCCGCTGCGCGCCCACGCCCGCCAACTGCACCAGGCGCACGAAGCCGGCACGGTCGCCCGGGTTCTGCAGCAGCACCTCGGTGCCGCTGGCGGC
>JBBQKZ010000216.1:0-2810 GCA_038327405.1 Burkholderiales bacterium | reverse complement strand
GTTGATGCCGAAGATCCAGCCGGCCACCAGTGCCACCGCAATGGTGCCAAGACCGATGTTGCGCCCGCCCCCACCCCCACCGCCACCGAAACCCCCGCCCCGTTGCGAGCCTCGGGCTGAAACCTGGTCGGACTCGCGGTTGTTTTCCCATTTCATGCGGCGTCTCCTGCGCAGCGGGAGTCGCTGCGCGGCCCATTATCCGGGCCGCAGCAACTCAGGCGACGGCCGTCTGGCAGGCACTGGTTTGCCGGCCTTCAAAGTCGGTCCAGCAGCGGCGCTCGAAGTCGTAGAGCTTGCAGCGGCGCGCAGTCTCGAAGTACCAGCGCCACGAGAAGCGCTGCACCGTGATGCGCCCGGGCAAGGTGGTCTCCAGCAGCTGCTGCGCACCTTCGAGCTTGTAGAGCGGGATGCTCATGTCCACGTGGTGCGCGGTGTGCTCCATGATGTGGTGCAGCAGCGCGCCGATGCGCAGGTGAAAGGTGAGGTGCACTGTTGTGGACACAAAAGGCGCAGCGCGCGCCCACGCGGCCTTGTCGTCGTGCCACTGCACGGCGGTGTGGGTGTGGTGCACGTAGACCACGAAGCCGATCATCGCGTTCCAGAACAGGAAGGGCACACCGAAGCCCAGGCCCACCAACAAGGCGACCGACTGCTCGGTGGCCAGGGCCGAGGCGACCAATGCACCGATCCACACGGCGGCGGTGGCCATCACGATCACGCCGTCCCACACGAACTCGGCGCGGCGCGTGCCCAGATAGGTTTTGCGCGGGAAGAACATGCGCTTCCACCACATCTCAACGAGGTAATAGGCCGCTGGGCCCCAGCCGCTGCGGTAAAGGCGCTCCAGTCTGCGCTGGCCGGGGCTCAGGGCTTCGAACTCTGCGCGGGTCAACGGTGCCCAGACGAAGTCCACGCCCTTGAGGTTGGTGTAACCGTGGTGCACCACGTTGTGCCCCACCTCCCACAGGCTGTAGGGCGTGAGCGAGGGCAGCATGGCGATGCGGCCCAGCACGCGGTTGAGTCCGCGGTGCGGCGTGTAGCTCTGGTGGCAGGCGTCGTGGCCGATGATGAAGAGCCGCCCGATCATGAAGCCCGCCGCCAAGCCGCACAGCAGCTTGGCCCACCACGCCGACAGCAGCACGGCGCCGACCATGAACGCGGCAAAGATCAAACAGTCCAGCGCCAGCAAGGCGATGGCGCGCGCGGTGCGGCGTTCGACGATGGGGGCGAGCCAGCTGCGGATCACCTTGCGGTGCGGCAGCGGTTGACTGGCGGGGATGGGGTCTGGGGAAGCGAGGAAAACAGGATTGCTGGACATGGCGACCGATGCTATCGGCCAAAGCCCCACAAGGCCTTGATACAAGTCAAGCCACCGGCGGTGGAACGACAGTCCAGAACACCGCGGAACCGGCTCTGCCGGGCCGCTGGTGTTGCCCCCTGAGGGGGTCGCGCGAAGCGCGGCGGGGGGAGCTCTGGCCTAAGCCTTGGGGAGGGTCACCCCGGTCTGTCCTTGGTACTTGCCACCGCGGTCCTTGTAGCTGACCTCGCATACATCGTCCTTGTCGCTTTCGAAGAACAGCACCTGGGCGCAGCCTTCGCCCGCGTAGATCTTGGCGGGCAGCGGCGTGGTGTTGCTGAACTCCAGCGTCACGTAGCCCTCCCACTCGGGCTCGAAGGGCGTGACGTTGACGATGATGCCGCAGCGCGCGTAGGTGCTCTTGCCCAGGCAGATCGTGAGCACGTTGCGCGGGATGCGGAAATATTCCATGGTGCGCGCCAGCGCAAAGCTGTTGGGCGGGATCACGCAGACATCCTTGTTGATGTCCACAAAGCTGTTCTCGTCGAAGTTCTTGGGGTCCACCACCGTGCTGTGGATGTTGGTGAACACCTTGAACTCGGGCGCGCAGCGGATGTCATAACCGTAGCTGCTGGTGCCATAGCTGATCACCTTCTTGCCCTCCACCGTTCGCACCTGTCCGGGCTCAAAAGGTGAAATCAGGCCGTGTTGCTCGGCCATGCGGCGGATCCATTTGTCGCTTTTGATGCTCATGGAGCGCGATTGTAGGGATTCACTGTCGGGCAACATCGAACAAGCCCGGTTCGATAACCCCGTGAATATTCTGGAATTTCAGTAATTACTGAAAACTCAAGCTGAAGCCGATATATTTCCCCCATGCCACTGCAAGACCACCTCCCTCCCCTCAACCGCGAGTTCGTTGCCCACTTTGGTGAAATGGGCAGCAAATGGGGCATCAACCGCACCGTCGGCCAGATCTACGCCCTGCTCTACATCTCGCCCCAGGCGCTCAACGCCGACGAAATCGCCGAGACGCTGGAGTTCTCGCGCTCCAACGTGAGCATGGGCCTGAAGGAACTGCAGGCCTGGCGCCTGGTGCGACTGCGCCACCAGCCAGGCGACCGGCGTGAGTACTTTGAAGCCCCGGCCGACGTGTGGGAGATCTTCCGCGTGCTCGCCGAAGAGCGCCGCCGCCGCGAGGTGGAGCCCACGCTCTCGATGCTGCGCACCGCCCTGCTGGACACTCCCACTTCCGACGCCGAACGCCATGCCCAGAACCGCATGCGCGAGATGCACGATTTGATCGACCGCCTCATGACCTGGTTCGACGACGTTCAAAAGCTGGCCCCGGAAACCGCCATGCAACTCATGGGCATGGGCACCAAGGTGACCAAGGTGCTCGAGCTCAAGGACCGCCTGACCGGCAAGTCGCCCGCCCGCAAGACACCCCCGAAAGACCCGCTCGACCACGCAGCCTGAGCGCACAGAACACCGACTCCACTTCACCAAGTAC
>JBBQKZ010000215.1:0-2893 GCA_038327405.1 Burkholderiales bacterium | reverse complement strand
CGCCGAGGAATGCCGGCGCCACTACGAGGCGCACAAGCCGCGCTTTGTGGTGGGGCAGGCGCTGCACGTGCGCCACATCCTGTTTGCCGTCACGCCGGGTGTGCCGGTGAACGCGCTCGCCCAGCGCGCCGAGGCCGCGTTGCTGGAGCTCTCGCGCCAGGGCGTGTCCATCGACCGTTTCGCGCAGCTCGCGGCCGAACTCTCCAACTGCCCGTCGAGCGCCCAGGGCGGCGACCTCGGCTGGATCACGCCGCAGGATTGCGCGCCCGAGCTGGCCAAGGCGCTGTTCCTGCAGAACGACGCCATCCAGGCCCTGGGCCTGCACCCTCGCCTGGTGCACAGCCGCTTCGGCCTGCACATCGTCGAGGTGCTGGCGCGCGAGCTAGGGCGCCTGCCTGAATTCGCCGAGCTGCAGGCGCAGATCGGTGCGCGGCTGGCCCTGCAATCGCAGGCCACAGCGCTGCGCCAGTGCATGCAGCTGCTGGTGGGCCAGGCGGACGTTGAAGGCGTGGAACTGGAAGGGGCCGACACCCCACTCGTGCAATGAACGAGGCCGCCGCCGGCGCATCAGCGGACGAGCTGCTGTTGCGCCTGCGGCATTTCCGCTCCGACTATTTCCCGCGCCACCAGCAGCGATTTCAAGATCTGGTGGCCGAGGGCCAGCACCCCAAGACGCTGTTCATCGGGTGCTCCGACTCGCGCCTCGTGCCCTACCTGCTCACCGGCGCTGGGCCGGGCGAACTCTTCATCGTTCGCAACGTGGGCGCACTCGTGCCGCCGCACGACCAATCGCACGGATTGCATGGAACCATGGCCGCGATCGAGTTCGCCGTGCTCAGCCTGCACGTGGAGCGCATCGTGATCTGCGGCCACAGCCACTGCGGCGCGATCCGCACCGCCTACGAAGGCGCGCCCGCCGAGGCCGTGGCCCTCACCGCGTGGCTCAAGCTGATCGACGAAGCCCTGCTTCCGGTGCAGCCCTGCGCCGAATCCATGCGCCGCACAGAGCAGCGCGCGGTGGTGCTGCAGCTCGAACGCCTCATGGGCTACCCCATGGTGCGGCGCGAGGTCGAGGCCGGCCGGCTCACGCTGCACGGCTGGCACTACGTGATCGAGGACGGTGAAGTGCATGTGTTTGATGCACAGCAAGGAGACTTCGTCGCGGCCTCGGTAGCCTCCAACAGCGGCACCGGGCCGTACCAACCTTATGTGGAACACGATGGACAAGTCATCAGCTACTGACGCCGCCGAAACGCTGGCGGCCGAACTCCAGGCCTTGGCCCGCACAGGCGGTTTGCGCACCTGGCGCCTACGCGGGCGCGAGCTGCTGCCGGTGGTGCAGGGCGGCATGGGTGTG
The DNA here is from genome assembly GCA_038327405.1 of Burkholderiales bacterium. Taxonomy (GTDB): domain Bacteria; phylum Pseudomonadota; class Gammaproteobacteria; order Burkholderiales; family Burkholderiaceae_C; genus Hydrogenophaga. The sequence goes on along the minus strand of JBBQKZ010000215.1, from coordinate 1,536 downwards.
GGTGTGTCGGCCGCTTCGCTGGCGGGCAACGTGGCCGGCCTCGGTGGCGTGGGCACGGTGTCCGCAGTGGACTTGCGCCGCCGCCACGCCGACCTGATGGCCGCCACCGCCCACCTGGACAAGGAACCCGACGCGCGCGAGCGCATCGACGCGGCCAACCTCGTGGCGCTGGACCGCGAGATCCAGGGCGCCAAGGCCCTGGCGCAAGGCCGTGGCCTGGTTGCGGTCAACGTGATGAAGGCGCTCAGCGCCTATGAGCAGTACGTGCGCCAGGCGCTGCAGAGCGGCGCAGACGCGGTGGTGGTGGGCGCGGGCCTGCCGCTGGATCTGCCCGAGCTCGCGCGCGACCACCCCGACACCGCGCTCATCCCCATCCTGTCGGACGCGCGCGGCGTTCAGTTGCTGGTGCGCAAGTGGGAGAAAAAGGGCCGGCTGCCCGACGCCATCGTGGTCGAGCACCCGCGGCTGGCCGGCGGCCACCTCGGTGCGGCCAAAGTGGCCGACCTGCAGGACACACGATTCGACTTCGAGGTGGTGATTCCGCAGGTGCCGGAGTTCTTCAAAACCGCCGGCATCGAACGCGAGATACCGCTCATCGCCGCGGGCGGCATCGGCTGCCGCGACGACATCCTGCGCCTGCAGGCCCTGGGCGCCAGCGCGGTGCAGCTGGGCACGGCGTTCGCCGTCACCACCGAGTGCGACGCCGACCCGGCCTTCAAGCGCGTGCTGGCCGAGGCCCGGCCCGAAGACCTGGTGGAGTTCATCAGCGTGGCCGGCCTGCCCGCGCGCGCCGTGCGCACCCCCTGGCTGGACAAATACCTGCGCCTGGAGCCGCGACTGAAGGCGGTTGCGCATGTGAAGAAAAAGTGCAACATGGCGTTTGACTGTCTGGCCCATTGCGGCCTGCGTGACGGCAAGGACGAGATGGGCCAGTTCTGCATCGACCAGCAGCTCGGTCACGCGCTCGACGGCGACGCGCAGAAGGGCCTGTTTTTCCGAGGTACAGGTGTGCTCCCGTTCGGGCAGCAGATCCGCCCCGTGCTGGACCTCATGCGCTGCCTCCTGGGGAACGAGCGTGCCACGGTGGCCTTTTGAAGAAGCCCGAACATGAGCCCCAAGTCCGATGGGTGAGGTGCAAAAATGAACACGACTTTGCAAGGCCGAGCTGATCTGGTCGAGTTTGAAGGTGACGCAACAGTTAGCGAGTTCCCACGCGCAGCTGCCGAGCTGATTCACGCGCGCCAGACGGTGCTGCCCAAGCGTTTGTTGGCTCCAGGGCCAGATGCGTGCCAACTGCAAGCCCTGCTCGGCGCGGCAGCCGCCGCGCCCGACCACGGGCAGCTGCTGCCATGGCGCTTCGTGATCGTGCCGCGCGCTGAACGCGCATCGCTGGCCGAGGTGTTTGCTCAGGCGCTGCGCGAGCGCGACGCGGCTGCCACGCCCGAGCAACTGGACCAGGCGCGCGAGAAAGCGCACCGCGCGCCCTTATTGCTGCTGGTGGTGGTGGACGGTCAATGCGGTGACCCTGCGGTGGAC
>JBBQKZ010000214.1:0-2960 GCA_038327405.1 Burkholderiales bacterium | reverse complement strand
GGTCGAGATGCGCTCTTACAACCCCGTTCGCAAGGGGCACGGGGGCCAGATTCGCAAAGCGCTGCAACTGCTCATGGCAGCCAAGCGCCCGTACATCTACACCGGCGGTGGTGTGCTGCTGAGCAACGCCACCGAAGAACTGCGCACCTTGGTGAACATGCTGGGCTATCCGGTCACCAACACGCTCATGGGCCTGGGTGCCTACCCTGCGTCGGACCGCAAGTTCCTCGGCATGCTGGGCATGCACGGCACGATCGAAGCCAACAACGCGATGCAGAACTGCGACGTGCTGCTGGCCGTGGGCGCGCGCTTTGACGACCGCGTGATCGGCAACCCCAAACACTTCGCTCAGAACGAACGCAAGATCATTCACATCGACATCGACCCGTCGAGCATCTCCAAGCGTGTGAAGGTGGACGTGCCGATCGTGGGTGATGTGAAAGACGTGCTCACCGAACTCATCAACATGGTTCGCGAGAGCGCCACCAAGCCCGATGGCAAGGCGCTGTCCGCCTGGTGGGAGACGATCGAAGCCTGGCGTTCCAAGGACTGTTTGAAGTACGACCGTGGCAACACCGACGTGATCAAGCCGCAGTACGTGGTGGAAACGCTCTGGAACATGACCAAGGACGCCGACACGTATGTCACGTCCGATGTGGGTCAGCACCAGATGTGGGCCGCGCAGTACTACCGGTTTGACGAGCCCCGCCGCTGGATCAACTCGGGCGGCCTGGGCACCATGGGCGTGGGCATTCCCTACGCCATGGGCATCAAGCTGGCCAAGCCCGACAGCGAGGTGTTCTGCGTGACCGGCGAAGGCTCGGTGCAGATGTGCATCCAGGAACTCTCCACCTGCCTGCAATACAACACCCCGATCAAGATCGTGGCGCTGAACAACCGCTACCTCGGCATGGTGCGGCAGTGGCAGGAGATCGACTACGAAGGTCGCTACAGCCACAGCTACATGGATGCACTGCCCAACTTCGTGAAGCTTGCCGAGGCCTATGGCCACGTCGGCATGCTGATCGAACGTCCGCAGGACGTGGAGGGCGCTCTTCGCGAGGCGCGCAAGCTCAAGGACCGCACGGTGTTCATGGACTTCCGCACCGACCCGACCGAGAACGTCTTCCCCATGGTCAAGGCCGGCAAGGGCATCACCGAGATGCTGCTGGGTTCCGAAGACCTCTGATCCCCCGCGAAGCGGCGGCCTGCCGTCGCTTCATCCCCTCAGACGAATCTATTGCCCGCCAAGCCTGCGCATTACCGTGCGCAGGGGAGGGCGGCGAAAAGAGGAATCGCACATGAAACACATCATCGCTGTCTTGCTGGAAAACGAACCCGGAGCCCTGTCCCGCGTGGTCGGCCTTTTCTCTGCCCGTGGGTACAACATCGAGTCGCTGACCGTGGCGCCGACTGAAGATCCCAGCCTGTCACGCATGACGATCCAGACTACCGGGTCGGACGACGTCATCGAACAGATCACCAAACACCTCAACCGCCTGATCGAGGTTGTCAAGGTGGTCGACCTCACCGAGGGCTCCTACACCGAGCGTGAGCTCATGATGGTGAAGGTACGCGCGGTGGGCAAGGAGCGCGAAGAGATGAAGCGCATGGCCGACATCTTCCGCGGCCGCATCATCGACGTGACCGAGAAGAGCTACACCATCGAGCTCACCGGCGACCAGACCAAGAACGATGCGTTCCTGGAAGCCATCGACCGCTCTGCGATTCTCGAAACTGTTCGCACCGGTGCCAGCGGCATCGGACGCGGCGAGCGCATCCTGCGCGTGTAAGACAATCCCCCAGTTTTCATTTCCCCGAACAACACATTTCAACCGGAGCAACCCATGAAAGTTTTCTACGACAAAGACTGTGACCTGTCCCTGATCAAGGGCAAGACCGTGGCCATCATCGGCTACGGCAGCCAGGGCCACGCACACGCACAAAACCTCAACGACAGCGGCGTGAAGGTCGTGGTCGGCCTGCGCAAGGGCGGCGCCTCGTGGGACAAGGTCGGCAAGGCCGGTCTGACCGTGATGGAAGTCAACGACGCCGTAAAGTCAGCCGACGTGGTCATGATCCTGCTGCCCGACGAGCAGATCGCCGAGGTCTACCACCAGAACGTGGCACCCAACATCAAGCAGGGCGCATCGCTCGCCTTCGCCCACGGCTTCAACGTGCACTACAACCAGGTCGTGCCACGCGCCGATCTGGACGTGTGGATGGTTGCGCCCAAGGCCCCTGGTCACACCGTGCGCAACACCTACACCCAGGGTGGCGGAGTGCCCCACCTGGTCGCGATTCACCAGGACAAGAGCGGCAAGGCGCGCGATCTCGCGTTGAGCTACGCCATGGCCAACGGTGGCGGCAAGGCCGGCATCATCGAGACCAACTTCAAGGAAGAGACCGAGACTGACCTGTTCGGCGAGCAGGCCGTCCTGTGTGGTGGCGCAGTCGAGCTGATCAAGATGGGCTACGAGACGCTGGTGGAAGCCGGCTACGCGCCCGAGATGGCCTACTTCGAATGCCTGCACGAGCTCAAGCTCATCGTGGACCTGATCTACGAAGGCGGCATTGCCAACATGAACTACTCGATCTCGAACAACGCCGAATACGGCGAGTACGTGACCGGGCCCGAAGTGATCAACGCCCAGAGCCGCGAAGCCATGCGCAACGCCTTGAAGCGCATCCAGTCGGGCGAGTACGCCAAGATGTTCATCTCTGAAGGCCGCACCAACTATCCGAGCATGACGGCCCGCCGCCGCCTGACCGCCGATCACCAGATCGAGGTGGTCGGCGCTCAACTCCGTGCCATGATGCCTTGGATCGCCAAGAACAAGCTGGTCGACCAGACCCGAAACTGATCCATGCGGCGCAGGCCATGGGGCCTGCACCGGCGGACACGTCCAGCTCAAGGGCCACCCTCCGGTGGCCCTTGCTGTTTTTGCGCGCAGGGGCAC
>JBBQKZ010000213.1:0-3094 GCA_038327405.1 Burkholderiales bacterium | reverse complement strand
GATCGAAGAACACCTCGACATGCTGATGGTATGCCACCACCTGGACCGCAAGGTTCCCGAAGACGTGGCCTTCGCCGAAAGCCGCATCCGGCGCGAAACCATTGCAGCCGAAGATATCTTGCACGACCTTGGGGCGTTTTCGGTCATTTCGTCTGACAGTCAGGCCATGGGTCGGGTGCCCCTGCGGGTTGGCCAGCTCGACCCGTGCGCGGATGGTGCGCGTGACCGCGTCCACCTCGGGCAGCAAGGTCTGCACCTGGCCTTCAAACGTCTGGCCGGGCGCACCGGGGCTGGTGGTGCGCACCCGCGCGCCCGGTTGCAGCAGCGCCGCCTGGCTCTCGGGCACGGCCCCCTCGGCCCAAACGGTGCGCGTGCCTTGCAGGCGCATCAGCGTCATGCCCGGCATCACGGTGGCGCCTTCGCGCACCATGAGTTCGCTCACGATGCCGGCGATGGGCGCGGTCAACGTGAAGCGCGGCTGCACCACGCCCGAGCTCACCACGCGCTGGATGTGTGCAGGGCTCATGCCGGCCTGGCGCATGCGCTGGCGCGCGGCGTCCTGCAGCGCATCGGTGCCTTCGCCACTCAGTCGCGCCAGCGCCAAATACTCTTCTTGCGCGGCCACCCAGTCGGGCACGTACAGCTCGGCCAGCGGCGCGCCGGCGGCCACGCGGTCCAGCGCTGCTTTCACATGCAGCTTCTCCACAAAGCCCATGGCGCGCGAACTCAGCTCCACCCGCTCGCGTTCGTTCCAGGCCACGTTGCCCACCGCCGTCACCGCCGACACCAGCGAGCCTTCCACCACCGGCGCTGTGCGCAGCCCCAGGTTCTGCTGGATACGCGGGCTCACCGTGACGCTGCTGGCGTCCGCCGTATCGCTTCCGGCGTAACGCGGCACCAGCATCATGTCCATGAACGGCGACTTGGCGGGTGCCTCGAAGTTCTTGCCCGGCACCATGGGGTCGTGGTAGTTCAGGATGCGCCGCCCGGTGGCGGGGTCCACGTCGCCAGCCTTGAGAGATTCGCGGATGTGCCGGCGCGTGGCTTCTTCGCCTTGCGGGATGGTCCACACCGACGGATCGGCACTGGCGGGTTGGACTGCAACCGCTTGTGGTGCTGACGTGGTGTGGCCCATACCCTGTTGCATGCCCAGCCACCAGGCACCAGCGCCCACGGCAACGAGCGCCGCCACAGAAGCAAGTGCGACGAGGGATGTTTTTTTGTTCATGGTTTCACTCCATTGGCGCTGTCGGGGATGAGGTATTCGAGTTGGGCCCACAGGCCTGCGGTGTCGCGCTCCAGCGCCAGGCGTTCGAGCGCAAGGTTCAGTGCGTCGCGTCGCGCCTGCAGCACGGGGCCCAGGCTTTCGCGCCCGCCCCGGTAGGCCGCCAGCGCGGCATCCACGCGCTGTGCGGCCAGCGGCTGGCGCTGCGCGTCCAGGTAGGCCAGCCGGTCCCGCCCAGCGCGCCATTCCTGCTGCCAGCGCTGCACCTGCAGCACCCGCTCCCGGGTCTGTTCCTCGCGCTCGGCCTCCAGTTCGTTCACACGCGCCAGGCGCGCGGCGAGTTCGCGCTGCTGGCGCTGCGGGCGGTCCCACTGCAGCGGCACCGACACGCCGATCGACAACATGTTCGAGAACTGCGAGCCGCGCTGGCTGAACATGATCTCGGCGCTCCAGTCGGGCTTGAGCTCCTGGCGGGCCACTTCGGCCTCCGCCCGGGCCACGGCTTCGCGGGCTTGCAGGGCTTTGAGGTCTGGCAACTCGTCTGCGGTGTTGACGGGTGCGGGGTTGAACGGCATCGGCGGCGGATCGGCCAGCGGCTGGTCGGGCGGCCCGCCGGTGAAGCGCGCCAGCGTAAGGCGGGCGTTGGTGCGCTCGGCCTGCGCGCCGATCAGGCCCTGCTCCAACTGCGCCAGCGCTTCGCGCGCGCTCAACGCATCGGCCGTGGAGCCCCGTCCACCGCGAAGAGCTGCCTCGGTGGTCTGCACCAGCACACGCGCTTCGCTGATCTGGGCCTGCAACAACAACCACCGCTGCTCCTGCATGCGGCGCTCCAGCCAGGCCTGCGCCACCTCGGTTTGCAGCAGGGCCACCCGCTGCACCCGCTCGCTCAGCGCTGCCTCGGCCTCCCGCTCGAATCGCTCACCCCGGGCGCGGCGCTTGTCCGCGTTCGGCAGGGTCTGCATGAGACCGATGGAGCGCATGGTCATGAAATCGCGCGTCGTGCTAAAGCGCTCGGGGCCGTCCACCGGCAGGTTGTCCAGCGAGAGGCGCAGCACCGGGTCGGGTCGCTGCGCGGCCGCCACTGCCATCTCGCGTGCGCCTTGCGCCGCGGCGGTCGATGCGTCGAGACTGCGCGATCGCGCCAGGGCGGTGCTCACCGCAGCGCCCAGGCTCAGGGGTTCATCGGCGGCGGCTGGCGGGACCACGGCGAGCAGGCCAGCGAAGGCCAACACGGCGCGTGCAATAAAAAGCGAAGGGTGTTCCATGTCTGAGCTCCGGAGCAGGCGCGCCCGGGCGCAAAAGCCCTGACAGCGCGCGACAGCAGCACCACCGGCGGGTGGGCTGCGCTGTGCGGGGAATCAGACGGAAGTGGGCGGACGCCAGAGGCGCGAAGTCGCGCCCGGAGGAAGGCTGCGCCAGGCCGGCGCTTGAGGGTCCTGAGTGACCGGGGTCTGGGCCACGAGGGATGGGAAAGACGGCAGGCCTGCAGCGGGAACGACGCAACTCTGAATACTCTTGCAGGGCTGGCCCGTGCGCTCAAAAGTGGCCATGTCGTTGCAGCAATCGTCCATGGCCTCGGCCAGGGACTCTGCCATCCCGTCGACTTCATCCGCCATGGCCATCATGCCCTGCATGGGGCATGGCGCGGCAACGCCCTGCACTGCCGCAAATCCCTGCAGGGGAAGCAGCAGACACAGGACGAGGACGAGCAAGCGGCGCATGGCTGGATTCTATGGCGGGCAGACTGACTGCGCTTGCCTGATTGGAGAGCCTGCCCAAACAAGGCACCGTAGACTGTTCAGCGAGAGCCAATCTGTGCTTGGAGGCCAACGTGGACATTGCTGCACATGCGCTGTGGGCGGGAGCGGG
>JBBQKZ010000212.1:0-3120 GCA_038327405.1 Burkholderiales bacterium | reverse complement strand
GACCGCGCTGCCGCCTTCGAGCACCACCCCGTCCACAGGCACCTTTTCGCCGGGGCGCACACGCAGTTTGTCGCCTGCATGCACGTCGGCCAAGGGCACGTCGCTCTCGGTGCCGTCGTCGGCCAGGCGGCGTGCGGTCTTCGGCGCCAGCCCGAGCAGCGACTTGATGGCCGCCGAAGTCTGCGACCGGGCCTTGCCCTCGAGCATCTGCCCGAGCAGAGTGAGCGAGATGATCACCGCAGCGGCCTCGAAGTACACGGCCACATGCCCCATCGACACAAACGAAGCCGGGAACGCCTGGGGTGCCACCGTGGCGACGACGCTGTAGATGAAAGCCGAGCCCGTGCCCAGGCCGATCAGCGTCCACATGTTGGGGCTGCGGTGGACGATGGACTGTGCGCCGCGAACGAAGAAGGGCCAGCCGGCCCACAGCACCACGGGCAGGGTCACCGCCAGCTCGATCCAGTTCTGCGTACCCCGGTCGAACAGCGCCAGCCGGTGCCCGAACATGGCCAGCACGAAGACCACCAGGGTCAACGGCAGGGTCCAGTAGAAACGCCGCTGGAAGTCCTTGAGTTCCTTGTTCTCGTCCTCGCCCACGGCGGGCATCGCCAGTTCCAGGGTCATGCCGCACTTCGGGCAATTGCCCGGGTGGTCTTGCCGGATCTCAGGGTGCATCGGGCAGGTGTAGATACCCCCCCCCGGACTGAGGCACGGCGGCGTTCTTCTTGACCGGCGGTGGAGGGGACGCCGGCGCATCACTGCCGTGCGGGATGTCGGGGTGCAGTGCCTCGGTGGCCATGATCAGGCCCAGGCACACATGGAACAGCGCGTTTGCATGTCGGTCACTTGCGTTTCTTCATCACGATCCAGACCAACAACCCCACGATGACGAGCAGCAGGATCGGCATCCACGCGCCGCCGTATCCGCCCATCCACCCACCGTACCAGCCTCCCCCGTTCATCATGTGTCCGTCCTGTGCGTGGACAAGGCTGGTGCTCGCGGCCAGGGCAGCGACGGGGGAAAGATGGGGTCTGAACATTCTGGGGTCTCCTGATGGGAATTTGGATACTTCGTACGGGTTGGCCAAGCAACTACCATGCGCCGCGCCGCGGGGCTGGTCTGTGCGGCGACGAACGCAGCTGCCCAACCACACCCAGCCTTTACCCCGGCGTCAGGGCGGAGATCCGCCGTCAGGATCGGCGCCATCCCCTTGGCCTCTCCACCCTGAGTGCGCGACAAGCAACCAGAGCAATGCCCAGGCGAATCCATAGCTCCAGCCGGCCAGCACATCGGTTGCCCAATGCACGCCCAGCGCGACGCGGCTCAGCCCGACAAGCAGGGCCATGAGGGCAGCCACGGCCAGGATGTAGGTGCGCTCGACCGTGCGATGGCGGGTGCTGGCCAGCAGGGCACCCAGCGTCAGGAACACGATGGCGGACATGCCCGCGTGCCCGCTGGGAAAGCTCATGCCCGGTGCGACCATTTCCGCAAAGTCAGCGCCTGGCCGTACCCGGGCGAAGGTTGCCTTGAGCAGACTGATGCCCGCTGTGCCCGAGATGACTGCGATGACGACCAGCACGGCGATCCGCCTGGCCGATACCAATGCCAGATAGCCGACGGTGATGATGGTGCAAAGCGTCAGGATGGCCGTGCTGCCGAGTCCGCTCAGGTCGCGCATGACCGATGCAACCCAGGGCCGGCTGTCACGCAGCCCCTTCATGGCGCGCAGGACGAGCATGTCAAATGCACGCGTTTCGCCTTCTGCCATCTCGCTGCCGAGCTGAACGAAGATCAGCGCCAGCAGCGCAGCGCAAAGGCCGGCGAGCAAGGTCAGGGACAGCGGCTGAAACCGGCGTCGCAGGCTGTCGGCAAAAGGCATGCTCATTGCTTCGCAGGCGCTTCAGGCGCCCGCCGTGTCCAGAGTCGACGCAACAGCTTTCTCCCTTCGATGAACCACAGAATCCCACTGGCCATCGCCACACAAACGCCCCATTGGCCTGCCGAGAGCGCCACGGTGCCGAAGGCGAGGTTCAGGAACGGCAGATGCACGACGGCCACTTGCAGCGCCGTTGAGAGAGCGACCGCAGCCCAGAGCCAGCGGTTGGAGAAGACCGCCCGGAACGCGGAAGCCGACTCGGAGCGCGCGTTGAAGCAGTTGAACAACTGGGTCAGCACCAGCACCGTGAAGGCGGCCGTGCGCGCCAGTTCCAGGCTGTGCGGGCCGGTACCCAGCCAGGCGTCCACCGGCTCGATCAGTCCACCGGGCAGGAACAGGTCCAGCGTCAGCATGGTCAGCACCGCCATCACGACGCCGGCCTCAAGCACGCCCAGCCCCATGCGGCCATCGATGATGCGCTGGCTGCGCGCGCGCGGCTTGCGTGCCATCACGTCGTCGGCGATCGGATCCACGCCCATGGCCAACGCGGGCCCGGTGTCGGTGATGAGGTTGATCCACAGGATCTGCGTGGCCAGCAGCGGCAGCACCACCGCGCCCCCCGAGCCGGTGGCCGTGGCCTTCAGGCCGATGACACCTGCGCCCACCACGCCGGCGAACACCGTCAGCACCTCGGCCAGGTTCGACGACAGCAGGTAGCGCAGGAATTTGCGGATGTTGTCTAGCACACCGCGCCCTTCGCGCACCGCCAGCACGATGGTGGCGAAGTGATCGTCCGCCAGGATCATGCTTGCCGCCTCCTTGGTCACCTCGGTGCCGGCCACGCCCATCGCCACGCCGATGTCGGCGGCCTTCAGCGCCGGGGCGTCGTTGACGCCGTCACCCGTCATTGCCACCACGTTGCCGCTAGCCTGCAGAGCTTGCACGATGCGCAACTTGTGCTTGGGCGCCACTCGGGCGAACACCGAGGTCTGCAGCACCGCTGCGGCAAAAGCGGCGTCGTCCAGCTTGTCGAGCTCGAGGCCCGTGAGCACCGGTGCACCCGCACTGGCGTCGGTGGTGGCGATGCCGAGATCGGCCCCGATGCGCACTGCCGTGCGCGGGTGGTCGCCGGTGATCATGATCACGCGAATGCCAGCCTGGCGGGCCTGGGCAATGGCCACCGCAGCTTCCTTGCGCGGCGGGTCGATGATGCCGACGGTACCGATGTATTCCAGGTCCT
>JBBQKZ010000211.1:0-3137 GCA_038327405.1 Burkholderiales bacterium | reverse complement strand
CGGTGTCGTACATCTCTTTCGAGTCGTACATGATTCCGTGCGTGCTGTATTCGGGAAAGATCACGAGGTCCATGCCCGGCAGCCCCGACTTCATGCCGACGATCATGTCGGCGATCTTGCGCGCGTTGTCCAGCACCTCGGCCTTGGTGTGAAGCCGCGGCATCTTGTAGTTGACGACCGCGACACCGACGGTGTCCTTGCTGCTTGAAATGTCGCCGTGCATCATGGCTCGGGCTCCTTCAGTGAGAAATCATCCAGGGGCGTTTGCCCGGGAAGGCCTTGGCACCGTTGGGTGCGGTCACCGTGGCCTTGCTGCGGCCCGTGCTGCAGCAACCGCAGCCAGCCGGGTGTTTCAGGCGCGCGTAGTCGCCCGAACGCTTGGGCTCATGCCGCGCACGCTCGTTGACGCCCATGGCGTTGCGCGTGCCGCTGTCCATGAGCGCCAGGCGCGGCGCGGTGACGAACACGCGCGGCGAGGCGGTGGCGCAGTCGGGGCAGGCGGCGGGATCGTTGCGCTGGCTCAGGGAGCGGTACGCATCGAAGCCACCGCAGGCCGGGCAGTTGTAGTCGTAGGTCGGCATGTGGCGCTCACAGATCCGGGGAGAGCGGCATGACCACCGAACCGTCGAGGTGCTTGATGGGGCCGCTGGCGTTGGGATTGATGTCGAAGTCGAAGATCTGCGTGGGCAGCCAGAGCGTGGCGCAGGCGTTGGGCACGTCGACCACGCCGCTGATGTGGCCCTGCACCGGCGCGGTGCCCAGGATCGAATAAGCCTGTGCGCCCGAGTAGCCGAACTTCTTCAGGTACTCGATGGCGTTCAGGCAGGCCTGGCGGTAAGCCACGTTCACGTCGAGGTAATACTGCTTGCCGCTCTCGTCGACGCTGATGCCTTCAAAGATGATGTAGTCGTTGTAGTGGGGCGTGATCGGGCTGGGCTTGAAGATCGGGTTCTTGATGCCGTACTTGGCCATGCCGCCCTTGATGAGCGTGACCTTCATGTGCACCCAGCCGGCCATCTCGATGGCGCCGCAGAAGGTGATCTCACCGTCGCCCTGGCTGAAGTGCAGGTCGCCCACGCTCAGACCCGCGCCTTCCACGTAAACCGGGAAAAACACCTTGGCGCCGCGCGACAGGTCCTTGATGTCGCAGTTGCCGCCGTGCTCGCGAGGCGGCACGGTGCGCGCACCTTCGGCAGCGGCCTTGTCGCGGGCGGCACCGGTCATCCGGCCCATGTGGGCGGTGGCGGCAAACGGCGGGTTGGCCAGGCCACTGGTGGCGGGGTCGGAGTCGATCAGCGCCTGTTCGCGCGTGTTCCACACCTCCAGCATCTTGGGGTCGGGCAGACAGCCGATGAGGCCGGGGTGGATCAGGCCGGCGTACTTCACGCCCGGCACGTGGCGCGAACTGGTGAACATGCCGTGGAAGTCCCAGATGGACTTCTGCGCCTGCGGGAAATGTTCGGTGAGGAAACCGCCGCCGTTCTTCTTGCTGAAGAAGCCGTTGAAGCCCCACTGGCTGTCGTCCTTGGCGCCGATGTCCAGCAGCTCCACCACCAGCAGGTCGCCCGGCTCGGCGCCTTTGACGCCCACCGGGCCACTGAGGTAGTGCACGGTGCTCAGGACGATGTCACGCACGTCGACGGCGCTGTCGTTGTTCTTGATGAAGCCCCCCGTCCAGTCGAAGGTCTCCAGGATGAATTCGTCACCGGGCTTGACCCAGCAGGCCATGGGGATGTCGGGGTGCCAGCGGTTGTGGATGTTTTCGTTCTCGAGTGGCGACTTCGTGAGGTCGACCTTGATGAGTGTTTCGGCCATGGCGGTGCTCCTTGTTGTGGAAAGGGGATGGGAATCAGACAGAGAGGTAGGACTTGATGTGCTGCAGGTCGGTGTCGCTGCGGGCGGTCTCGTGCACGAGACGGCCACCTTCAATCACGAACAGCCGGTCGGCCACGTCCATGGCGAACGAGAGCACCTGCTAGGAGACCACGATGGTGATCTTGCGCATCTTGCGGATCTCGTTGAGCGCCTTGGCGATGTCCTTGATGATGGAAGGCTGGATGCCTTCGGTGGGCTCGTCGAGCAGCAGCACCTTGGGGTCTGTGACCAGCGCGCGGGCTATGGCGAGCTGCTGCTGTTGACCGCCTGAGAGGTTGCCGCCCTTGCGCCGGCGCATGTCCCACAACACCGGAAACAGGGCGTAGATCTCGGGCGGGATCGTTTTGTCTTTCGCGTTCTCCAGCCCGGTCTGGATGTTCTCTTCCACCGTGAGCGTGGGGAAGATCATGCGGCCCTGCGGCACGTAGGCAATGCCCTTGGCCACGCGCTGGAAGCTCTCCATCTGCGAGACCTCCTGGCCGGCAATGGAGATGTGCCCCGTCTTCACCGGCAGGATGCCGATGAGGCTCTTGAACAGCGTGGTCTTGCCCATGCCGTTGCGACCCATGATGGCCACGCACTCGTTCTCACCCGTCTCGAACGAGATGCCGTGCAGCGCCTGGCTCTGGCCATAAGCGACGACGAGGTCCTTGACTTTCAGCATGGTGATTCCTTGATTTAGAAACGACACCGGAGCACGTGCAGTTCCAGGGGCAACGCGGGTCCGGCTCTGCCGGCCCCAGGTGCCGTCCCCCTCCCGCCGAAGGCGAGAGAGGGGGAAGACGCGAAGCGGCGCAGGGGGTGTTGCACGTCAGTGCCCCAAATACACGTCAATCACTTTGGGATCCGCCTGGACCTGATCCATCGGCCCTTCGGCCAGGATCTTTCCCTGGTGCATCACAGTGACCTTGTGCGCGATCTTCTTGACGAAATCCATGTCGTGTTCGATCACGATCACGGCGCGGTTCTGGCAGATGCGTTGCAGCAGCTCGGCGGTGAGGTCGCGCTCGCGTGCGCTCATGCCGGCAATCGGTTCGTCCAGCATCAGAAGCTCGGGCTCCTGCATGAGCAACATGCCGATCTCCAGCCACTGCTTCTGTCCGTGCGAGAGCAGGCCGGCTTCGGTGTCGAGCTTGTCGCCCAGGCCGATGTCTTCGGCCACGGCCTGCACACGGGCCTTGATGGCGTCGGTGGCGGTGAAGGCCAGCGCGCCCCACACCGAACGGCCCGAGGGATAGGACACCTCCAGGTTCTGGAACACC
>JBBQKZ010000210.1:0-3144 GCA_038327405.1 Burkholderiales bacterium | reverse complement strand
GGTGCTCATCGTGGCCTGCCCGTGCGCGCTCGGGCTGGCCACACCGATGTCGATCATGGTCGCCACCGGCAAGGCGGCCACCCAGGGCGTGCTGTTTCGCGATGCGGCAGCGATCGAGAACTTCCGCAAGGTGGACACGCTCATCGTCGACAAGACCGGCACGCTAACCGAAGGCAAGCCGCGCTTCGACCGCGCCGTGGCCGGCGCCGGATTCACCGAGGACGAGGTGCTGCGCCTGGCAGCCAGCCTGGACCAGGGCAGCGAGCACCCGCTGGCGCACGCCATCGTGGCGGAAGCCCTGGAGCGCGAGCTCGCCCTGGACAAGGCCGAAGGGTTCGAGTCAGACACGGGCATTGGCGTGCGCGGCAGCGTCGGCGGGAAGAAGCTGGCGCTGGGCAACACAGCGCTGATGGAACAAAGCGGCGTGGTCGTCGAGGCTCTGAAGGACCAGGCCGAGGCCCTGCGTGCCGAAGGCGCCAGCGTGATGGCACTGGCCGGTTTGCTGGCGGTGTCCGACCCGGTCAAGGCGAGTACCGAAGAGGCGCTGGCATCGCTGAAGGCCTCGGGGCTGCGCGTGATCATGGCCACGGGCGACGGCCTGACCACGGCAAAGGCGATCGCGTCGCGGCTGGGCATCGACTAAGTGCATGGTGGCGTCAAGCCCGAAAACAAGTTGGCGCTGGTGACAAAGCTGCAAGGAGAAGGCCGGATCGTGGCCATGGCCGGCGACGGCATCAACGATGCGCCGGCGCTGGCCAAGGCCAATGTCGGCGTGGCGATGGGCACGGGCACCGACGTCGCCATGAACAGCGCCCAGGTGACATTGGTCAAGGGCGATCTGCGCGGCATCGCGCAGGCCCGCGTCATCTCGGACGAGACGGTGGCGAACATGAAGCAGAACCTCGCCTTCGCCTTCGTCTACAACGCGCTGGGCATCCCCCTGGCAGCAGGCGTGCTGTACGCGTTCACGGGCTGGCTGCTGTCACCGATGATCGCGGCGATGGCGATGAGCCTGAGTTCGGTCTCGGTCATTGGCAACGCATTGCGGCTTCGACACTCAGGTCAAGCCGTGGACCCGAAGTGATCTGCAGGCGACACAAAGAGCATCCAAAGCGGGCCACTGCACCGGCCCCGTCTGAGGCCTTCGCAACACGTTGCGCCTGTCTGCGCATGCGTTACGCTGCTGCATGGACTATCCGCCCTGGCTTCCACCCGCGCTCGTGACCTGGCTGCCCATGCTGGGCAGCATGTTGGTCGGCGTGCTCGCTGGAAGTTTGATTTTCCGGTTGGGCGAACGCATCGTGCGCCGTGCCACACGAGAAGCACCCATCGCCGCCAGTGTTGCGTCCAGCATTCACGCACCAACACAATGGCTGTTGCCGATGCTTTTCGTCAACCTGGTGCTGCAGGGTGCCCCCGAAGAGTCTCCTTGGCTGGCCGGTATTGAGCGCCTGCTGGCGTTGATGCTGATCGCCTGCGTGACCTGGATGGTGTCCAACGCCGTCCGAGGGATGTCACAGGGGGTGATATCGGCCAATCCAACCGGCGTGGCAGACAATCTCGAGGCGCGTCGTATCCAGACGCAGACGCGTGTGCTGGCTCGCATACTGCAGGGCCTGGTGGTGTTGATAGGGCTGGCGATGATGCTGATGACATTTCCATCGGCGCGTCAGATCGGGGCCAGCCTGCTGGCGTCGGCGGGCGTGGTCGGCATTGTGGCGGGCTTTGCCGCACGCCCTGTACTGGGCAACCTGATCGCCGGTCTGCAGATCGGACTGAGTCAACCCATCCGTCTGGACGACGTGGTCATTGTCGAGAACGAGTGGGGGGTGATCGAAGAGATCACGGGAACCTACGTGGTGGTCCGCATCTGGGACCAGCGCCGTCTGATCGTGCCCTTGCAATACTGGATCGAGAAACCGTTTCAGAACTGGACGCGCAGCAGTTCGGAGCTCATCGGCACGGTGTTCCTGTGGGTGGACTACCGCATGCCGCTGGCACCTTTGCGCGCCGAGTTGCAGCGGCTGTGCGAAGCGTCGGTGCACTGGGACAAGCGCCTGGCCATGATTCAGGTGACGGAAGCCGGCCCGCATGCAATGCAGTTGCGTTGCCTTGTCACGTCGGCATCGGCTCCGGCGGGCTGGGACCTGCGCTGCGAGGTGCGCGAAGGACTTCTCGATTACATGCAGCGCGAATACGTTGAGTTTCTACCTCGCCAACGCGCAGAGATCGCGATGGATCCCCCCATCAAGCAACATGCAGGCAGCCCACTTCCGGGTGATGTGCCTTGATGATCGTCAATCGGACTGTCCCCCGGCCGCTGGCCTCCCCTCAATCCGCCAGTTGTTTGCGAAAGCCCAGCAACTCCCGGCGGCGCTCGGCACTGACTTTCGGGTACTTCATCTTCAGGCGCGTCAAGGTGTCCAACACGATCTGCGACACGATCAACCGAGCGTTGTGCTTGTCGTCGGCGGGCACTACGTACCAGGGTGCATCGTCGGTGCTGGTTTCGCTCAGGCATCGCCCGTAGGCCTGCATGTAGTTGTCCCAGAAGGCGCGCTCGGTGATGTCGGCGACGCTGAACTTCCAGTTCTTGTCGGCTTCGTCGATGCGGGCGAGCAGGCGTTTGCGTTGCTCTTCCTTCGACACGTGGAGAAAGACCTTGACGATGCGCGTGCCGTTGGCGTGCAGGTGCCGCTCAAGGTCCACGATCGAGCGGTAGCGACCCTGCCAGACTGATGCCTCACTGGATGGTCTGTCGGGCAGGCGCTCGCTGCGCAAGATCTCGGGGTGCACCCGCACCACCAGCACCTCTTCGTAGTACGAGCGGTTGAAGATGCCGATGCGACCGCGTTCAGGCAGGTCGCGTGTGGTGCGCCACAGGAAGTCGTGCTGGAGTTCGGTCGCGCTCGGGTGCTGGAAGCTGAACACCTGACACCCTTGAGGATTCACGCCCGACATCACATGCCGGATGGCGCCGTCCTTGCCCGCGGTGTCCATGGCCTGCAACACCAGCAACAGGGCGTGGCGGTTGGATGCGTAGAGCAGTCGTTGCTGATCACTCAGCTGCTCCACGTGGTCCCGGAGCATCTTGTGGTATTTCTTCTTCGACTTGTACAGCGGGTCGATCGACGTTTCCCACTG
>JBBQKZ010000209.1:0-3166 GCA_038327405.1 Burkholderiales bacterium | reverse complement strand
CAGTGATGGGTCTGGCCGACGTGAGGGCCGGCCAGGTGCGCCTGGACGGGCAAGACATCACCAAGTGGTCGGCCCGCGAACGTGCACATGCCGGTATCGGCTACGTGCCCCAGACGCGAGACATCTTCCCCTCGCTCACGGTCGAAGAGAACCTGCTCGCCGGCCTCAAGGGCCGACCGCGCAGCTCGCTGGATGAAGCCTACGCGCTCTTCCCGCGCCTGGCTGAGCGGCGCCAGAACGGCGGCCAGCAACTCTCGGGCGGCGAACAACAGATGCTAAGTGTCGCCCGCACCCTGCTGGGCAAACCCCGCCTGCTGTTGCTCGACGAACCGCTGGAAGGTCTCGCGCCCATCATCTGCATCGAACTCATGCGCGCCTTCGAGCACCTCGCGCAGAACACCGGCGTGGCCGTGCTGCTGGTGGAGCAGAAGGTCGACGACGCGCTCCGGTTTGCGCCCCGCGCCGTGGTGCTTGAGCGCGGTGAGGTGGTGCACGAGAGCGAGAGCGCCGCCCTGAGCCAGCGCAAGGATCTGCTGGAGCGCTATGTCGGCGTGGCCGGCGCGCATTGACAACCCCACACGACCGGAGGTCCCATGAACACAGCCACACTTGCCCCCCACACCGCGGCCGCCCCCACGGGCGTGCCGGCTGTCGACGTCGATCCCTACAGCGACGCTTTCCTGACCGACCCGTACGAGGCCCACCGCCAACTGCGTGAAGCTGGCCCGGTGGCGTGGATACCAGCCTACGGCATTTACGCTTGCGCCCGCCACGAGTCCGTGCACGCCGTCTTCAGCGACCACGCCACCTACATCTCGGGTGCCGGCGTCGGGCTGGCCAACTTCAACAAGGAAACGCCGTTCCGCCCCAAGAGCCTTATCCTGGAAGCGGACCCACCGTCGCACACCAAGGCCCGGGCGATCCTGGCGCGCATTCTGTCGCCCAAGACGGTGATGCAGATCCGCGCCACTTTTACCGGAGAGGCCGAGACGCTGGTGGACCGATTGCTGGCGCGCCAGGCGGCGGGCCAAACCATCGACGCGGTGAAAGACCTGTCCGAGGTCTATCCGCTCAAGGTGTTCCCGGACGCGGTGGGCGTGGGTGAGGCGAACCGCGAAAACCTGCTGCTGTACGGCAACATGATCTTCAACGCCTTTGGCCCGCGCAACGAACGCCTGCAAAAGTCGGCTGAGCTGGTGCAGCCCGTGACGGCCTGGATCATGGCCCACTGCCAGCGCGAGAACTTGCGCCCCGGCGGATTTGGCGATCTGATCTACCAGGCGGCCGACGCCGGTGAAATCACCGTTGAGGAAGCGCCCCTGCTGGTGCGCTCCTTCCTCTCTGCTGGCGTGGACACCACCGTCAACGGCATCGGCAACGCCATCCTGTGCATGGCCAACCACCCCGACCAGTACGCACAGCTGTGCGCAGACCATTCCCTGGCCCGCCCCGCGTTCGAGGAAGCCTTGCGCTTTGAGTCGTCGGTGCAGACCTTCTTCCGGACCACTTCGAAAGACACCGAGCTGTTCGGCGTGCAGATTCCCAAAGACAGCAAGATCGTCACCTTCCTGGCGGCCGCCAACCGGGACGAACGCCAGTGGCCGGACCCCGACCGCTTCGACATCCAGCGCCGCCCGGCGGGCCACATGGCGTTTGGCTCCGGTATCCATGGCTGCGTGGGGCAGGTGGTGGCGCGGCTCGAAGGCGAGGTGGTGCTCACCGCGCTGGCCAAACGCGTCTCGCGCATCGAACTCATCGGCGCGCCGAAGCGCCGCCTCAACAACACGCTGCGTGCGCTGGCCTCGATGCCGGTGCGCCTGATTCCCGCCTGAGAGGACATGCCATGGTTGATGTGATCTTGATCGATGCCGGCGGGCTGAGCCGAACGCTGCAGGTGCCCGAGGGTCAGAGCCTCATGCAGGCCGCGGTGTCTGCCGGTGTGCGCGGCATCGTGGGCGAGTGCGGCGGGTCTGCCATGTGTGCGACCTGCCATGTGTATGTGGACGAGGCGTTTGCCGACCAACTGCCCGCTCCGCTGGAGACCGAGCTGGAAATGCTGGAATGCACCGCCAGCGAGCGCCTGCCCAACAGCCGCCTGGGATGCCAGATCAAGCTGTCGGCCGCGCTCGATGGCTTGGTGGTGCGCCTGCCCGAGCGGCAACAATAAGGCCCTCGCCATCCTCCGAACCCATTCCATGAGCAAGTTGCCCCCCGCCTCTGTGCCCACGCGCAAGGCCTCGTCCAAGGTCGCTGACGACACGGCGGTGGTCGACCTCGAGCGCTATGTGCCGGCGTTCTTCACCTGGATCGCCAACAAGCTCTCGGGCGGCGCTTCCACGGCCTACCTCAGCGCATTCAACGTCGGTATCGAGACCTGGCGCCTGCTGGTGCTGCTGGCGATCGAGAAATCGATGACTGCACAGGCGATCTCGCGCACCATCGGCATGGACAAGGCCTCGGTGAGCCGGGCCTTCAAAAGCATGCAGACGCGCGGCCTCATTTCCATTGGGCTGGACGACGCGGACGGCCGCCTGCGCGTGGCCACCATCACGCCCAAGGGCCGGGCGCTGCACGACGACATCCTGGAACTGGCGATGGAGCGCGAGCGTGCGTTTCTCAGCGTGCTCAACGACAAAGAGCGCGAGACGCTCATCGGCCTGTTGCGCCGCCTGCACGACAACCTGCCTGCGGTGGAGAAAGCCACCCACGACTACCTGACCCGTCACTACCCCAAGGTAAAAAAGCGCCGCGCGCGGGGTGGAGACGCATGAGCGCCGACCCGATTGTTATCGTCGGTGGCGGGCACGCCGCCGCCGCCCTGTGCACTGCGTTGGCCGAAGCGGGACAGGGCGCGCGTGTGCACCTGGTGAGCGCCGAGCACGAACTGCCGTACCAGCGCCCGCCACTGTCCAAGAGCTTTCTCAAAAAGGCCGACGAGGCCATCGCTCCGCACAAGGCGGCCGCCTGGTACGCCGAGCAGGGCGTGCAGACGCACCTGGGAGACCCCGTGGTGTCCATCGAGCGCGAAGCCCGGCGCGTGCTGCTGCGCTCCGGTATCGCGCTTGACTACCAGCACCTCGTGCTCGCCACCGGCACCCGCGCGCGCACGCTCGATGCCTTGCCCCCCGGCTTGAGCAATGTGCATGTGCTGCGCGATGCTGAGCAT
>JBBQKZ010000208.1:0-3208 GCA_038327405.1 Burkholderiales bacterium | reverse complement strand
CGCACCATCCGCGCACGGGTCGAGCTGGCCAACCCGCAGGGGCGGCTGGTGCCCGGCATGCTGGTGAGCATGCGTCTGGACCGGCCCAAGGCAGCAGCGACCTTGCTGGTACCCAGCGACGCGGTGATCCACACAGGGCGGCGCAGCGTGGTGATGGTGGCGGAAGACGGCGGGCGCTTCCGCCCGGTGGAGGTGACCGCAGGCCTGGAAGTGGGTGGCCAGACCGAGATCAGCGCGGGGCTGCAAATGGGTCAGCGCGTGGTGCTCTCGGGTCAGTTCCTGATCGACTCCGAGGCCAGCCTGCGCGGATTGGAAGCACGTCTCAACCAGGAGCCTGCGCCTGCATCCACCCAACAGCGCTACACCACCGACGCGGTGATCGATGCGCTCAGCGGCGACACCGTCACGCTCACGCACCCGCCCATCCCGGCACTGAAATGGCCGCAGATGCAGATGGACTTCAAGCTGCCGCCGCGCGCGCAGCAGCCGCGCGACCTGGAGGCCGGTGACCGGCTGCAGATCGAGTTTGAAATGCAGGACGGTGATGTGCCGCGCATCACCAGCCTGCAGCGCGTGGCACCGGAGCCGCGCCAATGATCGCCGGCCTGATCCGCTGGAGCATCGCCAACCGTTTCCTGGTGCTGCTGGCCACCGCGCTGCTCAGCGCCTGGGGCATGGTGGCCCTGCAGCGCACGCCGCTGGACGCCTTGCCTGACCTGTCCGACACGCAGGTGATCATCCGCACCACCTGGCCCGGGCAGGCGCCGCAGATCGTGGAGAACCAGGTCACTTACCCGCTGACCACCACCATGCTGTCGGTGCCGGGTGCGCGCGCGGTGCGCGGCTTTTCGATGTTCGGCGACAGCTTTGTCTACGTGCTGTTTGAAGACGATGTGGACCCGTACTGGGCGCGCTCGCGTGTGCTGGAGTACCTCAACCAGGTGCAGGCGCGCCTGCCGCGCGGGGCCACCTCATCGATCGGGCCCGACGCCACGGGCGTGGGCTGGATCTACCAGTACGCGCTGATTGATCGCACCGGCGGGCAGGACGTGGCCCAACTGCGCGCCCTGCAGGACTGGTTCGTGCGCTTCGAGCTCAAGACCGTTGCCGATGTGGCCGAGGTCGCCAGCGTGGGCGGCATGGTCAAGCAGTACCAGATCGTGCTGGACCCCGACAGGATGGCCGCCTACCGCGTGACGCAGGCCATGGTGGCCGAGGCGGTGGCGCGCGGCAACCAGGAGGCCGGGGGCTCGGTGCTGGAGCTGGGCGAGGCCGAGTACGCGGTGCGTGCCAGCGGTTACCTGAAAACACTCGACGACTTCCGCGCCATCCCGCTCATCACCAGCAGCGCCGGTGTGTCGGTGCGCCTGGGCGATGTGGCGCGGGTGCAGACCGGGCCGGAGATGCGGCGAGGCATCGGTGAGCTCAACGGCGAGGGCGAGGCCGTGGGCGGCGTGGTGGTGATGCGCTCGGGCAAGAACGCGCTTCAAACCATCGAAGCGGTGAAGACGCGGCTGGCCGAACTGCAACGCAGCCTGCCTGCCGGTGTGGAGATCGTGCCGGTGTACGACCGCTCGGGCCTGATCGAGCGCGCGGTGAAAAACCTCGGTGAGAAGCTGCTGGAGGAGTTCATCGTGGTGGCGCTGGTGTGCCTGGCCTTTTTGTTCCATTTGCGCAGTGCGCTGGTGGCCAGCATCTCGCTGCCGCTGGGCGTGTTGATGGCCTTCATCGTGATGCAGCAGCAGGGCATCAACGCCAACGTGATGTCGCTCGGCGGCATCGCCATTGCCATCGGCGCCATGGTGGACGCGGCCATCGTGATGATCGAAAACGCCCACAAGAACCTGGAGCGCTGGGCCCACCAACACCCGGGCGAAACGCTGCAGGGCGAGCCCCGCTGGCGCGTGATCGGCGACGCTGCGGCCGAGGTGGGGCCGGCGCTGTTCTTTTCGCTGCTCATCATCACGCTGAGCTTCATCCCGGTGTTCACGCTGGAGGCGCAGGAGGGCCGGCTGTTTGCGCCGCTGGCCTTCACCAAGACCTACGCCATGGCGGCCTCGGCCGGTCTGGCGGTCACGCTGATCCCGGTGCTCATGGGCTACCTGATTCGCGGGCGCATTCCGGCCGAGACCGCCAACCCGCTGAACCGCGCGCTCATCGCGCTGTACCGCCCGGTGCTGGACGCGGTGCTCAAGGCGCCGAAGCTCACGCTGGTTGTGGCGGCGCTGGTGCTGGTGGTCAGCGTCTGGCCGCTGCGCCAGCTGGGCAGCGAGTTCATGCCGCCGCTGGACGAAGGTGATCTGCTCTACATGCCCACGGCACTGCCTGGCCTGTCTGCCGCCAAGGCGGCCGAGTTGCTGCAACAGACCGATCGCCTGATCAAGACCATTCCCGAGGTGCAGAGCGTGTACGGCAAGGCCGGGCGCGCCGAGACCGCCACCGACCCGGCGCCGCTGGAGATGTTCGAGACCACGATCCAGTTCAAGCCGAGAGACGAATGGCGCGCCGGCCTCACGCCTGAAGCCCTGATTGAAGAGCTTGACCGCACGGTGCGCGTGCCGGGCCTCTCCAACATCTGGGTGCCGCCGATCCGCAACCGCATCGACATGCTGGCCACCGGCATCAAGAGCCCCGTGGGCGTGAAGGTGGCCGGGCCCGATCTGGCCACCATCGACCGCCTCACCGGCGAGATCGAGCGCGCGGTGAAAGACGTGCCCGGTGTGAGCAGCGCACTGGCCGAGCGCCTCACCGGCGGACGCTACATCGACGTGGACATCCGCCGCAGTGACGCCGCGCGCTACGGCCTCAACATCGCCGATGTGCAGGACATCATTGCCGGCAGTGTGGGCGGTATGAACATCGGTGAGACGGTGGAGGGCCTGCAGCGCTTTCCGATCAACCTGCGCTACCCGCGCGAGCTGCGCGACTCATTGCCCGAACTGCGCTCCTTGCCCATCGTGGCACCGGGCGGGCAACGCCTGGTGCTGTCTGACGTGGCCGACCTGCGCATCACCGAAGGCCCACCCATGCTGCGCAGCGAAAACGCGCGTCTGGCCGGCTTTGTGTACGTGGACATTCGCGGGCGCGATTTACGCGGCGCGGTGCTGGACATGCAGCGCGCGGTGACCGAGCAGGTGGCGTTGCCCGCCGGGTACTCGGTGTCGTGGTCGGGGCAGTTCGAGTTCCTGGAGCGCGCCACGGCCAAGCT
>JBBQKZ010000207.1:0-3254 GCA_038327405.1 Burkholderiales bacterium | reverse complement strand
GGCGTGGCTTCGAGTGCAAACTCGAAGCCGTCCATGAGCGGCATGTTGATGTCGAGGTAGATGCAGGTGGGTGTGGTGAGGGGATCGGTCTTGAGGAAGGCCAGGGCATCGAAGCCGCTTTCAAACACGAGGATGTCTCCGGTGAAGCCGGCACGCCGGATCATGATCTCGTGGAAAACGTTGTCGGCTTCGTTGTCGTCGATCAGGATGAAACGCTCGGGTGCGGTCATGGTCATTCCAGTTGGTGCGCCGCCCGCGCAGCAGGCAGGTGGAGTGTGAAGCGGCTGCCCTCGCCAGGCTGTGACTTCACCGAGATGCCGCCACCGTGCAGCTGCGCTATGCGGCGGCAGACGGACAGGCCCAGCCCTGTGCCTTCGTATTGTTTGCGTGTGTGCAGGCGCTTGAACATGTCGAAGATATCGTGCAGATGCTCATCTGCAACACCGATGCCGTTGTCGGTGACGTGAATCTGGTGGGTGCCACCGTCCTCTTCAACCGTGATGCGAACGACAGGCGGGACGCCCCGGCGGGAAAACTTCAGCCCGTTGGACGTGAGGTTCTTGAGCACGATACGCAGCAGCGACTCGTCGGCCATCACAGCCGGCTGAGCGTCGCACTCGATGCGACCCCCCAGGCGCTGCAGCAAGGGTGCGAAGTCGTCCTGAAGCTGGTGCATCAAACGACCGACCTCCACCGGGCGAAGCTGGACATCATGGTTGCCCAGCCGCACGAAATGCAGCAAGTCGTCGAGCAGGAAGCTCATGCGCTGGCCGCCCGATTGCACAAAGGAGAGGTAGCGTTGCGCCGTGGGCGTGAGCTCATCCAGGTGGTCGTTGACCAGCAAGGAAGCGAAGTTGTTCACCGTGTTGATCGGTTCGCGCAGGTCGTGCGAAATGATGTGGATGAAGCGTTCCTGTTCAAGGGTCCGCTGTTCCAGCAGCGCCACGGTCTGTTTCAGTTGCGCCTCGCGGACACGGACTTCCTGCACGTCTTGCGCCCGCATCACGGCGCCAGCGATCTCCCCCTGCGCATTGCGCACCGGCAGCAGCGCCACTTCCACATGGCGCGCTCCGCGCAAGGGGAAATCGGTCTTGCGTGTGTATGACACCACTTCGCCCGCCAGGGCACGGTCAAGCTGGGGCTGGATGATGTCGCGGAACGCAGCTTCGCCCACTCGCGTGGCGATGTGGCGCCCGATGATGTCCTGCCGCGTGCCGCCCCAGTACGCAAGGTAGGTGTCGTTGACGTGCTGAATGAGGTAGCTGGGATCGATGTAGACCTGCAGGTCCAGCCCCGCAATGGCCATGGCGGTGAGTTCCTGGTGCTGCAGTCGCCACGCTTCCTGAGTGCGCGTGGCTTCTTCGATGCGCACCGACTCGTGCTCCAGCAGGTTGATGACCAGACTGGAGAGCCTTTGCAGGGCGTCGACCTGAGCAGCTTCGAGCTTGCGGGCTTTGGTATCGAGCACACACACGGTGCCCAGCGCGAGACCGTCCTCTGTGACGATGGGGGCGCCGGCATAGAACCGGGCGTCCGGGGCGCCCGTGACCAAAGGGTTGTTGCTGAAACGCGGGTCCTGCCGCAAGTCTTCGACCACCATGACGTGGTTCTGGTCAAGGATCGCATGAGCGCAAAAGGCCACTTCCCGGGATGTTTCATGCATTTCGATGCCGATGCGCGACTTGAACCACTGCCGGTCCTGGTCGACCAGGCTGATGAGTGCGACGGGCGTGCCGCAGATCATCTGCGCCAATGCGGAGATATCGTCAAAGGCCTTTTCTGGCAGTGTGTCGAGGATACCGAGGCTGCGCAGTCGGGCTAACCGTTGCGGTTCGTTGGCGGGAATCAGGGAGGTGACCATGGGAGGGCGTGCGGGAGGACGCGAAGTTGTAACACAGACCCCGTTTTGTATACACGACGTCGAGTGATTTTTCCCGCCGTGTCGACTTCGGCACACCTGGGTGCCCAATCTCCCGAGCCCTTGAGGTTTATACCGACATGCCGCCCGAAACTTCGATCACGGCGCCGTTGATGTAGCTCGCTTCGTCGCTTGCAAGGAAGGCGTAGACGCTGGCGATCTCCTCGGGCTGGCCCAGGCGGCGCAAGGGCACGCGATGCTCCATCTCGGCGATGACCTTCTCCGGGATCGTGGAGAGGATGGGCGTGGCAATGAAGCCGGGCGCAACCGCATTGACCCGGATGCCTTTGGGCCCGAGTTCGCGGCTCCAGGTCTTGGTGAAGCCGATCACGCCGAATTTGCTGGCGGCGTAGTTGGTCTGGCCGAAGTTGCCATAGATGCCCACCACCGATGAGGCGTTGAGGATGACGCCGCTGCCTTGCGCGGTCATGTGCCCGGCGACGGCCTGGGCGCAGTGGAAGACGCCGCGCAGGTTCACGTCGATCACGCGGTCGAACTGTTCCAGCGTCATTTTCTGCAGCCGGGCGTCCTGGGTGATGCCGGCGTTGTTCACCAGCACGTCGATGCGACCGTAGCGCTCCATCACCCGTGCCACCACGGCGTCGACCATGTCGCGCTGCGTCACGTCCATCACAAAGCCCACCGCCTGGGCACCCAGCGCTTCGCACCGCTGTACCGCCGCGTCCACCGCGGCCTGCTTCACGTCGCAGACGATGACCACAGCGCCTTCCTGCGCGAACTTGATGGCAGTGGCCAGGCCAATGCCCTGTGCCGCGCCTGTGATGAGGCTGATCTTTCCTTCGAGGCGTTTCATGTTCAGTAGGTGGGTTGGTGGTGGCGCACGGTGCGTTTCACGTCTTCGCTGAGTGCGAAGCCGGGACCGAACTTCTCGGCGAGCTGGGCACAGCGCGCTTCAAATGCATCGATGCCCATGCCGTAGATGAACTGCAGCGCGCCGCCCGACCAAGCCGGGAAGCCAATGCCGAAGATGGAACCGATGTTGCCGTCGTGCACGCTGGTGAGCACGCCCTCGGCCAGGCAGCGCGCGGTCTCCACCGCCTGGCGGTAGAGCAGCCGGTCTTTCACGTCCTGCAGGTCCCAGGCGTGGCCGGGTTCTTCAAACAGGGGCTTGAGGCCAGGCCAGAGCACCTTCTTCTGCCCGGCCGGGTAGTCGTAGAAGCCGCCACCTGAGGCCCGGCCCGCGCGGTCGAGCTCCTTCACCATGCGTTCGACCAGCAACTCACCGGGTGAAGCGGTGTAGGCCCTGCCGTCTGCCAGAAAGTCGGCGCGGGTCTGGTCGAGCACGTGCACCGACAGCGAGAGCGCGGTTTCGTCC
>JBBQKZ010000206.1:0-3356 GCA_038327405.1 Burkholderiales bacterium | reverse complement strand
GTCAGGCTGCCGCGCGATAGCTTGTCCAGGATCGCGCAGTGAGGCAGTTCGTTGCCATGGCAGGCCTTCACCAAGACCGAGAGCCCGTCCATCATCTGTTCGATTTCACGCCGCTTCTCTTCCAGGTCCGCCAGGTGACGTTGCGCGACTGCCTTCACCTCGCGGCTCGTGCGCTGTGAATCGCTCCACAGGCCGATGAGCTCGGCGATCTGGGCCACCGAAAACCCCAGATGGCGCGACTGCCGGACGAATCGCAATACCGAGACTTCACGATCACCATACAGACGGTAGCCCGCATCGCTGCGCTCTGCCTCAGGCAGCAGGCCGATCTGTTCATAGTGGCGAATCATCTTGGCGGAGACGCCTGCGGCGGCAGCCGCCTCGCCAATGTTCATCAGGGTGGTCATGGTGTGCTCCGTGGTTTGAATGACTCCAACGGTCGAAGGATGTAGCTGGTCATGGTGGGAAGGTCAAGGCACTCGCTGAGAGAGCCCTGACGAGAGGGAATCAGAGGGTTGGGTAGCCGGCTTCAGCCAGCGCTTCGACCAAAGCATCGCGGTCCTCACCGCTTTTCACAGTGATCAGACGCCTCGGAAGATCGACCTGTATCTCGCAGGCTGGATCAACCAGTTTGAGGGTGATATTCACCTTGGAAGCGCAGTGGCCACAGGTCATGTCGGGGAGGTGGAATTCGTGCATGGATGACTCCTTGGGAGGGTTGAGGGAACCCGTACTGTGGGCATTGCCACGGTGGCAATGTCAAGTTGCATCGGCCGTTGAGCTTGCCACCGTGGCAAGACCAAAGATTCGCTCCACCCTCAACTTTTGGAGTGCCTCATGAACACCGCCACCTTGTCGCTCATCGAGCATCAGTTTCCCATCGAAGGTATGACCTGCGCCTCGTGCGTGGGCCGCGTCGAAAAGGCCTTGAAAGCCGTTGCCGGCGTGAAGGAAGTCAGCGTCAACCTGGCCACCGAACGCGCAACCGTGAACGCAGCTGCTTCCACACTGCCTGCCAGCCTGGTGGCTGCGGTGCAAAAGGCAGGCTACAGCGTGGGCAAGGAACCCAGCCTGGATCAGGGAGCCCAGCCAACAAGAATCCAAGGCGAGCCCTGGTGGCCTGTCGCGCTCGCCGCTTTGTTGTCGCTGCCCTTGGTGCTGCCCATGTTTGCCATGCTGTTCGGCTCTGACTGGACGATCAATGGCTGGCTGCAGCTCGCGCTGGCCACGCCGGTTCAATTCTGGCTGGGTGCGCGCTTCTACCGCGCAGGTTGGAAGGCGATGCGCGCAGGCGCAGGCAACATGGACCTGCTGGTGGCGCTGGGCACCAGCGCCGGCTACGGCCTGAGCGTGTACCTGCTGCTCAAACATGCCGCGCACGGCATGCCACACCTGTATTTCGAAGCATCGGCTGTGATCATCACGCTGGTGTTGTTGGGCAAATGGCTGGAGTCGCGTGCCAAGCGCCAGACAACCGCCGCCATTGCCGCCCTCAATGCACTCAGGCCCGAGGTGGCACGCGTGCGGATGCCTTATGGCGATGTGGATGTCGCAATTTCACAAGTGAAGGTGGGTGACACGGTGGTTATCCGCCCGGGAGAGCGCATTCCGGTGGACGGTGTGGTCACCGTCGGCTCCAGCCAGGTGGACGAATCGCTGATCACGGGTGAGAGCCTACCGGTGGCCAAGCACGCTGGCGACAAGGTCACTGGCGGCGCTGTGAATGCCGAAGGACTGCTGCTGGTTGAGACCACGGCGGTGGGTGCCGAGTCAACGCTCTCACGCATCGTGCGCATGGTCGAATCGGCGCAGGCGAAGAAAGCCCCGATCCAGCGCATCGTGGACCGCGTGAGCGCCGTCTTTGTTCCAGTGGTGCTGCTGATTGCTGCGTTCACCCTGCTGGGCTGGGGCCTGGCCACTGGCGACTGGGAGCAGGCCATCCTGAACGCGGTGGCGGTGCTGGTGATCGCCTGTCCGTGTGCCCTGGGCCTTGCGACGCCCACCGCCATCATGGCCGGCACCGGGGTGGCGGCTCGCCAAGGCATCCTGATCAAGGATGCCGAAGCCCTGGAAATCGCGCACCGCATCGACACCGTCGCGTTCGACAAGACGGGCACGCTGACCGAAGGCAAACCGACGCTCGTCGCAGCGGTGGCGGCACCCGGCTTCGACGATGAGTTGTTGTCCTGGAGTGCCGCGATCCAGGCTGGCAGCGAACACCCGCTGGCACGCGCCGTGATGAACGCCGCTGAAGTGGCCGGCCTTGCGTTGCTTTCCGCCGCCAAGGTGAGCGCCGTTCCCGGGCGCGGCATGTCGGCCGAGGTGCAGGGTCGTGCATTGCGCCTGGGCAGCCCGCGATACATGCAGGAGCTGGGGGTGGACACATCGGTCCTGGCCGAGCCAGCGCGCCAGCTCGAAGACGAGGGACGCACGGTTTCGTGGCTCGCCGATATGACGGATGCACCCGTACTGGTGGGCATGCTGGCATTTGGCGATGCACCCAAGGCCAGCGCCATCACAGCCATTCAAAGTCTGCAGGCCCTGGGTATTCGCACTGTGCTGGTCACTGGCGACAACCTGGGAAGCGCGATGACCGTCGGGAGTGCTCTGGGCATTGACCAGATCGAAGCCCAGGTGTTGCCGGCAGACAAGGCAGCCATCGTGAACCAGCTCAAGGAAGGAGGCCGCTCGGTGGCGATGGTTGGCGACGGCATCAATGATGCCCCGGCACTGGCCTCAGCCGACGTGGGCATTGCCATGTCCACCGGGACCGACGTGGCCATGCACGCCGCCGGGATCACGCTGATGCGGGGCGACCCCGCACTGGTGGCCGACGCGATCGACATCTCGCGCCGCACCTACCGCAAGATCCGCCAGAACCTGTTCTGGGCCTTCGCCTACAACGTGATCGGCATCCCGCTGGCGGTGGCCGGTCTGCTCAACCCAGTGGTGGCGGGTGCCGCCATGGCGCTGAGCAGCGTGAGCGTTGTGAGCAACGCGCTGCTGCTGCGGGGTTGGAAACGCCGAGGGTGAGCCCTGCAGCGCGTGAGCGAGGTGGGCGCAGCGACAAAAGTCGTAGCGCCCTGCATTCACTTCATTCTCTTGATGTCCGTGTAGTCACCGCGCGTGCGCAGGATGAGCTTGACGTTGGCTCCGCCCCTGTTGCGCCAGTACCAGCCGTGGTTGCCCGTGAATGCCGCTTCCAGCACGCCTTCATCGGCCGCAACCCCACGGCCTTTTTCGTAGCTGATCGATTTGCCCGATGCATCTCAGTGCGTGTCGAAGTTCACCTCTCCACCTTCGACCACCCACGAATACTCGGCTTTGGCACCCTGGACCATCTTCAGCTTGATCTC
>JBBQKZ010000205.1:0-3503 GCA_038327405.1 Burkholderiales bacterium | reverse complement strand
CCCATCGCGGCAATGCTGTGGTGCTTCGGGCCGATGAAGACCAGGCCTTCTTCCTCCACGCGGCGCGCGAAGGCTTCGTTCTCGCTGAGGAAGCCGTAGCCCGGGTGGATGGCCTGCGCGCCGGTGTGCTTCGCGGCGGCGATGATCTTGTCGGCCACCAGGTAACTCTCACGCGAGGGCGCGGGGCCGAGCAACACGGCCTCGTCGGCCAGCTGCACATGGCGCGCGTCCTTGTCGGCCTCGGAATACACCGCCACGGTGGCGATGCCCATCTTCCTGGCGGTGGCGATCACGCGGCAGGCGATCTCGCCGCGGTTGGCAATCAGAATTTTCTTGAACATGGAAATCTCTCCTCGTCGGGAATCAATTCGTTGGGCATGCAGGTGTTGCTGAGCCCGCGACGGGCACGCCATGTCCGCCTCCGCTCATGTCCCCCGCCGGCCTGCGGCCGGCTCCTCCTTGACTTCGCTGCGGCGGACACGGCATACCCGTCGCTACGAAGGGGCGTTGTTTGCAAACGGCGGTGTGCCACAAACCCGGGAGTGGGCTGGTCGGGCGTTTTGCGTAGGTCAAGGAGGAGGCCGAAGGCCGGGGGACACGTAGCAAAACGCCCGGCCAGTCCACTCCTGCACGCGAACACATCACAGCGGAATGTTCCCGTGCTTGCGCCACGGGTTCTCCAGCTTCTTGTCCTTGAGCATCACCAGCGACCGGCAGATGCGCTTGCGCGTCTCGTGCGGCAGGATCACGTCGTCGATGAAGCCGCGCGCACCCGCCACAAAGGGGTTGGCGAAGCGGGCCTTGTATTCGGCTTCGCGCATCGCGAGCTTGGCCGGGTCCTTCTTCTCCTCGCGGAAAATGATCTCGACCGCGCCCTTGGCACCCATCACCGCGATCTCGGCGTGGGGCCAGGCAAAGTTCACGTCACCGCGCAGGTGCTTGGAACTCATCACGTCATACGCGCCGCCATAAGCCTTGCGCGTGATCACGGTGATCTTGGGCACAGTGCACTCGGCGTAGGCGTAGAGCAGCTTGGCACCGTGTTTGATGATGCCGCCGTACTCCTGCGAGGTGCCGGGCATGAAGCCGGGCACATCGACGAAGGTGACCACCGGGATGTTGAAGGCGTCGCAGAAGCGCACGAAACGCGCGGCCTTGATACTGCTCTTGATGTCGAGGCAACCCGCCAGCACCAGCGGCTGGTTGGCCACGATGCCCACCGTCTGGCCGTCCATGCGCGCAAAGCCGATCAGGATGTTCTTCGCGTACTCGGGCTGCAGCTCGAAGAAATCCCCGTCGTCCACCGTTTTGACGATCAGCTCCTTCATGTCGTAGGGCTTGTTCGGGTTCTCGGGCACCAGCGTGTCAAGGCTGAGCTCCATGCGGTCGATCGGGTCGCCGCTGGGTCGCACCGGTGCTTTTTCGCGGTTGCTCAGCGGCAGGTAGTTGTAGAGCCGGCGCAGCATGAGCAGCGCTTCCACATCGTTCTCGAAGGCCAGGTCGGCCACGCCGCTCTTGGTGGTGTGGGTGACGGCGCCGCCCAGTTCCTCGGCGGTCACTTCTTCATGCGTCACGGTCTTCACCACCTCGGGGCCGGTGACGAACATGTAGCTCGAATCCTTGACCATGAAGATGAAGTCGGTCATGGCGGGCGAGTACACCGCCCCGCCGGCCGACGGCCCCAAGATCATGCTGATCTGCGGCACCACACCGCTGGCCATCACGTTGCGCTGGAACACGTCGGCATAACCACCGAGCGAAGCCACGCCCTCCTGGATGCGGGCGCCGCCCGAGTCGTTCAGGCCGATCACCGGAGCGCCGACCTTCATGGCCTGGTCCATCACCTTGCAGATCTTCTCGGCGTGCGCCTCCGACAGCACACCTCCAAACACCGTGAAGTCCTGGCTGAACACGAACACCAGGCGGCCATTGATCATGCCGTAGCCGGTGACCACGCCGTCGCCGGGGATCTTGTTGTCCTGCATGCCGAAGTCGGTGCAACGGTGCTCGACGAACATGTCCCACTCTTCGAACGTGCCTTCGTCGAGCAGCACCTCCAGCCGCTCGCGCGCACTCAGCTTGCCTTTGGCGTGCTGCGCGGCAATGCGTTTTTCACCGCCGCCCAGTCGGGCAGCAGCGCGTTTTTCTTCGAGTTGTTCGAGGATGTCCTGCATGGTGTTGTTCTCCAGAAAAGGCGGGTGTTCAATCGAAGAGGTCGAGCAGCTGGCGCGCTGCGGTGCTGGCAGGCAAGGTACCGGCGAATACGCGTTGGGTGGTGTCGTCCAGGGCGGCGCGCACCTGCGGGTGCGAGCGAAAACGTTGTTTGAGGCCAGCGTCGATGCGTTCCCACATCCAGGCTTTCGCCTGTTGCTGCCGGCGTGCGGCGAGCTGGCCATTGCCCGTCTGCAGCATGCGAAAGCGGGTCACCTCGGCCCAGAAGGCGTCGACACCACGGCCCAACAAGGCGCTGAGCTGGATCACCTGCGGGTGCCACACGGCGTCGTTGTGGTGCGCGTGTTCCGGGTGGCCCTGCAGCCCGAGCAGGCGCAGGCTTGATGTGATCTGCGCCCTGGCTCGCGTCGCCGCATCGGGGTCGATGTCCGCCTTGTTGATGACCACCAGGTCGGCCAGCTCCATCACGCCCTTCTTGATCGCCTGCAAATCGTCGCCCGCATTGGGCAATTGCATCAGCACGAACATGTCGGTCATGCCACTGACCGCCGTCTCGCTCTGGCCCACGCCCACGGTCTCGACGATGACCACGTCATACCCCGCTGCCTCACAGACCAGCATGGCCTCGCGCGTTTTTTCGGCCACGCCGCCCAGCGTGCCGCTGCTGGGGCTGGGGCGGATGTAGGCCTGCTCGTGCACCGAGAGCTTTTCCATGCGCGTCTTGTCGCCCAGGATCGAGCCTCCCGAGACCGTGCTGGAGGGGTCGACCGTGAGCACCGCCACGCGGTGGCCTTTGTCGATGAGGTACAGCCCCAGCGCTTCGATGAAGGTGCTCTTGCCCACGCCCGGCACACCGCTGATGCCCAGGCGAAACGCCTGGCCAGTGTGCGGCAGCAAGGCGGTGAGCAACTCGTCGCCCTGCGCGCGGTGGTCGGCGCGGGTGGATTCGAGCAGCGTGATGGCCTTGGCCATGGCGCGGCGCTGCCCGGCGGGATCGCCATGCAACACGCCGTCCAGCAACACCGAAGGGGTCACCCGAGCGCCTTCTTGATCTGCTCCAGCACGTCCTTCGCGCTGGCAGGGATGGGCGTGCCCGGGCCGTAGATGCCCTTCACACCCGCTTCGTACAGCATCTCGTAGTCCTGGCGCGGAATCACACCGCCCACGAACACGATGATGTCGTCGGCGCCCTGCTTCTTGAGCTCGGCAATGATGGCCGGCACCAGCGTCTTGTGGCCGGCGGCCAGCGTGGAGACGCCCACCGCATGCACGTCGTTTTCAATGGCCTGGCGCGCGCACTCCTCGGGCGTCTGGAACAGCGGGCCCATGTC
>JBBQKZ010000204.1:0-3636 GCA_038327405.1 Burkholderiales bacterium | reverse complement strand
CCTCCCCCGCTGGGGGAGGGTTGGGGTGGGGGCGCGGCGGCAGCGCCCGCCGCCTCCAGCGTCAAAACCACACTGCCCTGCTTGACCTTGTCGCCCAGCTTGACCTTGAGCTCCTTGACAACGCCGGCGTGCGACGAGGGGATCTCCATCGAGGCCTTGTCGGACTCCACCGTGAGGAGCGATTGCTCGACCTTCACCGTGTCGCCGGGTTTCACCAGCAGCTCGATCACCGCCACCTCGTCGAAGTCGCCAATGTCCGGTACTTGAATTTCAATGATTGCCATGTTTAAGCCTCCCGCCGAGCCGCCTCAAGGGAGGCTTGTGCCCCCTTGGGGGGCAGCGAATGAATATGAGCGTGGGGGAACATGTTCTTCCTTAAAGAAGAACACGACGGAAATCGCCGAGGATCTGGCCGAGGTACGCGTTGAAGCGCGCCGCCGCAGCGCCGTCGATCACGCGGTGGTCCCAGGTCAGCGAGAGCGGGAGCATCAGGCGAGGCGCAAAGGCCTTCCCGTCCCACACCGGTTCCATCTGGCTCTTGCACACGCCCAGGATGGCCACCTCGGGCGCGTTGATGATGGGCGTGAAGTAACGCCCGCCAATGCCGCCCAGGCTGGAGATGGTGAAGGTGGCGCCGCTCATCTCGGCCGGGCTCAGCTTGCCCTCGCGCGCCTTTTTGGCGAGCTCGCCCATTTCCTGGCTGATCTGCAGCACGCCTTTTTTGTCGGCGTCCTTGATCACCGGGACCATCAGGCCGTTGGGCGTGTCGGCCGCGAAGCCGATGTGCCAGAACTGCTTGTAGACCAGCGAGTCGCCATCGAGCGAGCTGTTGAACTCGGGGAATTTCTTGAGCGAGGCCACGCAGGCCTTGATCAGGAAGGCCAGCATGGTCACCTTCACGCCGCTCTTCTCGTTCTCCTTGTTGGTGGAGACGCGGAAGGCTTCGAGATCGGTGATGTCGGCGTCGTCGAAGTTGGTGACGGCCGGGATCATGACCGCGTTGCGCAGCAGGTTGGCACCGCTGATCTTCTTGATGCGGCCCATCTCCTTGCGTTCGATCGGACCGAACTTGGCGAAATCGACCTTGGGCCAGGGGATGAGGCCCAGCTCGGAGCCACCACCGCCCGACGGCGCCGGCGCCTTGGCCGCTTGCGCGGTGGTCTGGACCGCACCGGCCATCACGGATTTCGTGAACGACTGGATGTCTTCGGCCGTGATGCGGCCCTTGAGGCCTGAGCCCTTGACTTCGGCCAGCGGCACGCCAAGCTCGCGGGCGAACTTGCGCACAGAGGGCGAGGCGTGGGGCAAGCCCACGGGAGCAGCCGCGGTGGGGTTGTGCGCCGGGGCTGCAGGCGCAGAAACGCTCGCAGCCTGCGGTGCCGCCGCAGCGGGTGCCGCAGGGGCTGCGGGCTTGGCTCCCTCGCCCCCCTGGGGAGAGGGCTGGGGTGAGGGGCGCGCCGCCGCCACAGCACCTTCCAGAATCGCCAGCAGGTCCCCGATGTTGACCGTGTCACCCACCTTGACCTTGAGTTCCTTGAGCACTCCGGCGTGCGACGACGGAATCTCCATCGAAGCCTTGTCGGACTCCACCGTGATCAGGCTTTGCTCCAGCGCGATCTTGTCGCCGGGCTTGACCAGCACCTCGATCACCGCGACGTCCTTGAAGTCGCCGATGTCGGGCACGAGCACCTGGACCGGACCGCTCGCGGCCGGCGCCGTTGCAGCCGGGGCTGGAGCAGCCACGGGCGCGGCGGCCGCTGCTGGGGCCGCCGGAGCGGGCGTTGCGGCAGGAGCGGCCACATCACCCGCAGCCTCCACCACCAGTACCACCGAGCCCTGCTTGACCTTGTCGCCCAGCGCCACCTTGATTTCCTTCACCACGCCGGCCGTGCTCGATGGAATCTCCATCGATGCCTTGTCGGACTCCACCGTGATCAGCGACTGCTCGGCTTTGACCGTGTCGCCCACCTTCACCAGCAGTTCGATCACCGCCACCTCGTCGAAGTCACCGATGTCCGGGACTTTCACATCCATGAGTGCCATGTTCTTGTCTCCTCGCCGTCTCAGGCGTACAGCGGGTTGATCTTGTCGGCCTTGATGCCGTACTTGGCGATGGCCTCGGCCACCTTGGCCACCGGCACCGTGCCCTCTTCGCTCAGCGCCTTGAGCGCAGCCACCACGATGTAGTGGCGGTTGATCTCGAAGTGCTCACGCAGCTTGCTGCGGAAGTCGCTGCGGCCAAAGCCGTCGGTGCCCAGCACCTTGTAGGTGCGGCCTTTGGGGATGAAGGACCGGATCTGTTCGGCGTAGTTCTTCATGTAGTCGGTGGACGCCACCACAGGACCGGTGTGCTTCTCCAGCTGTTGGGCCACGAACGACACACGCTGCGGCTCGGTGGGGTGCAGCAGGTTCCAGCGCTCGGCATCCTGGCCATCGCGGGTGAGTTCGTTGAAGCTCGGGCAGCTCCACACGTTGGCGGCCACGCCCCAGTCTTTCTCCAGCAGTTCCTGCGCCGCAATCGATTCGCGCAAGATGGTGCCCGAGCCCAGCAGTTGCACACGCGGGGTCAACTTGGGGCCTTCCTTGCAAAGGTACATGCCCTTGATGATCTGGTCTTCAGTGCCGGGCGTGAGGCCGGGCATGGCGTAGTTTTCGTTCAGCAGGGTCAGGTAGTAGAAGACGTTGTCCTGCTTCTCCACCATGCGCTTCAAGCCGTGGTGCAGGATCACACCGACCTCGTGCGCGAAGGTCGGGTCGTAGCTGATGCAGTTCGGAATCGTGCCCGCCAGGATGTGGCTGTGGCCGTCTTCGTGCTGCAGGCCTTCGCCATTGAGCGTGGTGCGCCCGGAGGTGCCGCCCAGCAGAAAGCCGCGCGCCTGCATGTCGCCCGCCGCCCAGGCCAGGTCGCCGATGCGCTGGAAGCCGAACATGGAGTAGTACACGTAGAACGGCACCATGATGCGGTTGCTCGTGCTGTACGAGGTGGCGGCCGCGATCCAGCTGCTCATGCCGCCGGCCTCGTTGATGCCTTCCTGCAGGATCTGGCCGGCCTTGTCTTCCTTGTAGTACATGACCTGGTCTTTATCGACCGGGGTGTACTGCTGGCCTGCGGGGTTGTAAATGCCGATCTGGCGGAACAGACCTTCCATGCCGAAGGTGCGCGCCTCATCGACCAGGATGGGCACGATGCGCGGGCCCAGGGCCTGGTCGCGCAGGAGCTGGGTCAGGAAACGCACGTAGGCCTGAGTGGTCGAAATCTCGCGGCCTTCCACGGTGGGCTCCATCACGGCCTTGAAGGTTTCGATCGAGGGCACGGTGAAGCTCTCGTCGGCCTTGGTGCGGCGCTTGGGCAGATACCCGCCCAGCGCCTGGCGACGCTCGTGCAGGTACTTCATCTCGGGCGTGTCGTCGGCCGGTTTGTAAAAAGGGATCTTGGAGAGTTCGCTGTCCGGGATCGGCAGGTTGAAGCGGTCGCGGAAGATCTTGATGTCTTCATCGGTGAGCTTCTTGGTCTGGTGCACCGTGTTCTTGCCCTCGCCCGACTTGCCCATGCCGAAGCCCTTGACGGTCTTGATCAGCAGCACGGTCGGCTGGCCCTTGTGGTTCACCGCCTTGTGGTACGCCGCATAGACCTTT
>JBBQKZ010000203.1:0-3643 GCA_038327405.1 Burkholderiales bacterium | reverse complement strand
CAATCCCGCCTCGTTGGTGATATAGCTCAGTTGGTTAGAGCGCAGCATTCATAATGCTGATGTCGGTGGTTCAAGTCCACCTATCACCACCAACATTCAAGAAGCGGGCTCTGGCAACAGGGCCCGCTTTTTTCATGGCGCACGCCGTTGCGGCCTTCACAGACGGATCTCCATGGCCATCAAGTCCACCATCTTCAAGGCAAACCTGCAGATCGCCGACATCGATCACAGCTACTACGCCGACCACGCGCTCACCCTCGCCCGCCACCCGAGCGAGACCGACGAACGCATGATGGTGCGCCTGGTGGCTCTGGCCATCCACGCCCACGAGCTGCAGGACACCTGCCGCGGCGACGGCACACTCACCTTCGGCACCGGCCTGTCCGACCCGGACGACCCGGACGTCTCGCTGACCGATTTCACGGGCCGCAAGCGCCTGTGGATCGAGGTCGGCCAGCCCGAAGACAAACCGCTGGCCAAAGCCTGCAGCAAGGCCGACGCGGTGGTGCTTTATGCGTTTGGCAGCGCGGCCGATGTGTGGTGGCGCGGCATCAACACCAAGCTCACACGGTTGGACCGCTTGCAGGTCTGGCGCCTGCCGACCGAGGTGGCGCCCGCCCTGGCCCAGATGGCCGAGCGCAGCATGCAGCTGCAGGCCACGGTGCAGGAGGGCGTGCTCACGCTGTCCAGCGAGCGCGGCAGCGTGGCGGTGGAGCCGATCCGCTGGAAATGACGCCGGCCCGACTCAGGTGAGCCAGAGTGCGCGGTAAGCGCCATCGGCGTCGTGGTCGCGGGTCTGTTTCTCCACGTTGAAACGCCGTCCGCCACGCGGGTCGGAGCCGCGTCCGGCGATGTAGAGCCAGTTGCCCTGGTTGCTGTGCACGTCAAAGTCCACCAACCGGGATTCGAACCAGGCCGCGCCGGCGCGCCAGTCGCAGGCCAGGTCGTGGATCAAATAGCTGGCCACCACCTGCCGCAACCGGTTCGAGAGGTAACCGGTGGCTGCGAGTTCGCGCATGCCGGCGTCCACCAGCGGCTCGCCGGTGGTGCCTTTGCACCAGCGCTCAAAGGCTGCCGCGTCGTGCGGCGGCGTGGGCAACTCGCTCAGCCCGCCTGCACGGTAGAGCGCGCGGCCGTGGCGCCGGTGCAGCAGGCGGAAGTGTTCGCGCCACAGCAGCTCGAAGACGATCCAGCGGCTCCCGTCGCTGGCGCCCACGCGGGCTTCATGCGCTTGCAGTTCAGCGTATATCTGGCGGGCTGACAGAGCACCACACGCCAGCCAGGGCGAGAACTTGGTCGAATAGTCGGTGCCGCTGAGCTGGTTTCGCGTGCTTTTGTAGTGCCGAGCGAGCGGGCCCTGAAAGTAGCGCCACAGGTGCGCCAGCCCGGCCGTTTCGCCACCGGCAAATGCAGACGTGGCATAGGGAAAGGACGAGCGCGCATCGTCGTTCGCTGGTGGTGTTGGTGGCGCCTGCGTGGATAAGTCTGCGGCGGTGGGCAAGGGCGGCAAGCGCCCTGGCACCGGTACCACGTCAGGCACCCGCACCATGGCGTGCTCGACCGCCTGGCGAAACGCGGTGAACACATCGGGCACCTTCGGCGGGGCAAACGGCAGGTCGGTCAGCGCGAACAAGCCCGACTGCTCCCGCATGCGCACTGTCACCCCGGCGGCTCGCAGCGCCAGCACCTCGTCCTGCTCCTCGGGTGCGGCGATGTCCTCGGTCACCACGGCGTCGATCTGCAGCTCGCGCACC
Source organism: Burkholderiales bacterium (assembly GCA_038327405.1). Lineage (GTDB taxonomy): Bacteria > Pseudomonadota > Gammaproteobacteria > Burkholderiales > Burkholderiaceae_C > Hydrogenophaga. The sequence continues at coordinate 1,889 of JBBQKZ010000203.1, read as the reverse complement.
AGCGCCGGCAACACATCGCGGGCGCGACCGGACAACTGCAGCAAGTGGCTGCCGCGTGTCTGAAGTTGGGTGGACAGATTGCTCAGGCTGTCGTGCACGAAGCGCTGGCGGTGCAGGCCCCGGCGCACAAAGCCCCAGCGCGTGTAGGCGTCCTGCGCCGGGTCGTGGCAACACACCGGCAGCAATACGCTGGACGCGACACAAGCTTCGGCCAGCGCCGGGTTGTCGCCCAGGCGCAGGTCGTTGCGAAACCAGTACAGGGTGCGCCCGCCCGGGGCGATCGCGGGCCGGTCAGCTGTCACTGCGTCGGTGCTCGACCCAGATGAGTCCGTTCGTCTTAACCCCCAGGCGCGCGGCCTGGGCCACAAGCTGTTCGCGCACACCCGGGGGCAGTTGTTTGTCTCGCGCCAGGATCCACAGGTAGTCGGTGTTGGGGCCGATCACCATGGCCCAGCGGTAGCCCGGGTCGAGCGCGATGACGTGATAACCACCGTAGAACGGCCCGAAGAACGACACCTTGAGTGAGCCGGTGTTGGTGTCGCCGGTGAACAAGGCCTTGCCCACCGCTTCTTTCCACTCGCCCTTTTCCGCGTTGAACCCGCGGTTGATCACCGCCACGCTGCCGTCGGCCTCCAGCCGGTAGGTGGCGTTCACGTCGCTCAGGCCGCGCTCGAAGCTGTGGTCCAGCCGCGCGATCTCGAACCACTGGCCGGCGTAGCGTTTCACATCGAAGGGGCTCACCACGGTCACGCCGTCGGGCGGCGAGGTGCAGGCGTTGAGCAGCGGCAGGCCCGCCAGGCACAACAACAGCAACACGCGGTGCAACCAGCGATGTGCAGGCAAGGAAGAGGGTGAGGACATGCAGGGCTTCTTGCGGGTTCGTGGACAGATTTCATTGTGCGCCGTACATTGAAACGCAGCGCCTTGCGGGGCCAATGCCCCACCCCTGTCCTACCGGTCCGATCCCATGTCCATGTTCAACCAGCTTCCCGGTTTTGTGCGCACACCCGCCGGGCTGGAGCGCGTGATCCTGCGCCGCCTGCCCAAGGCCTTTCTGCTGAGCGGCTTGGTGCCGGCCCTGGCAGCGCTGTCGGCCCGCTGGTTCGACTGGAGCGGCAGCGAGGCCGCGGTGGCCGCCAGCATCCAGATGGTGGACTTCGCGGCCATTGGCGTGGCGCTGCTGCTGTGGACCCTGCTGCTGACGGTGGGCATCGGCGCCTTCATCGTCATGGTGATGAAAGGCCCGGCCTACGTGGCCGACGGCTATCCGCTGGTGGAGTCGGACCGCCCGCTGGACGGTCCGCGCGGGCCTTGAAGGGTCTTCCGCTGCAAGGGGCGTGAGACAATCACGGCTTCGCTCGTCCCGGCCTTTCGCACAGGCTTGCGACCCTTCCAACAGCCTCTGGACACACACCATGAACCGCTGCACACCCTCCGTCCGTTCCGGCCTGCTCGCAGCGCTGCTGATCGCCCTGCCCTTCACAGCCCAGGCGCAGTCGGGCACACGCAACTTCCCCGCCAAGGCGCTGCGTGGCACCCTGGTGGTGGTGCAGCCGCCCAACGTGACCATGGACGACCGCGCCACGCGGCTGTCGCCCGGCGCGCGCATCTACAACACCAACAACTCGCTGGTGATGTCGTCCTCGCTGCTGAACAAGGAAGTGGTGGTGAACTACACGGTGGACCTGCGCGACCAGATCCACAACGTGTGGATCCTCACCGAGGCCGAGGCCAAGGAAAAACGCGCGGGCTTCGGCGTGCAGCGCAACTTCGTGTTCGAGTCGATGCAGACCCCAGCGGCCGGCACTTCCAACTGACGCCGCGCCACCGCAGGCCCCATCGGGCTGCGGTTGAACCCCGATACCCCCATCTGCGCCCGGCGCAGGCAC
>JBBQKZ010000202.1:0-3689 GCA_038327405.1 Burkholderiales bacterium | reverse complement strand
GTTCGAACACCTCGGTCTTGTTGAAACGGCCCGGGGTGTAGCCCAGCACCGTCCAGGTGAAATCAACGATGCCGTCCTTGGCCTGGTCGAACAGCTGCGGTGGCGCGCCACCCAACTGCATGGCGTGGAACAGCTGGACCTTGATCCTGCCTCCGGACTCGGCTTCCACCTTTTGCGCCCAAGGGATCAGCGCCTTGGCGGGAATGGTGGCTTGCGGCGGCAGCATCTGGTGCAGGCGCAAGGTGACGGTCTGCGCCAGTGTCGAGCCGGCCATGGTGACGGCGGCGAAGGCGCCCAGGGCCAGCAAGGTGCTGCGGCGTTTGAGTAAGGTCATGGTTTGTCTCCAGCTTGAGGGTGGTTGGGCCCGGGTGAAGGGCCAACCTGCCCTGCCCCGGATCACTTCTTCATTCGAACACCCGGACTGTGCATGGGCCACCGTGTTCACGCCAGTGTGCGAAGAGACTTTCAGATATGCCGTTATTTTATGAAACGACCTCTTCCCGCCAGGCTGTGTCGAGCGTGATGCGCCCCACCACACGCGACACGCAGGCGCAGATGCGCTTGTTTTCCTGCTTCTCGTGGGCACTCAGGAACACGTCGCGGTGGTCGATCTCGCCGTCCAGCGCCAGCACGTCCAGCGCGCACAGGCCACATTCACCCCGGCGGCAGTCGTTCATCACCTCGATGCCCGCGGCCTCCAGCACCTCGATCAGCGACTGCCCGGGCGCCACGTGGAGTTCTGTCTTGTGGCGGGGCACGACCACATCAAAGCCCGCCGGGGGCAGTTGGCCGCCGCTGCCAAAGGTCTCGAACCGCAGGCTGGGCTCGGGCCGGCCGGCGTCCAGCCAACGCTGGCGCACGGCGTTCAAGAGTCCCCCGGGTCCACAAACATAGAGCTGCGCGCCGGCTGGCAGCGCGTCGATGGCTCGGCCCAGGTCGAGCACCTCGCCGCGGTCGGACGCACAGGTGACCAATGCATCACCCAGCAGGGCGCGCAAGGGCTCCAAGAAAGCCAGCTCGGCCTCGCTGCGCGCCGAATACAGCAGCATCACGGGCAGGCCGCGTTTGACCAGGGCCTGTGCCATGGACACCATGGGCGTGATGCCGATACCACCCGCCACCAGCAGCGTGGCCGGAGCCAGGTATGCCAGGGAGAAGTGGTTCTGCGGGGAACTGACCTCGATGCTGTCGCCCACCGCCAGCGCCCACATGGCGCGCGAGCCGCCGTGGCCGTCCAGCAGGCACTTCACGGCGATGCGGTAGCCCGCCGCGTCTTCAGGCAGGCCCACGAGCGAATACGACCGCGTCTGCAGACGACCGCCCACGGTCAAACGCACCATCAGGTGGGCGCCGGGCGACCAGCGATCGGACCACCCTTGGGCCGGGGTGATGATGAATTCACGCACCGTGGGGGTGACATCGCGCAGGGCGGCAATGCGGGCGCCCTGCCAGGTGAGGTTGCTTTTCATCGGGGTTCAGCGTCTGCGGATGAGTTTGAGGGCCGGCATCGAGGCCGGCGTGCGTCCCAGCGCGTGACCTGCGAGCACCTCGCGCAGGTTGCGCTGCGCCAGCCGCGAGTGCTCGCGCATGATGGCTTCGGCCCGCGCGCCTTCGCGGCGCTCGATGGCGTCCAGCACCTGGCGGTGCTGGTCTTGTGCCACCACGAGCATGTCGCGCGCTTGCGGTGAATGCGCCTGCATCACCACGAAGCCCGAGGGCGAGGCGAACGGCAAGCTGGCCACGCGCTCCAGCTGGCGCGCAATGGTGGGGCTGTCGGCCAGCTCGTACACCAGGGCGTGGAACTGGCTGTTGAGCGCCACGTAGTCGGCAAAGCCTTCTTCGTTGAGCGAGGGCGCGGCCAGCACCGAGTCGACGCGATCCAGGCATTGTTTGGCCTCGGCCAGCACCACAGCGGGTGCGCCACGCTCTGCGGCCAGCCTGGCCAGCAGGCCTTCCAGGGTGCCGCGCAGTTCGATGGCGTCGGCAATGTCGCGCTCGGAGAAGGTCTGCACCACATAGCCGCCGTTGGGCAGCGCCTGCAGCAGACCTTCCTGTTCCAGACGCATCAACGCGGCGCGAATGGGCGTGCGGGACACCCCGAGGCGCTCCACGATGGCGAGCTCGGCGATGCGCGAGCCACCCGGCAGCTCGCCGGAGAGGATGAGTTCGCGCAACTGCAGCAGCGCGCGGACCTGGGCGCTTTCCAGGGGCGCTTCATTGGTGATGGTGTTGGTCATGGGGTGCGGTTGCGTTCGCTGCGGGTTGGCGGGTGTCTGGGGTGGGTTTGTGGCGCGCCAGCACGCCGATTGACGAGGGCTTGGGGCGTGCCGCTGGGGGCGCCTATGCGCTGGCGAGGAGCGCAGCGGGCCGGGGTTGCCGCGCTCGCGCGGCCGGGTTCGCATGTTTGAGCGAAGCGAGTTTGCGAACCCGCCCCGGGCCGCGAGCACCGCAGCGAACCCCGAAGGGGCAGCGCATTGAAGCCTCCAGCGGCGCGCCCCAAGCCCTCGGCGCTCAAACGCAGGTCATCACGCGCCATCACCCCGCCCGCCGAATCGGAATGACCGTCGCCCCGCCCCGCTCCGCATCCACCATGCGGTCAATCAACCGCCGCGCCCACATGGCTCCGGCGTCGATGTTGAGGTTGTAGAACTTGTGGTCAGGGTGCTCGTCGATCGCTTTTTGCTGGGCTTCGAGCACCAGCTCGTCTTCGCGAAAGATGGTGGCCACGCCCTCGCGCAACTGGTGCGTGAGGCGCTGCTCGCCCAGCGAATAGTTGCGCGCAAACGCCCAGAAGTACAGGCAGGTGCCGTCGGTCTCGGGGGTGATGGTGTTGAGCACATAACCGTTCACACCTTGGCTGCGGTCGCCACCGTCTTGGGGCAGCGCACCGCTACCCGCGGGCGCCACGCCCACGTCGATGGCCACGGTGCACGGCGCCTCGAAGCGCACGATCTGCCAGCGGTCCACCGGGCCCTTGTACCCGCGAGCGTCCTGGATCTGCCCGGCCCAGAAGGGTGGCGCCTCGATGTTTTCCATCCAACGCGTCACGGAAGCAAAACGCTCGCCGTGCGTGGCCACGAACGGGGCCTCGGCCACCGCGCTGTTGCCGATGCTGCTGCCGTGCACGAAGGTCTCGTGGGTGAGGTCCATCAGGTTGTCCACCACCAGGCGGTAGTCGCACTGCACGCGGATCATCTTGCCGTCGCCAGTCCATTCGGGGTCGTCGTTCCAGTGCAGGTCGGGCACCAGCGCCGGGTCGGCCAGTGCCGGATCGCCCGGCCACACCCACACAAACCGGTGTTTCTCCACGACCGGGTACGAGCGCACGCAGGCGGAAGGGTTGAGCGTTTCCTGGCTGGGCATGTGGGTGCAGCGGCCTTCGGCGTTGTAGACCAGACCGTGGTAGCCGCAGACCACCTCATCACCTTGGAGCCGACCCATGGACAGGGGCAGCAGGCGGTGCCAGCAGGCGTCTTCGAGCGCGGCGGCCACGCCCGTGGTCTGGCGGTAAAGCACGAGTTTCTGGTTGCAGAGGGTGCGCGCCAGCAGGCTGCGACCGACCTCGACGTCGTACGCGGCGGCGTACCAGGCGTTGAGCGGGAACAGGGCTTTTTCGTCTTTCATGCATACGTACTGTATACATTCGTCGCCAAAAATCAAACTATATTGGCATATTCGACCTGATTTAT
>JBBQKZ010000201.1:0-3711 GCA_038327405.1 Burkholderiales bacterium | reverse complement strand
CCTCGGCGATTGCGCTTGCGGTAGTGCAAGAGCGGGCCGAAGAACTGAAAAAGACGCCGGAAGATAGTTATTCACTTAGTGACTGGGATGCCCGTGCCCATGCCGCCTACGCATCCAACAGGCTGGAGGAGGCTGCGCTCTTTTGGCAAAAGGCCTCACAGATTCCCAATGCTGATGCATTGAAGGTCGCTCAAGTTCTGTTCAACCGCGGTGTCGCATTAGGTCAGATGGGCCAGATCGAACAGGCCATCGCCTCGTACGACGAGGTGCTGCGCCGCTTCGGAACAAGCACTGAATCTGCCTTGCGAGAACCTGTGGCCAACGCGATGTTCAACAAGGGCGCCACGCAAGGTCAGATTGACCAGGACGAAGCGGCAATTGCCACCTACGATGAGCTGCTGCTCCGTTTCGGCGAAGCCACCGAACAGCCCTTGATCGAACACGTGGCCAAGGCGATGGTGAACAAGACCTACAGGCAAGGAAAACTGGGCCATTGCGAAGCGGAATCTGCCACATACGAACAACTGTTGCACCGCTTCGGAGACGCATCAGAGCCTGCTGTGCGCGAGCAAGTGGCCAAGGCGATGATCAATAAGGCCTTCTGGCAAAGTCGACGAGGGGAGGGCGAAGCGGAAGGTGCTACCTACGGGGATCTTTTACGAAGGTTTGGTGAAGGAACTGAACCTGCCCTACGCGAGACGGTGGCTGCTGCAAACAGCGGAGTTGGCTTTCAACGCATCTGCGACGGCAAAGCGCTCTGGCACACCGATCCAGCTCGAGCCAAAGCCATTTGGCAGGAGGCGCAGGGTTATTTCGACAAGGCCTTAAACCGGCTGGACCCTTCCAGTCTGAATGGCTTCATTGTTGGAAATCAGGCCTATGTGTTGGCGCTATTGGGGGATGCGCACCAAGCCGAATCCCTTTTTGCACAAGCTTTGCGAGCGCCAGCCAGCGGCGGCAAGATCCTGTACGACGCGATCCAGTTGGACTTCGATATTCATCCCATACCGCAAGATCAGGCCATGCGCGAGCTGGTCGAGCGCCAATGGCAAATCTGGCAGACGGAGCGAGGTGGCGGCTCTCCGCCTACCGCTTTGACATAAAACTCCCGTATTCATCGCTTCAAACTTCCCATGCAGCACCAGAAAATCCTCATCCTCGATTTCGGTTCCCAGGTCACCCAGCTGATTGCCCGCCGCGTGCGCGAAGCGCATGTGTACTGCGAAGTGCACCCGTGTGACGTCAGTAGCGACTGGGTGCGCGAGTTCGCCGCCGACGGCCAGCTCAAGGGCGTGATCCTCTCGGGCAGCCACGCCAGCGTGTACGAGGTGGACGACAAGGCGCCCGACGCGGTCTACGAACTGGGCGTTCCGGTGCTGGGCATCTGCTACGGCATGCAGACCATGGCGCAGCAGCTCGGCGGCAAGGTCGAGGGCTCGAACTCGCGCGAGTTCGGCTACGCCGAGGTACGCGCTCGCGGCCACACGGCACTGCTCAAGGACATTGCCGACTTCCACACCCCGGAAGGCCACGGCATGCTCAAGGTCTGGATGAGCCACGGCGACAAGGTCACCGAGCTGCCGCCGGGCTTCAAGCTCATGGCCAGCACCGACAGCTGCCCCATTGCCGGCATGGCAGACGAAGCGCGGCACTTCTATGCCGTGCAGTTCCACCCTGAAGTGACGCACACGGTGCAAGGCAGAGCGCTGCTGGAGCGCTTTGTGCTCGACATTTGCGCCACCCGGGCCGACTGGGTGATGCGCGACCACATCGAAGAGGCGGTGCAGAAGATCCGTGAACAGGTGGGTGACGAAGAAGTCATTCTCGGCCTGTCGGGCGGTGTCGATTCGTCGGTGGCCGCAGCGCTCATCCACCGCGCCATCGGCGACCAGCTCACCTGCGTGTTCGTCGACCACGGCCTGCTGCGCCTGAACGAAGGCGACATGGTGATGGACATGTTCGTCGGCAAGCTGCACGCCAAGGTGATCCGCGTGGACGCGGCCGACCAGTTCCTCGGCCACCTGGCCGGCGTGAACGAGCCGGAGGCCAAACGCAAGATCATTGGCCGCGAATTCGTCGAGGTTTTCAAAGCCGAAGCCGCCAAACTTATCTCAAGTGGTGCATCAACAAACGGCGCCAAGTGGTTGGCACAAGGCACTATTTACCCAGACGTGATTGAATCGGGTGGCGCCAAAAGCAAGAAAGCCGTGACCATCAAGAGCCACCACAACGTGGGCGGCCTGCCCGAGCAACTTGGCCTGAAACTGCTGGAGCCGCTGCGCGATCTGTTCAAAGACGAGGTGCGCGAACTCGGCGTGGCGCTCGGTCTGCCCCATGACATGGTCTACCGCCACCCCTTCCCGGGCCCCGGTCTGGGCGTGCGGATTCTGGGTGAGGTGAAGAAGGAATACGCCGACCTGCTGCGCCGGGCCGACGCGATCTTCATCGAAGAACTGCGCTCCACCATCGACCACCCGAGCGGCAAGAGCTGGTACGACCTCACCAGCCAGGCCTTCACCGTGTTCCTGCCGGTCAAGAGCGTGGGCGTGATGGGCGACGGCCGCACCTACGACTACGTCGTGGCCCTGCGCGCGGTGCAGACCAGCGACTTCATGACCGCCGACTGGGCCGAGCTGCCCTACGCGCTGCTCAAGAAGGTGTCCAGCCGCATCATCAACGAGGTGCGCGGCATCAACCGCGTGACCTACGACGTGAGCAGCAAGCCGCCGGCGACCATCGAGTGGGAATGAGGTAGTCGCCTGATGGGCGAGCAGTTCGACCGCCGGCTCGGCCTGCTGCGTTCGCTGCTGGTCTACCGGGCCATTCCCTGGCGCGGAGCGCAGTTGAGGCGGTTTTACCGCCGCTTCGTGCCCGCCGGTGGACTGGCGTTTGACGTGGGGGCACATGCCGGCAACCGGGTCGCGGCATTTCGCCAACTGGGTGCGCGCGTGGTGGCGCTGGAGCCGCAGGCCGACTTCTTGAGCTTGCTGCAGCGCCGCGTCGGGACCGACCCCGAGGTAACTCTGCTCCCACAGGCATTGGGCCGTGAGCCGGGCCAGGCGCAGTTGATGGCCAGTCCAAGAACCCCCACGGTGGCCACTCTCTCAACCGACTTTGTGCAGCGCGCCGGAGCGGCGCCATCGTTTCGCGGCGTGCAGTGGCAAGCCGGGCCGCTGGTGGAGGTGACCACCCTGGACGCCTTGATCGCCGCACACGGTCTGCCCGACTTCGTGAAGATCGACGTGGAAGGCTTCGAGCTGGAGGTGCTCATGGGGCTGAGCCAGCCGGTGGCGGCGTTGTCGTTCGAATTCCTCCCCGCCGTGCGCGACGTGGCGTTGGGTTGTGTCGATCGGCTCGAAGCGCTGGCGGGCCATGGGCGCTACCGGTACGCGGTTTCGTTGGGCGAACGGCTGCGGCTGTTGCAACCGGAAGGCGAGTCGGCCGACGCCATGCGTGCGTGGCTGCGCAACATGCCAACCGATGGCCCGTCGGGCGACGTGCACGCCTGGTTGGCGCGCTGAAATCACGAGCCGGGCACCGATGGATTTTTTGCCATGGCGGGATCGGCTGGACGTACCACGTGCTCGGTACCCAGAGTTTCATGGGCGCCCGGCGCATCGAATGCTTTCAACAGCACCGAAGTGAGGGTGGGCATGCTGCCCAGCGCATTTGAAGGGGGTGCGAGGCCCGCCACAAAGCCACTGCCCAGCA
>JBBQKZ010000200.1:0-3731 GCA_038327405.1 Burkholderiales bacterium | reverse complement strand
CGTGCACGCCTGCCTCCCCCGCTCCATCCCCACCTACATCCTCACCGGCGACACCTCCCCGCAGCGCATCCTCGAAGCCGCCGAACTCGGCTTCCCCCTCCTGCACAAACCCATCGACGCCCACGCCCTGCGCGCCATCCTGGACTTGTGAGCAGCCGCGTGCGCAGGCCTCAGACCACCAGGGCTGCGACGCGTTGGCGCAAACCGTCCAGCGTCAGCTCGGCGGCGCCGAGCGGCGCGCCCACCCGCAGCCCGACCCGGCTGAAAAAGCCGCGGCGAAACGGGCGCACCATGGCCACGGCCTCGCCGTTGCGCACCTCCACCCGGCTGAAATACGAACCCCACAGGTTGCTCAGCCCCAAGGGAATGACCTCGGGCTGCAGACCTTCTGCTCGCGCCATCTCCAGGATCTTCACCACGCCGCCCTTGAACGGCTGCAGTTGCCCGTCGCGGGTGATGCCGCCCTCGGGAAAGATCGCGAGCAGCTCGCCGTCGCGCAGCACCGCCACGGCCGCATTGAACGCAGCGTCGTACGCCTGCTCATCCTCTTTCTGCGGCGCGATCGGGATCGCCTTGGCCAGCTTGAACAACCAGCCCAGCACCGGCACCTTGAAGATGCGGTGGTCCATCAGGAACCGGATCGGCCGCGGACTGGCAGCCATGAGCAACACGGCGTCGACAAAACTCACGTGGTTGCACACCAGCACCGCCGCCCCTTGCGTGGGAATGTGCTCGTCTCCCTGCACCTTGAAGCGGTACACCAGGCGTGACGCGACCCAGGCCACGAAGCGGATCAGGTACTCGGGCACCAGCATGAAGATGTAGAACGCGACCACCGCGTTGGCCAGACCCACGAGCAAGAACATCTGCGGGATGGTGAAGCCGGCTTGCAGCAACGCGCCGGCGATCACGGCGCTGGCGATCATGAACAGCGCGTTGAGGATGTTGTTGGCCGCGATGATGCGGGCGCGGTGCGTGGGCTGGCTGCGCATCTGGATCAGTGCGTACATGGGCACGCTGTACAGACCTGCAAACAGGCTGAGCAGGGCCAGATCGGCCAGCACCCGCCAATGCATCGGCTCGGCCACAAACGCCTGTAGCCCCAGCGCAGTGGCGGGAGGCAGGCCGCGGGTGGAGAAATACAGGTCGATGGCAAACACGCTCATGCCGATGGCACCCAGCGGAACCAGGCCGATCTCGACATGGCGGCGCGAGAGCACCTCGCACAGCAGCGAACCGGTGCCGATGCCGATGGAGAACACGACCAGCAGCAGGGAGGCCACCTGTTCGTCGCCGTGCAGCACGTCCTTGGCCAGCGCAGGAAACAAGCTGAGGAACACCGCGCCGAAAAACCACATCCAGCTGATGCCCAACAACGAGCGAAACACCACCGGTGAGCGGCGTGCCAGCTGCAGGTTGCGCCAGGTTTCGGTGAAGGGGTTCCAGTTGATCACCAACCCGGGATCCATCGCGGGCGAGGCGGGTATGCGGTGCGCCGCCACCCGCCCCAGAATTGCCAGGAACACACAGGTGAAGCCCACGTGGTGCGCGCCGATCTCAGGCACCGCAATGATCAGCCCCCCGGCCACATTGCCCAGCAAGATGGCCACGAACGTCCCCATTTCCACCACCCCGTTGCCACCGGTGAGTTCGCGCTCGCTCAGGTGCTGTGGCAGGTAGGCGAACTTCACCGGGCCAAACACCGCAGACTGCAGGCCCATGAGAAAGATGCTGACCAGCAACACCGGAATGTTCTGCACGAAGAAAGCCCAGGCCGCCAGCGCCATGATCACGATCTCGGCGCGCTTGAGCCACACGATCATGCTGCGCCGGTCGAGCTTGTCGGCCAGCTGGCCACTGGTGGCCGAGAACAGCAGGAACGGCAGGATGAACAAGGCGCCAATCACCAGCCCCGCGAGTTCAGCGGGCAGCCAGGCCACCTGCAACTGGTAGGTGACCAGCACGGTGAAGGCGAACTTGAACAGGTTGTCGTTGGCTGCTCCGAGGAACTGCGTCCAGAAGAACGGGGCAAAGCGGCGCTGGCGCAGCAAGGCAAACTGGCCTCCCTCGGCGGAGTGCGATGGGGACACGGACATGGTTGACTTCTCCTCTCGTTGTGTTGGCGATGCTCAGCCCATTGCCGCAGGATGGACGGGCGCATTGTCACCGAGTGCCTGGCGCCTCAGCACCCCCAGTATCGGCAGCGCAGCGCAGGCCGCGGCCACATGCTTGAGGCTGTGTCCCGAGACCCATTCGCCCGTGGCGTGGAACACAGCTTCGTCGCCCAACTCCAGCAGTTTGGCCACCACATACACGCCAATGACACCTGCCAGAAGCACGCCCACCGCGCCTGCGACGGGCGGGCGCATGGCTGCCCAACCCACCAGCCCCATGCCACCGAACTGCACCACCACCCAAGGCAGCACATTGCCCTGCAGGTGAGGCAAGGCCGCCGACACCAGCGCCAGCACGAGCACAACGGGCAGGAAGCCGCGTGATTCACCCAGGCCGACGCGCTCGGCCACCGATAGCGCCAGCACACCGGCAAACGCCACCGCCATGCCCAGACGATCGATCACCAGCGAGCCGGCGTCGGGCGCCCAGTGGTAGCTGGCCGACCCCAGACCCGAGAGGATCAGACCGGCAAAGAAGACGCGCAGAGCGTTCGCCGTGGGCTGCGCCAGCATGCGCCCCCGCAAGGACAAGAAGCCCGCAGCACCGGCCAGCACCAGCGGCAGATTGCTCAGAACATCGAGCGTGTTGGGCACGCCCCACCAGCTGCGGGCATCCACAAACGGATGGCCGTGCGCGTACAGATCGGCATGGCCATGGGGGTTGAGCACCAGGCCCGCCATCGAAAGCAGGGCCGGCCCTGCCAGCCACGCCAGGGCCCACAGGGCCAGCAGGCTCCAGGTGACCACGGCAAAGGCCGACGGATGCGAACGTTGGCGGAAGGCGGGAATTGGCGTCATGCGATGAACTCCTGATGAACAGCCGCAAGGCGGGCTGGCGGCAGTGTCTGGCTGCTGTGGCAACAGGGTGTCGAATTCCGATACAGTTGACAAAGACACGGATCAAGGTATCGATTTCCAATACCAAGCGGGCACTCCATGAGCACGACCACCGACCTCGTCACCGCCCTCAAGCAGGAACTGAAAGCCGCGCGCATGACCTACGCCGACCTGGCCTTGGCCATGGGCATGGCGGAATCGAGTGTCAAACGCATGCTCGCCAAGGGCGACATGTCGCTCTCCAAGGTGGACGCCATCTGCCGCGCCATGCGGCTCGATTTCGCCGACCTCGCCCGCCGTGTGGCCGACGCCCAACCGCTGCTGCGCGAGATGACGCAGGAGCAGGAGCGCGCGGTGGTGGCCGACAAGAAGCTGCTGCTGGTGGCCATCTGCGTGCTGAGCCAGTGGACGCTGGAGCAGATCACTGCACGCTACCGCCTGAGCGAGGCCGACTGCGTGAAGAGCCTGGCGCAGCTCGACCGCATCGGCATCATCGAGCTGCGCCCGCTCAACCGCTACCGCCTCAAACTGGCGAAAACCTTCCGCTGGCGCCCGCACGGCCCGGTGATGAACTACTTCCGCGACCACGCCCTGCTCGACTACTTCGGCGGCGGCTTCGATGGCCGAGGCGAAGGCCTGCTGCTGGTGCACGGTTCGGTGAGTCGCACGCTGGCCCCCATTTTCATGGAGCGGTTGCAGCGCGTGGCGCAAGACTTTGCA
>JBBQKZ010000199.1:0-3847 GCA_038327405.1 Burkholderiales bacterium | reverse complement strand
ACTGGCCACTCGGGCGGGCTTGCTGTTGATGCTGGATGAGATTTCTCTGCCAGAAAGAAGAAGGCCGCATCCTTTGCGGATGCGGCCTTCGAGTCACTCATCAACAGCTAGGCAGAACGGCTAGGGCATGACCGGGCCTTTTGCTTCTAAGAGTCAAAACTTAACCTGCGGTGGCTTCCTCGGGCTTCGCCTTGCCTTCCTTCTTCGGGAGAGGCTGGATGTCCAGATCGACTTCCTGCACTTCCTTGCCGGCTTCGTCGGTCTTGGTCACGATGTCCACCGTGAGACGTCCACCTTCGGTCAGGCGACCGAACAGGAGCTCGTCGGCCAGGGCGCGACGGATCGTGTCCTGGATCAGGCGTTGCATCGGTCGAGCGCCCATCAGCGGGTCGAAGCCCTTCTTGGCCAGATGCTTGCGCAAAGCGTCGGTGAACGTGACCTCAACCTTCTTCTCGCCGAGCTGCGTTTCCAGCTGAAGCAGGAACTTGTCCACCACCCGCATGATGACGTTTTCGTCCAGCGCCTTGAAGCTCACGGTGGCGTCCAGGCGGTTGCGGAACTCGGGCGTGAACAGGCGCTTGATATCGGCCATCTCGTCACCCGCTTCGCGCGGGTTGGTGAAGCCGATGGTGGCCTTGTTCATGGTCTCTGCGCCCGCGTTCGTCGTCATGATGATGATGACGTTGCGGAAGTCGGCCTTGCGTCCGTTGTTGTCGGTCAGGGTGCCGTGGTCCATCACCTGCAGCAGCACGTTGAAGATGTCCGGGTGCGCCTTCTCTATCTCGTCGAGCAGCAGCACGCAATGCGGCTTCTTGGTAACGGCTTCGGTCAACAGACCGCCTTGGTCAAAACCCACGTAGCCCGGAGGCGCACCGATCAGACGGCTTACGGCGTGGCGCTCCATGTATTCCGACATGTCAAAACGGATCAGGTCGATCCCCATGATGTAGGCCAGTTGCTTGGCTGCCTCTGTTTTGCCCACCCCGGTGGGGCCGCTGAACAGGAAGGCGCCGATCGGCTTGTCGCTCTTGCCCAGGCCAGAGCGCGCCATCTTGACTGACGAGGCGAGGATTTCCAGCGCCTTGTCCTGGCCGAACACCACGCTCTTGAGGTCACGCTCAAGGGTCTGCAGCTTGCCGCGGTCGTCGTTGGACACATTGGCCGGGGGAATGCGTGCGATCTTCGCCACGATTTCCTCGACCTCGGTCTTGCTGATGGTTTTCTTGCGCTTGGATACCGGCAGGATGCGCTGGGCAGCGCCGGCCTCGTCGATGACGTCGATGGCCTTGTCGGGCAGGTGGCGGTCGTTGATGTACTTGGCGCTGAGCTCGGCCGCGGCCTGAAGGGCGGCCATCGCGTATTTCACGCCATGGTGCTCTTCAAAGCGGGACTTCAGGCCCTTGAGGATGTCCACCGTTTCCTGCACGGTCGGCTCGACCACGTCGACCTTTTGAAAGCGGCGACTCAGCGCCGCGTCTTTCTCGAATATGCCGCGGTATTCAGTGAAGGTCGTGGCGCCAATGCATTTGAGTTGGCCACTGGAGAGCGCCGGCTTGAGCAGGTTGGACGCATCCAGCGTCCCGCCCGAGGCGGCACCCGCACCGATCAGGGTATGAATTTCGTCGATGAACAGAATGGCGTTGGGACGGTCCTTGAGCGACTTGAGAACACCTTTCAAGCGTTGCTCGAAGTCACCGCGGTACTTGGTACCGGCCAGCAGAGCGCCCATGTCGAGAGAAAACACGCTCGAATCGGCCAGAATTTCAGGCACTTCGCCTTGCGTGATGCGCCAGGCCAGGCCCTCGGCAATCGCGGTCTTGCCCACGCCAGCTTCGCCCACCAGCAGCGGGTTGTTCTTGCGTCGGCGGCACAGGATCTGGATCACGCGCTCGACCTCGTACTCGCGCCCGATGAGTGGGTCGATCTTGCCGTCCTTGGCCATCTGGTTGAGGTTCTGGGTGAACTGCTCCAGCGGCGAGGCCTTTTCGTTGCTCTTGGCCTCACCAGCCTCCTCGTTCTCGGCAGCGCTCTCGCCCGACTTGGTGGGCTCGGGCGGGTCGCTCTTGCGGATGCCGTGGGCAATGAAGTTCACCACGTCCAGCCGGGTCACGCCCTGCTGGTGGAGGTAATAAACGGCGTGCGAGTCCTTCTCGCCGAAGATGGCCACCAGCACATTGGCGCCAGTGACCTCTTTCTTGCCATTGCCGGTGGACTGCACATGCATGATCGCGCGCTGGATCACACGCTGGAATCCCAGCGTGGGCTGCGTGTCCACCTCGTCTGTGCCGGCCACCTGGGGCGTGTTGTCCTTGATGAAGTTCGTCAAGGACTTGCGGAGGTCGTCGATGTTGGCCGAGCAAGCGCGCAAGACTTCGGCAGCGCTGGGGTTGTCCAGCAACGCGAGCAGCAAGTGCTCAACCGTGATGAATTCGTGCCGCTGCTGCCGTGCCTCGACAAAGGCCATATGCAAGCTGACTTCAAGTTCCTGGGCAATCATGGGGCACGTCCTTTGGGCTGGTGTGATCGGGAAAGCAAACGTCTGAAAAACAAATAGAACGGGTTCGTTGGCACAGATGAGGCGGTTTGGTCTTTATTCAACCGGCTCGCTCATGCATTGCAAAGGATGGCCAGCAGCACGCGCCGCCTGGAGGACCTGATCGACCTTGGTGCTGGCAACGTCGCGCGAATAAACCCCACAGATGCCTTTTCCCTCCAGATGGATCTTGAGCATGATCTGCGTGGCGGTTTCCCGGTCCTTGCTGAAAAACTCCTGGATGACGTGCACGACGAACTCCATGGGCGTGAAATCGTCGTTGAGCAGGACCACCTGGAACATCTGAGGCGGTTGGGTACGCTGGGCACGCCGTTCGAGCACCACCGACTCGTCGTTGCCGCCGCCCGGAGGCGCCGTTGGATTTTCGGGTTTTTTGGGATTCTGGGTGGCCATGAAAACCATTCTAGCGGCGCACATCCGCCCACATCACCATGCGGGATTAGCAGCGGGTCCGGGGACAAAACCATTCCCTCGCCCGTTGACGGGGCTGACTTGTGAGGCATGGTTTTCTCCATGCCTCATTGTGAGGGGAAAGGTCAAAACAAAACCGCAGAGCAAGCGGATTTTGGGGGTGCAGTTCGCAATATCAGGCGACAGATGGAGTCGGCGAGAAAGCAATCGGCACCAATGCTTCACATGTTGTCGATCATCACCTGACCAAAGCCGGAGCAGCTGACCTGGGTGGCGCCCTCCATCAGGCGCGCAAAGTCGTACGTGACCTTTTTGCTCAGGATGGATTTTTCGAGCGAGCTGATGATCAGGTCTGCGGCTTCCTTCCAGCCCAAATGGCGCAGCATCATTTCGGCGGAGAGGATTTCAGAGCCGGGGTTCACATAATCCTTGCCGGCGTACTTGGGCGCAGTGCCGTGCGTGGCCTCGAAGCAGGCCACGGTGTCCGACAGGTTGGCGCCAGGTGCAATGCCGATGCCGCCGACCTGCGCCGCCAGCGCGTCCGAGATGTAGTCACCGTTCAGGTTGAGCGTGGCCACCACCGAGTACTCGGCCGGGCGCAGCAGTATCTGCTGCAGGAAGGCATCGGCGATGCTGTCCTTGACGATGATGTCCCGTCCTGTCTTCGGGTTCTTGAACCTGCACCACGGGCCGCCGTCGATGAGTTGGGCACCGAACTCCTTTTGCGCCAGGGCGTAGGCCCAGTCGCGGAAGCCACCTTCGGTGTACTTCATGATGTTGCCCTTGTGCACGATGGTCACGCTGGGCTTGTCGTTGTCGATGGCGTACTGCAGCGCCTTGCGCACCAGGCGCTCGGTGCCTTCCCGGCTGACCGGCTTGATG
>JBBQKZ010000198.1:0-3868 GCA_038327405.1 Burkholderiales bacterium | reverse complement strand
TGTTTGCCAGATGCCGAAAGCTGCAGGAACTCGCCGTATACCGCGTCGGGATCGGACGTCACTTCACCGTTTCGGATCACCGCGAGAAACTCGTCCCCATCCAGGGGAATGAACCACTCGAAATCGCTTCGCCGACTCCCTGCGAATTCAAGGAAACTATTTCCCTTGTTTTTGAATGCCTCACCGCCCGGAGCAAGGCTGACATTGACACCAATATCTTGAGCGCGCTGCAGAGCAGCGATCGTCGCAGGGTCAGTCGATCCGTTGTCGACTAGGAAAATCGATTCCTCGGGGACAAATGCTCGATGGTATGCAACCCAAGAATCAATCAAATCACCTTCGTCTTTGACCATACTGAAAATCGCGATTCTTGGTCTAACGGATTGCTCATCGAGACGGGGAGTTACTGTGTCCATTTGTGTGACTTTCGAGATGTAAAACGATGTTTTGGGTTCAAGCACTCATCGCAGCGAGCGAAAGCTTCTCAGTTCGTTCTCGTCGCAACCTGATGTGCATGACATGCATTGGCTACTGTAGGCCACATGAGCATGCCGTGAAACGGCCTTCGGCCACAGGGCAAGTAGCTTTGGATGCCTTCAAGGCCGGACTCACCGTAACGCTGGTGCGAACGCCAGACATGCCCACGATCAAGGCACAATTGCTCGCCCATGTCCATTCTTTTCGTTCCCTGCGCGGCCAGCCGCACGATCCTCGGGCGCGTCGCGCAGTCGTCAGCTTGAAGCGGATTGGTTTCCTCAACGGGAATTTTCGCTTTTCGCTGAACACAACAATCAGGACAACTGGCATTTCCCAACTCCAATGCGAACCTGCCCAATACATTGGAGCGCGCCATTTCAATTGGATACAATCAAGAATTAAAAACTTCATTGAGCGCTGGCTAGCGAGGCGGTATCAGCGGGCCACTGCAGACGCTGTCCACGGCACTGCGCATTGCATCAAGCCGAGACCGGCCGTCGCCGCGGGTCGGTGCCAACCAACCACCCTCGTCGAACTCGTTCCAGGCATAAGCCAGCACAAGGCCCGGCCCATCCGGGTGCTTTCGTGATCGACGCAGCGCCGCCTCGGCGTGGGCCTGCAGTTCTTTGGGTGTGGGTCGGTGGAACCAGCGCTGCATTTGTTCTTCGCTGTACTGACCTCGTTCCCAGGGCACGGGATTCTGTACACGGGGGCGGCGGTCCCAGCCAGACATGACGATCGGCACAAGCGGGAGCGCCCGCTGCTCCACCGCGTCCCAAAAGGACTCAGCCATTGCAGCAAGCTTTGAGTACGGCGCAGCAACGGACTCGTTATCGGCGATGGCGTAGGAGCTAAGGGCGTCGAGCCCGAGCGTGCGCATCCAGTCTGGGGCGCGCTTCAAATCGGACGACAGCAACACAACGAACGGACTGGCAGAGCCATCGGCCGAAGTCAGTGCCCTGAATTCGTCAAGCACACGGCGCAGACCTTCGATGCCCCCAAACCGCTGCTGGATCGCCGCGTCGGTCACAAAGCCAAGAAAGAGCACTGGTCGGCCGTCGGTGGTGTGCAAGTAGGTGGGCTCTCTCAGCAGGCGCGCGAAGCGTTCAATCTTGGGTCGGTACGAATTGGAGTCGCCCCACTTGTCCAGTTCGGTCAGCAAGGCAAAGCTAATCAGTTCGCGATTGGCGGCTCGAAGATACGACTGGAGGCCGAGACTCATGGGGCTGGAATCCGGATAGCTTACGAAAGCCCAGAAGGCCACGCGCGCCTCGGCGGCGAGCCGGATCTCCTCTTTCATCTGTGCCGCACCGTCGCAGGCGATCTGGACACGCTGTTCGTCAATGACCTTCGCACAAGTCGGCAGCCGGTCACGCCAGCGGCGCGGGCCGAGCGACTTCTGGACCGCTTGTCCAGGAACACCCTTGTCGCCAAACCAGGCATCCCACCGGATCGCGCCGATGCGAGGGCAGGCAGAGGTATCGGCCGTTGCTGGCGCACCGACGACCAGCGCCGCCGACAGCATCCCTATCGCGGTGACCCATCGCCGCCGCATCAGCCTGCCTCCGCCCTATCCATCAGCCGCGCCGGTTGCCCGCGGGGCACAGCCAACTTTGGGTGTTGACGTGAAGGCCGGTGTCGTGGGTATCACAGGACTTGCGCTTAAATGGCGGGTCGCGAATCGGGCTGCCACGGGGCAGGAGGTTGCAGGGCCAGTTCGAACGCTACACGTCAGCCTTCCGCGGGGGAGGCTACGAGCGCTATGCCGCGGCTGGCGGGCAGGTGGTCGTGCACGACTTGCGCCTGCTTGGCCAGAGCGCGGTCGTCTAGTCCCGGCCAGGGCTGAGCCGATGGTGGGCAGCACGTTGCGTGGTGGGTTGGATAAAAATGAACGATACGGCGCATAAGTTGACCCCCGGTTGGGAAGGCATCCCCATCATGTAGCAACGGCGCGTGAATGAGTCGCCGGCGACCCGCCGACCGCCCTGACCCGCACCTCGCCCCGCAGCGCCGCGAGGCGGTGGGCGTCGTCGATGGTGTCTCCAAGCACCCACAGTTCGTGACCCACGGTGGCCAGGGTTCTTGGAGGGGCAAAGACGCCGACGATCTCGACGCCCGGGGCCTGCGCTGCATGGCGCACCAGTTCCGCGTAGTGCTCTCCCCATGCCAGCAGCCGCAGGCATCGGACTGCAGCACCGGCTTCCGAGGCTTCCTGGGTCTGCGCCGCCAGGCAACGCGTCCAGGCCTCCAGCGGCTCGTGCCCGGCCACCGCCACCGCCGCAGGCTGTGCCCCGACAGGTGTCGCAAGCGAGGCTTCGCTGCCGCTGGCCGGCCGCCATCTGTCCACACGCCGGCGCGCTGTCTGGCACATGCGGGCAAAGGCGTGCGAAGGCCCGGCGCCAACGTACCAGGCCTGGGCCGCCTGATCGACCACCAGGCGGGCTTCTTCAAGGAGACGGGGCCGTTCGGGCCCGCCGTTGCCGAGCAGCCTGTCGAACTCGACGCCAGCCAGCGCAATCCACTCCAGCGCAGGCACCACCCGCGTCAGGGCTGCCGCCAAGCCGTGCGCGCCAAAGCCGATGCTGTAAACCGTGGAAAGCGGCGGTGTACCGAGCAGCAGAATGGCCACGTCCAGTAGCGGCTGCGGAACCGGCGGCAGCCCTGGCGGCACCACGGCAGGCGCCGGCAGCGCAGCAGGGTCCACGGCGACGACGCGGTCGGACGCCACGCCGATGTTTGCGGCGAAGGCGGCACCCGCCTGCTTGGATCCAATCATCAGGATCCGCGCAAGCCGGTGCCGACACAGCGTCACGATGTCCGGGTCGAGAGCCGCAGCGTCCTGCAGCATCGCCACGTTGGCCAAGCACACGAGGAAGGGCTTTTCCGCGGTGGGTTCATCCAGCCCGCTGACGAGATCGACAAGTTGCTGGCGGCACGACTCGAGGTTCATGCGCGAGGCCTGCTCGTCGTTGGTGGGCAGAGAAGTTTGCAAAAGGTCGAGCCGCGTCAGGATGCGGTTGAGCATTCGTTGGTCGATCACTCCGGGGTGGGCCAGCGCCACGCGCTCGTAAAACGCCACGGTCTCAGGAATGAGCTTGTCGCTGCTGCGCAGCACATCGCCCATCACGCTGTGCCCGTGCCGGCGGTGGTAGTTGAGCGGATCCGCGCGGTACACCACGTCTCCCTGCAGCGCCAGCGACAGCCAGAACCACCAGTCGCCAGAGAAGCGGTAGTCACGGATCGGTGCCAGATCGAACCGCACCGCCGAACGTCTGAACAACACCGCGCTGGCATTGGGCACGACGTTCTCCACCAGCAGGCAGTCGTTGACCAGCTCGCGCCCGCGCGCCTTGAAGTGCAACCGCCATTTCTGTCCGTACTGACGGGCGTA
>JBBQKZ010000197.1:0-4072 GCA_038327405.1 Burkholderiales bacterium | reverse complement strand
GGCCGCGGCGGCGTGTTCGGCCAGTACCGCGGCCTGCAACAGATGTTCGGTGCGGATCGCATCATCGACACCCCCATCTCGGAAGCCAACATCATGGGCGCCGCCGTCGGCATGGCGCTGGCCGGCTTGCGGCCGGTGGTGGAAATGCGCGTGATCGACTTTGCGCTGTGCGCGATGGACGAGATCGTCAACCAGGCCGCCAAGAACCGCTACATGTTCGGCGGCCAGGGCCGCGTGCCGCTGGTGGCCAGGCTGCCGATCGGCATCTGGTCGGCGTCGGCGGCGCAGCACTCGCAGTCCCTCGAAGCCTGGTTCGCCCACCTGCCGGGCCTGGTGGTCGCCACTCCCGCCACGCCGCAGGACAACTTCTCGCTGCTGAAAGCCGCCATGGCCAGCGGCGACCCGGTGATCTACATGGAACACAAGGAACTGTGGGGCGAAAGCGCCGCCGTAGACACCACGCAGCCGGTGCCATTGGGCAAGGCCGCCACATTGAGTTCAGGCAACGACCTGACCCTCGTCACCTGGTCGCGCGGCGTGGCGCAGGCGCTGAAGTCACTGCAACTGCCAGAACTGGCTGGCGTGGGCGTCGATCTGATCGACCTGCGCACGCTGTGGCCCTGGGACCAGGCGGCAGTCCACGCTTCGGCCGCACGCACCGGCCGGCTGCTGGTGGTGCATGAGGCGGTGCAGGTGGCCGGCTTTGGTGCCGAGGTGGCGGCCAGCACCGCCGAGGCCACGGGCTGCCGCGTGGCCCGCCTGGGTGCGCCGCGCATCCCGGTCGGCTACGCCGACGTGCTGGAGCAGCAATCCCGCCTGTCGCCACAAAAGATCGCGCTGGCCGCGCGCGCTCTGCTGGACCGTTAGCGGGAGGCCGCGCAGCAAACAAGGCACCTCTTGTACCCTTGACCGCTTTCCCGATTTTCTACTTTCCAAAGCAACCGGAGACCACCATGAACCGAACCTCATTGCCCAGCCGTCGCCAGTTCGTGCAGGCCGCTGCATCGGCCAGCGCACTCGCCAGCATCGGCGCACCCGCGTTCGCACAAAACGCGCCGCTGGTCTTCAAGTGGGCCAACAACATCCCCGTCACGCACCCCAGCAACATCCGCGTGCGTGAAATGGCCGACGCCGTCAGGGCCGCCAGCGGTGGCAGGGTGGACATCCAGATCTTCCCGAACAACCAGCTCGGCGGCGACACCGACATGCTGAGCCAGGTGCGCTCGGGCGCGATCGACATCTTTCCGCTGTCAGGGCTGATCCTGCAGACGCTGGTGCCGCTGGCCGGCATCAACGGCCTGGCCTTTGCATTCCCCGAGTACCCGACGGTGTGGAAGGCGATGGACGGCGAGCTGGGCGCCTTTGTGCGCGAGGCCATCGGCAAGACCGGCCTGCATACCTTTGACCGCATCCTTGACAACGGTTACCGCAACATCACGACGAGCACCAAACCCATCAACACCGCGGCCGATCTGCAGGGCTTCAAGATCCGCGTGCCGGTCAGCCCGCTGTGGACCAGCATGTTCAAGGCCTTCGGCGCGGCGCCGACCGGCATCAACTTCAGCGAGGTGTATTCGGCCCTGCAAACCAAAGTGGTCGAAGGTCAGGAGAACCCGCTGGCCATCATCGAGATCGCCAAGCTGTACGAAGTGCAGAAGTACGTCTCGATGACCGGCCACATGTGGGACGGCCAGTGGATCCTGGCCAACGGCAGGCGCTGGTCCAGCACGCCGGCCGATGTGCAGGCGCTGATCAGCAAGCACGTGGGCGAGGCCGTGATGAAGCAGCGCGACGACATCCGCCGCCTGAACAACAGCCTGGAAGGACAGCTCAAGGCCAAGGGCATGATCTTCAACACGCCCGACAGCAAGAGCTTCCGCGACACGCTGGCCAAGGCGGGCTTCTACACCGAGTGGCGCGGCAAGTTCGGCAATGACGCCATGGCCAAGCTGGAGAAATACTCGGGCAAGCTGGGCTGATGACTGCCGACGCCGCACCGACCGCGACAAACCCGGCGTCATCCACCGCGTCACCCCCCACACCACCGCCCAGCCGCGGCCAGGCGGTGGTGGCGCGTTTGATGCGCCCGCTGGAGGCGCTGGCCGCGCTGCTGCTGACCATCATCGTCAGCCTGCTGCTGGTGGGTGTGGCGGCGCGCTATGTGTTCTCGATGCCGGTGGTGTGGGTGGACGAGGTGGTGTCGCTCTCCTTCCTTTGGCTGGCCATGCTGGGTGCGGTGATTGCCATGCACCGCAACGAGCATCTGCGCCTGACGCTGGCCGTGGAACGACTGTCCGAGCCCGCCCGCGCCTATGTGCAGGCCTTTGCGCTGTGCGCGGTGGCCGCAGCGCTGCTGGCGCTGGCGGGGCCGGCGATGGAGTACACGCACGCCGAGTGGGCCATCCGCACGCCCGAACTGGGCCTGCCCAATGCACTGCGCGTGTCGGCCCTCGCCTTCGGCATGCTGGCCATGCTGGGGCTGGTGGCCGCCTTCGCGCTGCGCACGGTCGGCGCCAGGCAACTGCTGGCCAGCGCCTTGCTGCTGGGCGCGTTGGCAGCGGCGGGTTCGGCCGCATCGCCGGGGCTGCAGACGCTGGGCAACGTCAACCTGGTGATCTTTCTGGTGGGCGTTGTCACGGTGTGCTTGTTGGCCGGTGTGCCGATTGCCTTCTGCTTCGGGCTCGCCACGCTGGCCTACCTGGGATTCGCCACCACGGTGCCGCTGTCGGTGGTGGTGAACCGCATGGACGAAGGCATGTCCAGCATCATCCTGGTGTCGGTACCGGTGTTCGTGCTGCTGGGCTGCGTGCTGGATAGCACCGGCATGGGCAAGGCCATCGTGAACGTGCTGGCGGCCATGCTGGGGCACGTCCGCGCCGGCATGTCCTATGTGTTGCTGGGGTCCTTGTTCATCGTCTCGGGCATCTCGGGCAGCAAGGTGTCCGACATGGCCACGGTGGCCCCTGCCCTGTTTCCTGAGATGAAGCGCCGCGGCCACAAGCCCAAGGAGATGATTGCGCTGCTGGCCACCGGCGCCGCGATGGCCGATACGGTGCCACCCAGCATCGTGCTCATCGTGCTGGGCTCGGTGGCGGGTGTGTCCATTGCCGGCTTGTTCCAGAGCGGCTTTGTCGTCGCCATGGTGCTGCTGGCCGCACTGCTGGTGCTGGCGCGCTGGAAGGCCCGCCACGAGGTGATGGACGGGGTGAAGCGCGCCCCCTGGTCCACGCTGGGCAAGTTGCTTGTCTTTGCGGCGCCGGCCCTGGTGCTGCCTTTCCTGATCCGCGGCGCGGTCGGCGAAGGCGTGGCCACTGCCACCGAGGTCTCGACCATCGCCGTGCTCTACGCGATGCTGATCGGCAAGTGGCTGTACGGCGGGCTGAGCGCGCGCCAGGTGTGGCGCATGCTGGTGGAAACGGCCGCACTCAGCGGCGCCATTCTGCTGATCCTGGGCACGGCGTCGGGAATGGCCTGGGCCATCGCACAAAGCGGCGTGGTGCAGCATCTCAGCGCTTTCCTCACCAACCTGCCCGGCGGCGCGTGGACTTACCTCGCGGTGACGATTGTGGTGTTCGTGATCCTGGGCTGTGTGCTGGAGGGGCTGCCGGCCATCCTGCTGCTGGCGCCGATCATGTTTCCGATTGCCAAGAAGCTGGGCATCAACGACATCCACTACTCGATGGTGGTGGTGACGGCGATGAACATCGGTCTCATGATGCCGCCCATCGGCGTGGGCTTCTATGTCGCCTGTCGCATTGGCGGCGCGTCGCCCGACGATGTGATGGGCGCGATCTGGCCCTATCTGATGGCGCTGATGGTGGGCCTGGTGGTGATCGCGGCCGTGCCCTGGCTGTCTACCGTGGCGCTGTAGCGCGCTGCGCTGGCCGAGCGTCAGTCAGTCAGTCAGACAGTCAGACAGTCAGCCAATCACGCCGTCGGTCAGTCAGGCATCTTGCGCAGCGTGGGCAGACCCACGCCGCTGGCGTCGAAACCGCCGTCCACCGCCAGCACCTGGCCGTTCACATAGCTTGCCCCCGGGCTGCACAGGTAGCCCACGGCACTGGCGATCTCT
>JBBQKZ010000196.1:0-4221 GCA_038327405.1 Burkholderiales bacterium | reverse complement strand
TTGCGGCCTGCTGCAGTTGAAGACTTAAATCAGACATCGTGGTCCTGACCTAGAGACTCCCCCTATGAAGGGGCAGGGTAAGCGCTGTGCTCGTGAGACGAATTCGCGCGGGATGGGTGGAGTGGTGCGTCCCTCCGGGCGATGGAAGCCCGTCAGTGATGAAAAGGGGCGAATTCTACCCTCCGGGGCAGTACCCGCTCGCGAGCGCCGGTATGCAAAAGCGCGCCCACTTTAGAATGAACCACGTGAACGAACCCATGCCTACCGTGCCCCGCACTCCCAAGACTTCCACTTCCTCCTCAACGGCCGACGCACCCCCGGTGGCTGCGAGCTACGAGGCCGCGCTCGAAGAGCTGGAACAACTCGTGTCCCAGCTCGACGCCGGCCAATTGCCTCTGGACCAGTTGCTCACGCGCTACCAGCGCGGGGCCGAGTTGCTGGCGTTTTGCCGCGCCAGGCTCGAGGCGGTGGAAAACCAGATCAAGGTGCTCGAAGGTGGAGAGCTCAAACCTTGGGACCCGTCATGACGCAAACGCTTGCCCCTCAAGCGACTTCCAGCTTCGTGCTGTGGCGCGAATCGAACCAGGCCGCGGTCGAGCGCACGCTCTCAAGCTGGGTGCCGGCGCATGCGCCTGCCGGGCTGGGCGACGCCATGCGCTACGCGGTGCTCGACGGTGGCAAGCGGCTGCGTCCCTTGCTTGCGCTGGCCACCTGCGAAGCTGTGGGTGGCCAGGCGGCTGCCGCGATGCGCGCTGCATGCGCTGTGGAACTGATCCACGCCTATTCGCTGGTGCACGATGACATGCCCTGCATGGACAACGACGTGTTGCGCCGTGGCAAACCCACGGTGCATGTGCAGTTTGGTGAAGCCCAGGCCTTGCTCGCGGGCGACGCGCTGCAGGCGCTCGCCTTCGAACTGCTGGTGCCCGACGATGGCAGTGTTCAGCCCGCCATGGCCGCGCGACTGTGCCGGTTGCTGGCCCTGGCTGCGGGCGCGGGCGGCATGGCCGGTGGCCAGGCGATCGACCTCGCCAGTGTGGGCCATGCACTGGACCAGCCCGCACTGGAGGCGATGCACCGGCAGAAGACCGGTGCGCTGCTGCAGGCCAGCGTGATGATGGGTGCGGCCACGGCGTCGACCACGCCCGCCACCGATGCCCGGCTCGCCGAATACGGCGCCTGCCTGGGCCTGGCTTTCCAGGTGGTCGATGACATCCTTGACGTGACCGCCGATTCGGCTACGCTGGGCAAAACCGCAGGCAAGGACGCGGCCGCCGACAAACCGACCTTCGTGTCGTTGATGGGACTTGCATCCGCGCAAACCTATGCCGACCGAGTGCTCGATCAGGCCCACGAGGCCTTGCGCCACAGCGGCATCGAGCGGCCCGACACCTTGCACGCCTTGGCCGACTGGGTCGGCCATCGCGCTTCCTGAGGTCCGTCGAGGCCGCCCTTCATTTCATGACACAAGCCCACCTGCCCATGAGTTCTCTGCTCTCCACCATCGAGTCGCCGGCCGATGTGCGTCGCCTCAGCCGCGCCCAGTTGCTGCCGCTGGCTGACGAGTTGCGCACCTACTTGCTGCAAAGCGTGGCGCGCACCGGCGGGCATCTGAGTTCGAACCTCGGTACCGTCGAACTCACCCTGGCCCTGCACTATGTGTTCAACACACCCGAAGACCGCCTGGTCTGGGACGTGGGCCACCAGACCTACCCGCACAAGATCCTGACCGGTCGCCGCGACCGCATGCACACCTTGCGCCAGCTGGGCGGCATCAGCGGGTTTCCGCGCCGCTGCGAAAGCGAATTCGACACCTTCGGCACCGCGCACTCGTCCACCAGCATCTCCGCCGCACTCGGTATGGCCATGGGCGCCAAGATCAAGGGTGAGCACCGCAACGCCGTGGCCATCATCGGAGACGGTGCCATGACCGCAGGCATGGCCTTCGAAGCACTCAACAACGCGGGCGTGGCCGAAGGCCGGCTGCTGGTGGTGCTCAACGACAACGACATGTCCATCTCGCCGCCGGTGGGTGCGCTCAACCGCTACCTGGCCCAGCTCATGAGCGGGCAGTTCTACACCGCAGCCAAGAACGTGGGCAAGCAGGTGCTCAAGGGCGCGCCGCCTTTGTTCGAATTGGCCAAGCGGTTGGAGGAGCAGGCCAAGGGCATGGTGGTGCCCGCCACCCTGTTTGAGAAATTCGGCTTCAACTACATCGGCCCGATCGACGGGCACGATCTCGACTCGTTGATTCCCACGCTGGAAAACATCCGCCACCTGCTCGAAACCGACAGCGGGCCGCAGTTCCTGCACGTGGTGACCAAAAAGGGCCAGGGCTACAAGCTGGCCGAAAACGACCCAATTGCTTACCACGGCCCGGGCACCTTCGACCCGGCCGTGGGCATCGTCAAGTCGACCGTCGCTCCCAAGACCACATTCACCCAGGTGTTTGGCCAGTGGTTGTGCGACATGGCCGCGGCCGACGAACGCCTGGTCGGCATCACGCCTGCCATGCGCGAGGGCTCAGGCATGGTGGAGTTTGAGCGCCGCTTCCCCAAGCGCTATTTCGACGTCGGCATTGCCGAGCAACATGCCGTGACCTTTGCCGCGGGCCTGGCCTGCGAAGGTCTCAAGCCGGTGGTGGCGATCTATTCCACGTTCCTGCAGCGCGGCTACGACCAGCTCATCCACGACGTGGCGCTGCAGAACCTGCCCATGGTGTTTGCACTTGATCGTGCCGGCCTGGTCGGCGCCGATGGCGCCACCCACGCCGGCGCTTACGACATTGCCTACCTGCGCTGCATACCCAACATGGCCATTGCATGCCCTGCCGACGAAGCGGAGTGTCGACAACTGTTGTCGACTGCGCACGCTCAAAACCAACCTGTTGCTGTGCGCTACCCGCGCGGCGCCGGCGTGGGTGCGACCATTCCGACCAGCCTGGATGGTTTGCCTTTTGGCAAGGGTGAGTTGCGCCGACAGGGCAGGGGTGTCGCGATCCTGGCGTTCGGCACGTTGCTTTACCCTTCTCTGGCCGCTGGCGAAAAGCTTGGCGCTACTGTGGCCAACATGCGCTGGGCCAAACCGCTGGACACGGAGTTGTTGGCTCAGTTGGCCCGTACGCACGATGCGCTGGTCACGGTGGAAGAGGGCTGCATTCAGGGCGGGGCTGGCTCTGCGGTGATGGAAGCGCTTCAAGCTGCGGGACTGCAGGTGCCTGTGCTGACCCTCGGCTTGCCCGACGAGTTCTCCGAGCATGGTGATCCCGCGAAGCTGCTCGCTGCACTCGGCTTGGACGCTGCAGGCATCGAGGCTTCCATCCGCGCGAGATTCGAATCTCTGCTGCACGCAGTACCGGGCCTCAAGGTGGTTGGTTAGGCGTTCCGACAAAGCTTGCACGAGGCTGAATGGTGCCTGCGAGGGGCGGTTTTTCAAGGGAAAACCCCGCAGCCCAGTGCGTGCGGCCTTCCTACAATGACGGTTGACTTACCAAGTCTCCAGTCCGGTCAAACAGAGCGGATCAACCCATACCAACTACGGAGTCAATCGATATGGATCGTCGTTCACTTATCAAGCATGCAGGCATCGCCGGCGTTTTTGCCGCCGGTGCCGCGCCCGCAGTGCATGCTCAGGCCGCCATCCGCTGGCGCCTCGCTTCCAGTTTCCCCAAAGCCCTTGACACCATTTACGGCGCGGCCGAAGTGTTTGCGCAAAAAGTCAGTGACATGACGGGCGGCAAGTTCTCCATCTCGGTGCACCCAGGTGGCGAGCTGATGCCAGCCTTCGGCGTGGTGGACGGCGTGCAGCAAGGCACTGTCGAGGCTGCCCACACGGCGCCGTACTACTTCCACGGCAAGAACGAAACGTTCGCCATGGGCACGGCCATTCCGTTTGGTCTCAACAGCCGCCAGCTCACCGCCTGGTACTACGACGGCAACGGCCTGAAGCTGTTCCGTGAGTTTTACGACCAGTTCAACATCGTGAACTTCCCCGGCGGCAATACCGGCGCCCAGATGGGTGGCTGGTACCGCAAGGAAATCAAGACGGCTGCCGACATCAATGGCCTGAAGATGCGCATTGGTGGTTTCGCTGGCCGTGTGCTGACCCGCATGGGTGGCGTGCCGCAGAACATCCCTGGTGGCGAGATCTATCAGGCGCTGGAAAAAGGCACCATCGACGCCACCGAGTGGGTGGGTCCGTACGATGACGAAAAACTCGGCT
>JBBQKZ010000195.1:0-4263 GCA_038327405.1 Burkholderiales bacterium | reverse complement strand
CGCAGCCGCGCAGCGGGGCCTTGTAGCCCTTGATGGTGTCCTGGCGGTGTTGCGCAGCTGGTTGGTGATCTGCACCGGCGCGGTCTTGGTGCCCTTGAGCGCGAGGCTGCGCTGCCGCCCGCGTTGCAGGGTGCTCGGGTGCTGAAACCCCGGCCCGGCTTCAGGCCGTGGACGACTCGTTCTCCAACCTGTTCGACATCCTGACCTCAGTCGGTCAAGCCGCGTGACGCAGTTGCGCGGCTGCCAGGACAACGGTCAGGGCGTTTCGGGCACCAACCGAGCCAGCGCCTCGCGCTTGCCCAGCGCCAGCAATTCCAGCACTTTGGGCACGCGGGAGGCACGCGGCACGGCGCCGCCGGACTCCCACTTCCAGATCGACAGCGACGACACCCCCAGCAGCTTGGCCATCTGCTCCTGCGTGAGGCCCAGGCGGGCGCGTTGCGTTTTCAGGCGCTCCGCCGTGAACACCACCTTGCGGCCGGGCTTGCCGCGCGGCGCCCCCGGGCCTGCGGCACTTGCCGCCGTTGGAGCGCTGCGCGCAGACTGCGCCCGCGTCCTGCCCAGTTGGTTGATCTGGGTCTGAAGCGCCTTGAGTTGCTTCTTGAGGGCTGCGATGTCGGAGCGCTGCTGCAAGGCCGCCTTGCGCAAAGCACCCAGTTCGTCGCGCAGTTCCTTGCGAGCCACGCGGGCGATCTCTTTCTTGAGGGAATCGGCAAAAGTGGTCATACCGGCATGGTACGCCACCGAACACAATACCCGACCCCAGTAGCATCCCTGCATGCCCACCCCACCCGACCTTGAACGCCTGAGCCCCGCAGCCGTGACCGCCATCGCGCAGGCCCACACCGGACCCACCTCGTGCCCCACCTGCCGGCCCTACGCCAGCCCCGGCTGGGAGTCGTTCCCGGCATCACAAGACGGCGCTGCGCTGCAGCCGCTGGGTGCTCTCTGGCTGCCGGGTGACGACGAGCCCACGCTGGAGGAGCACCGGCCGGTCGGCGTGGATGCGTGGTCGGCGGAGGCACCGATCTCGCTCGCCCACCACCCGTACAACCGCTGCGAGGTGTGGGCCTGCAAGGCCTGCGGTTTTCCTTTCTTGCGCTACACCGAGTACGGCGGCTACTACATCGACAAGCGCATCCGTGAACTGCGGGCAGGACGGATCGTGAAGGCCTGAGCACCGGAAGCCCACTAGGGTTATCGATCTGACGAAGCCCGCGTGTGCATGCTTACCATCGTTGTCACAACAACCCGATGGAGACAAGACATGCTGAAAAAACTCGTGGTGGGCGCCCTGGTGTCCACGGTGGTGGCGACTTCGGCTTCGGTGGCCTTCGCCCAGGAGTGGCCGGCAGCCAAACCGATCCGCGTGATCGCGGTGTTTCCACCGGGCGGCTCGGTCGATCAGGTCTCGCGTATCCTGGCCGAGGCGTTGCGTGTGCAGCTCAACCAGTCGGTGATCGTGGAGAACATCGGCGGTGCGTCAGGCGTGATCGGCACGGCGGCCATCGCCAAGGCCGCGCCCGACGGCTACACCTTCGGCGTGGTGTTCGACACCCACGCGGTGAACCCGGCGCTCAAACCATCCATGGCCTTCGACACCCTGAAGGACCTGGAGCACATCACGCTGATCGGCACCGCGCCCATGGTGCTGGCGGCCACCAAAGGTTCACCCATCACCAGCTTTGCCCAGCTGGTGACCGAGGCCAAGGCCAGGAAGCCAAACAGCTTCGGCACCATCGGTACCGGCAGCCTGGGCCACCTGGCCATTGCCCAGATGGCCAAGAACGCCGGCTTCGACTGGACCCATGTGCCTTACAAGGGTGGTGGTCCGCTGATGAACGACGCGATTGCGGGCCACGTGCCGCTGGCGGTGGGATCGCTGTTCCTGATCAAGCCGCACGCCGACTCGGGTAACGTGACACCACTGGCGGTGAGCACGAGCAAGCGCTCCAAGGATATGCCCAACGTGCCCACCATCGCCGAGAGCGGCTTTCCCGGTTTTGACGCGCCCGCCTGGTGGGGCGTGATCGGCCCGGCCAAGATGCCGCCGGCCATCACCAGCCGCATCCACGCGGCCGTGGCCGCCGCGCTGAAGAGCCCCGACGTCGCCAAAAAGCTCGAAGCCCAGGGCATCGATCTGGTGGGCGGTGGTCCCGAGGTGTTCAAACCCTTCGTGGAAAAACAGATGACCACCTGGTCGGCCTTCATCAAGGCGAACAACATCACCGAATGAGCGCTGAGTGCGGCGACCGGCGCCATGCTGCGTGCCTGCTAGACCACGAGCTCCGCAGGATCGGCACCGGCATAAGCGCTTTCCACGTCTTCGAGCAGCGCGCTCACGATGTCGCTTTGCTGCTTGCGCGAGCGCGTCACCAAGTGGAAGGTGGCGTCGTAGCAGAGGACCTGCGGGTTGAGCACCGTGAGCAGGCCGCGCTCCACGTAAGGCGCGGCAAAGTGCGCAGGCAGAAAACCCAGGTGCTTGCCCGACAGGATCAGCATCGCCACCGCCTCCATGTTGTCGGCCACGGCGGTGATGCGCCGAGGCGTGATGGAGGCCTGCGCTTCGGGCACCGGGTAGCCGCGCCACGCCCACTCTTCATCGAGCACCTGCTCGGCCTGCACACCGCCAGCGCGTTCGAAGAGCGCGTGGCCACGGCCACAGCAGGCCACCTGGCGTTCGACGAACAGTGGCTTGTAGTCGAGCTGCGGCACGCGGTGCCAGAAGTATCCAAACGCCAATTGCAGCTCACCGCTGAGGAGCCGCTCTTCCAGCTCGTTGGGCGCGCGCACGGAGATGGTGAAGCGCACCGATTCGCTGCGCTGGCGAAAGCGCGCGATGGCGTCGCTGATGCGCGCGTTCTGGCTGATGGCCATATGACCGATCAGCCCGATGTGCACGGTGCCCACCAGCTGGCGGTCCATGTGGCGCGCTTCGGCCGTGAAGTCGTTGATGCCGCCGAGCAGCTTGCGCGAGAGCTCGGCAAATCGCTCTCCCTTGGCGGTGAGCCGAAAACCCGCGCGTCCGCGCTCGCACAGGCGGTAACCCAGCCGCACTTCCAACGCCGAGAGCTGGGTGCTGATGGTCGGCTGGCCGACGTTGAGCGTGGACTGCGCCGGTGTGAGGCCGCCCGCGTCCACCACCGCGAGAAAGACGCGGATGAGGCGCAGGTCAATGTCGTTGAGGTTACCGAGCATGGTGGGGGTTTCATACATTGCATTGGATCAATGCTTGTTTCAAGATATCAGAATTCTGCGGTGCCATGGCACACCCTAGACTGGCTCGGGTCTTGCTAGTTGCTAGGGCCGATCGACATGTCCCTCGGTCAATGCGAACAACCCACCTTCGCCCCATCCACCCACCTGTCGGAGACTTCCATGACCCATGAGCGCCCCAACTCCCCTGCCGTGCCCGGCCGCTTGAGCCGCGTGGCACTCGCCGCGCTGGCCTTCACCGCTGCGTTCATGTCGCTGCCGGCGCAGGCGCAGGAAACCATCAACGCGCTGGTGTGGTGCGACCACACCGATGAGGCATTCCTGAAAGCCTTCACGGCCAAGACCAAGATCAAGGTCAATGTGAAGGACTACGAAGGCACGGGCACGGCGCTTTCGCTGATCGAGCAAGGAAAGCCCGGTGACTGGGACGTGTTCGTGGTGGACTCCACCGACGTGCGCCGCGTGGTCGGCAAGAAGCTGCTGGCCGAGCTCGACCCCAAGGCATTCCCCATGAACGACATCCCTGCCGCGGTGCGCCTGCCCGAGTACCACACGGTGGGCGGCAAGATGTACGCGGTGCCCGAAAAGTTCGGCTACAACGCCATCGCCTACGACAAGACCAAGGTCACGGCTGCGCAGGCGAAAGACATCAACTACCTCTTTGGCGCCGGCGCCAAGGGCAAGATCGGCATCTACGACTACTACCTGCCCATCATTGGCCAGGTGGCCGTGGCACTGGGCAAGAAGCCGCAAGACCTGAAGGAAAGCGACCTGCCCGCCATCAAGGACAAACTGGTCGCCATGCGCGCCAACTCGAAGATGGTGGGCGACGTGGTGACCACGCAGACCGCGCTGGCCACCGGCCAGATCAGTTTGCTGGTGGGCGGTGGCGAGTACACCGTGGCCGGCCTGATGGCCGAGAAGCCCAACCTCGACTGGGTGCTGCCCGATGTGGGCGGCATCCGCTGGCAACAGGCCATCGGCGTGATGGCCGATTCGAAGAAGAAAGCCGCAGCCACGCAGTTCGTGCAGTACGTGCTCTCGCCC
>JBBQKZ010000194.1:0-4316 GCA_038327405.1 Burkholderiales bacterium | reverse complement strand
GGTTCGCCACACTGCTGGCCTACAGCCTGTGGACCCGGCTGCTCAAGCGCCATCCGGCTGGACGCGTCACGCCGTTTTCGTTGCTGGTGCCGGTGGTGGGCTTGTGGTCGGCCTGGATGTTCTTCGATGAACTGCCGCTGCTTCAGCAGTGGTTGGGCACGGGGCTGGTGCTCATGGGCCTGGTCGTAAACCAGATGGGTGGCTGGTGGCAGGCCAGGCGCGCGCGGCGCAACGGGCCCTGAAACGACAACGCGCCGCAGAAGCGGCGCGTTGGCAGAGAGCGTTCGAAGCAATCTCAGACGGCCTGCGCCAGTGTGAAACGGCTGGCATGGCGCCAGGCGCGGCGCAGCACGGCCGGCGACCACGATTCCTCGGGGATCAGCAGCACGCCTTGCGCGCGCATCCAGGCGCCGAGGTCCACATGGCTCGTGGCCACGGTCATGGGCACGGCCAGCAGCAGGGGCAGGGCGACCGGGGCGAGCCAGATCAGCGCATTGGCGTTGATCGCGGCCACACCCAGGCCCAGCAGGCCGATCACCACCGTCATGGGGGCCAGCCGTGCCAGGGCATCGCGCCAGGTCACGCCAATGGCTTCCCGTGGGGGCGACTTCCACTCCAGCTTGAGGCCGGTGATGGCCACCAGCACGAACAGCGAGTGCGCCAGCATGCGGATGGGGGCCTGCAGCAGGGCCATCACGGTTTCGACCACGGAGCTGACCAGCAAGGCAGCGGTGCCGCCGAACGACTTTTGTTCACCCTTCATGAACACCGCCATCAGACCCAGCACACGGGGCATGAACAGCATGGTCAGCGTCCACATCCACAGGGCGCGCAGCTCTCCGGGAACAGCTTGCCAGCTCGGGATCGCGCTCGTGTCGGCCGCCCACAGGGCGGTGCCGATGGTCAGGAAGGCCAGCCACAGCGGGGCGGAGAGGTAGGACATGGCGCCGATGGCGAACATGGTGCGGTGCACGCGGTGGATGCCGGGCTCGGCCATCAGACGCGAGTTTTGCAGGTTGCCCTGGCACCAGCGGCGGTCGCGCTGCAGCTCGCTGAGCAAGTCAGGCGGCTGCTGTTCGTAGCTGCCGGTGAGGTCGGAGACGAGCCACACCTGGTAGCCGGCGCGGCGCATCAGCGCGGCTTCCACGAAGTCGTGCGACATGATGCCGCCCGACATGCCGCCTGTGCCCTTGATGGGGGCCAGCGCGCAATGCTTCATGAAGGGTTCGACGCGGATGATGGCATTGTGGCCCCAGTAGTGCGACTCGCCGAGCTGCCAGAACTGCATGCCCAGCGTGAACAGGCGGCCGGTGACGCGCGAACCGAACTGCTGTGCGCGCGCATGCAGCGTGGCGTGGCCGATGGCCTGCGTGGCGGTCTGCACGATGCCGGCCTTGGGGTTGGCTTCCATGAGCTTGACCATGGAGACGATGCAGCTGCCGCTCATGACGCTGTCGGCATCGAGCACCACCATGTAGCGGTAGTCCTTGCCCCAGCGGCGGCAGAAGTCCGCCACGTTGCCGGCCTTGCGGTGGGTGCGGCGCGTGCGCAGGCGGTAGTACACCTCGATCTGCGGCAGCTCCGGCTGGGCGGCCAGGGCCGCGCGCAAGTCTTCCCAAGCGGATTTTTCAGCGGTGGCAATGGCCGGGTCGTAGCTGTCGGAGAGCACGAACACGTCGAACTGGCGCGCGTGGCCGGTGGCGGCGAGCGACTCGCAGGTGGCGCGCAGGCCGGCGAACACGGTGGCCACGTCTTCGTTGCAGATCGGCATGATGATTGCCGTGCGCGCGTCGGGGTTCATGGGGTGGTGGCGCACCGCGGCGGCCGAGAGGGTGTGCGCGTCACCGCGCAGCGACACCCAGAAACCCATGAGCGCAGTCACAAAGCCGGTCACGACCCACGCCGAGAGCAGGCCGAAAAGTGCGAGCTGGCCGTATTGCAACCACACGTTGTTGTGCTCGGGCTGCGCGTCGGCGAACAGGCTGGTGGCGAACACCGTGCTCAACACGGTGAGCAGCATGAACACTGCGCGGCGGCGGTTGGCCGCCGTCACCCAGGCTTCGGGTGCAGCTTGCGTGCCGGCTTGCACCGAGGCTTCGTAGGGCGGCAACGCCTTGCCGGCCAGGCTCAGCAGCGCAGTGCCGACGCTGTTCCAGAAGCCGCGCCAGGGGCGCGGCACCATGGAGCCACGGTTGAGCGGGGGTGCCGTCA
Source organism: Burkholderiales bacterium (assembly GCA_038327405.1). Lineage (GTDB taxonomy): Bacteria > Pseudomonadota > Gammaproteobacteria > Burkholderiales > Burkholderiaceae_C > Hydrogenophaga. Next base: position 2,105 of record JBBQKZ010000194.1, on the reverse strand, counting down.
CCGCGTTGGGATGGCGTTCCTCGCGCAGCACGCTGCGGTGGATCTGGGTGGGGTTCGTGGACGTCTTCATTCGGGTAACAGCAGATGTGTCCATGTTTCACTCACGGTGTCGTTGTTGTGTTGGAGGTATGCGCGCAGCTCCACGGGTTGCGTCGCATCGATGCGCTGGACGCGCACGGTCACGCGCCAGGAACGCGTGACGGGGTTGGGGTAGGCCAGCGTCTGGAGCACGCGGCCGTTGGTGTTGGCGCTCACCACGGCCTTGACCGTGGCGTCGGCCGGCAGTGCGTCCAGCGCGGGGCCGGTGAAGTCGATGACGTATTGCGGCTGGCGTGCTTGCTCTTCGGCGCTGAGCCGGGTGTAGCCATACCCACGGCGCGTCTGGGTCACCCAGCTCGACGGTGGGCGCTGTTGCGCGTCGCCTTGCCAGGCCAGTTCGTACGCCACTTCCAGCGGCTGGCCCGGTGCGGGCAGGGCGGCCGGCACCCAGTACGCCACGATGTTGTCGTGCGTCTCGTCGGGCGCGGGCAACTGCACCAGCTCCACGCGGCCTGGGCCCCAATCACCCAGCGGCTTGATCCAGGCGCTCGGGCGGCGTTCGTAGCGGGCTTCCACGTCTTCATAGCTGGCGAAGCTGCGGTCGCGCTGCATGAGGCCGAAGCCGCGCGGGTTCTGCATGGTGAACGAACTGACCGTCACGCCCTTGGGGCGCTGCAGCGGGCGCCACAGCCATTCGCCGGAACCAGTGACCATCATCAGGCCGTCGGAGTCGTGCACTTCGGGACGGAAGTCGGTGGCTGAGGGCTGGTTTTCACCCGTGAGGAACATGCTGGTCAGCGGTGCGATGCCCAGCGTGTTGACCGGGCCGGCGCCGGGGCGCAGGAAGATGCGCGCGTTGACCGTGGTGGTGGTCTGCTGGCCGGGGCGGATCACGAAACGGTAGGCGCCGGTGGCACGCTTCGATTCGAGCAGGGCAAACACGGTAACTTCGGTGGCGGCTGCGGCCGGGCGTTGCAGCCAGAACTCGGAAAAGCGCGGGAACTCTTCGCCGCTTCCGCCCACGGTGTCGATCGCCAGGCCACGGGCCGACAGCCCGTACTGCTGGCCGGCACCCAGTGCGCGGAAGTAGCTCGCGCCCTGGAACACCACCAGCTCGTCCTTGTAGGTCTGGCCGTTGAGCTGGTAGTGCAGACGGAAACCGGCGTGGCCCAGATCGCCCCAGGGGGAGGGGTCAAAGGTGTTCTTGCCGTAGTTGAAGTCGGCGCCGTTGTAGGGCAGGTGATTCACCCGGCCGTCGGGCAAGAGCTCGTGGATGCGCACCGGCTCGGTCTGGTACAGGCCGAGGTGGAAGAACTGGGCTTCGAAAGGCAGGGCGTCCGTGCGCCAGAGCGACTGTTCGGTTTTGAAGCGGATGTCGCGCAGCTGGTCGTAGGTGATGCTGGCCAGCTCGGCGGGCAGCTTGTCGCTGTTTGCGCGCAGCGGCTCGGCAGCGCGGCTTTGGGCCAGCTGGGTCAGGCTGTCCCAGTCCAGGCGCTGGGCCTGTGCTGACGCCCCGCAGAGCAGCGAAAACAGGGCGCCCAGCAGCACGAGGGTGCGGGTGCACCGGGCGGCTGAAAAGGGGCGGATCGTGAAGGGCATGCCTTGTTAAGGGCAAACCCTGTGCCAGGTTGAAAAAACCCAACTGAATCAAAGGCTTGGAGGGAAAACCTCTTTTGCCGACGTGCAAGAGGCGTCGGCCAGGGCTTCAAACCCCTGTTTTTGTCGTCAAACGGCGACAGCGGGTGCCGCGTTGTTGAAAAAACGCAATGAAATCAGGGGTTTCAGGCTGTCACTCATCGGCGACAACGTCTCCGGGAAAACCCGAAGAACCCGGCGTGGCGTCGCTCTTGAACAGGCCGGGCGTGAGCGCGTGTTTTTGCAGCAACCGGTAGAACTCGGTGCGGTTGCGTTGCGCCAGGCGGGCCGCGTCGGCCACGTTGCCGTCGGTCATCTTGAGCAGGCCCACCAGGTACTCGCGCTCGAAGCGCTGCTTGGCGTCGGCAAAGCTCAGCACCTCCACCGACGGTGTTCGCAGCGCGCGCTGCACCAGCGCCAGCGACACCAGC
>JBBQKZ010000193.1:0-4367 GCA_038327405.1 Burkholderiales bacterium | reverse complement strand
TGCCTGCAAGACGAATGGTCCATGAGGGCCGCAGCCTGCGGATGGATTCCTCCAGGACCATGGCATTGACCTCGTTGTCCTCGACGCAAAGCACGTCGAGCGTGCCGTCGGACAACGGCGCAATTTCCGACGGCTCGGGTGAGACGGCCTGCGAGCCGGGCTCATCCGGTGGCAGAGACAGCGGCAAAGACAGCGGCAAAGACAGCGGCAAAGACAGGGTAAAGACCGACCCCTGCCCCGCGACACTGCCGACGGTGATGTCGCCACCCATCAGCTTGGCCAACGCGCGCGCAATCGACAGCCCGATGCCGGTGCCCTCGACGCCGCTGTACTCACGGCCGAGCCGGTTGAAGGGCTCGAACAACATGGCCTGCTGCTCGGCCGTCAGCCCCAGGCCCGTGTCTGCCACCTCCACGCAGGCCATGGTGTCTTGCCGATACAGGCGGATCGACACCGCGCCACCCGGCCGGTTGTACTTGACGGCATTGCTCAGCAGATTGGAAAGGATCTGCTGCACGCGCGTGGCATCCGCATGCACCCACATGGCGGGCAGATCCAGAGCCAGCGTCAACCCCGTCTGCAGCACGCGGGGCTCCACCAGCAAGGCCGCCTCCCTGGCCACGTCGCCCAGCGACATGCCGACAGGAACGACGCTCATCGCGTTGCTTTCGATGCGCGACAGGTCGAGCACATCATCGATCAGGGCCAGCAGATGCCAGCCTGAGCGTTCGATGCGCTTGAGCCTTTCCATCGCAGATTCCGGCAGCGGCGTGGCACCGCTGCCCAGCAGTTGCGCATAGCCGATCACGGCGTTCAAGGGGGTGCGCAGCTCATGGCTCATGCGCGACAGGAAAGCCGTCTTCGCCAGGTTGCGGGCGTCGGCCTCGGCGCGCGCGGCGCGTTCGTCAACCGCTTCGTGTTCGGCCGTCACATCCACCGTCGTGCCCAGCGCACGCAGCCCGCGGCCATCGTCGGCGCGCTCGAAGGCACATTCAGAGCGCAGCCAGCGCCATCCAGCCGCAGGTTTGGGCACCCGGAACTCGCCCCGCCAGCGGGCCGCCATGGGATCTGCCGCATGGCGCAGGAAGTCTGCTTTCCACGACGTGCGGCCCTCTTCGTGCAGCGTCTCCCACACCTCATCGGTACCAGGCTGCCCACGCGCTGAATCGAAACCGAACTTCTCGAACATCTGTCCGTTCCACCGCGCCACGTTCGTCGAGAGGTCGAGCTCCCACAGGCCGATGGCTGCGTTCTCGGTCGCGCGGTCTACACGTCGGGTGGCTTCAACCAGGGCCTGTTCGCGCTCGATGTCGCGCGTGACATCGGTCTGCACGCCGACGAAGCCCTCCAGTTCGCCGGCCTCGTCGAGCATCGGCCGCACCTCGAGATCAACCCAGTACGGCTGCCCGCTCTTGCTGAAGTTCTGCAGCCGGACGCTGGCGAAGCCCTGGCGCGCCTGGAGGCGCTCGCGCATCTGCGCGCGCACGGCCTGGGGAACGCTGCCGCGCTGCAACAGCTCACCAGGCTTCATGCCGAGGACTTCCTCCAGCGTCCACCCGGACGCCTTGACAAAGGCGTCGTTGCACCAGGTGATGCGCTGGTCGCGATCGGTCACCAGGACCAGTTGCGAGGACGTGGCGACCGCTTCGGCGAGCATGCGCGCGCGGCTGTTCAGTGCTGACTCGCGGGCCTGGGTTTCCACGAGCGAGGTGACGTCCTGGACCGCACCATCCACGCGGACGAGCGCGCCATCCTCGAAGCGCGGTGACACGACCGAACGCACCCAACGGTTGCCGCCTCCGATCGGGCTGATCGGGAGGACGAGGTCGTAACCCTCCCCGTGCTCCAGCAATCGAAGGTTTGCCGCTTGCAGGCGCCACACCGCATCACCTTGAAAAGCGCCGCGAAAGTCGAGCCAGAGCGGCATGGGTTCGTCAGGGCCGATGCCGTGCAGTTCACGGGCCACCGCGCTGAATTGCATGCGCCCAGTGTCCACATCGACCTCGAAGGCGCCGATGCGGGCAATGCTGCACATCCGCTCGAGCGTCTCGGCGGTTTGGGAGAGGTCCTGCTCGGTGCGTACCAGGCGTGTCATGTCACGCAAGGTGCCCGCCAGCCAGGTCTCTCCGGGCGAGCCCGAGGCGATCGCGCCGCCCCGCAGAACGAAATGGCGTGGCACGCCATCGCCGCCGGCCGCCTCGAAGACCTCGTAGACGCTGTCGGCCTTGTCAGGGGCTTGCGCCAGTGACTGCGCGATTCGGGTTCTGTCGGGCTGCCGGACTTGCCCGAGCAGGAAGTCCAGGCTGTGCGTGTCCCCCGCTGGCGCTGCCGACGACGACAGGCCCAGCAACTCGGCCAGATCGGCGTCGAAGCGCAGTTTGCCCGTGGCCGTGCCGGTGCCGGTGCCGGTGCCACGCTGCCACAGCCAGGTCGTGTCGCGGCTCGCGTCAAGGGCCTGGCGCGCCATTTCCTGCGCCTGTTCGGCGCGCGCACTCTTGGCCCGCTCGGATCGCCATGCCCTGAGTTCGCGTCGGCGCAAGAACATCGCGACGGCCAGTGCAAGAGCCATCAGCGCGGCCATGGCCGCGTACTTGGGCGCCGTGTCGGCGCGCCAGCGTGCCACCACCTGACTCGCGTCCACCGCCACCAGCAGGCGCACATCACTGCCTGGCACGATGGCCCAGCCGATCAGCCGTTCGATGCCGTCGGTCTCGACGGACACCGCGCGGATCAGGCCGCTGCCTTGCCCCTTGGCAATCTGCTCGGTCATCTGTCGCGCGATGGCCGTGCCCGATCCATCGGCGCCGAGCATCTGCGGTGTGAAGGGCTGCCGAAGCAGCACCCGGTCGTCAGGCCCCCGCATGCCGATGGGGCTGACGCCGGGAACCGCGGGAGCCATCCACTGAGAAACCAGCGTGTCCACCGGCAGACTGGTGACGACGACGCTACCGTCGCGCAGGCGATAGAACACCGGCAGCCACCAACGGCCAGCGCGTTCGTAGGCCCAACCCACCGTGGCCGTGCCGGCCAGGGTCAGCCGGGCCAACTGTGGTTGCCAGACCTGCGGGTCGAAGGTGTCATCGCTGGTGGTGATCGCCCGATGCGGTGTTCCGGGAATCAGGACATCGACGATTTCGGCGCCGGAAAACAGTACGTTGCGCTCATGGAGGAGCTGTTCACTCCGCGGAAGTGATCCCCGGACCGCCAGGCCTTCATCGAGCGTCTCGGCCAGGTTACGCGCGTCGCGCAACGCCATCGCCACCGGGATGCTGTTGATGCGCGACAGATGGGTGATTTCGACGCCAACGGCATCGAATTCGTCAGTCAGGCTGCTCTTCGCCCACCAGCCGAGCATGCCGAACAGCAGCAGGGCTGCTGCGGCGAAACCCCACCAGGTCGCCCGCTCGTACAAGCCGGACGGCGCGCCCGGCGTCAGCGGTTGAAGGGAATTCGTCTCAGTTTCTCCGTGGGTCCGTACGAACTGCAACAGCGACAGGCGCGGGGCTGAAGGCAACCCAGAAAGCACAACGCCGACCCTTGGTCGGCGCTGCACTATTCGTAAGTTGTTGTTATTGTTCGAGAATCTTGGGTAAAAGTCATTATCTTGAAACAGGCGGGCGAGTATACGACGGATCACGTCGGCTCCAGGACCATCTGATCCATCGAGCATGGCCCGGCTTTCGCCTTAGGGCTGGGGTGTTGATAGATAGGCACCGCCACGCCGAGCACCTTGGGGCTGGTCGCCAGCGAGGACGACTTCCGGATCTCCATCGCAGGCGGCCCAGGAAAAGACGGCACTTCGGGCCGGTGGGCGACCGGGATCTGTCGGTCCGCTCTGTGACGACACAGCGCTCGTCACAAACCTCGGCACAAAGCAAAAAGCCACCCTGGTGGGTGGCTTCCGCTTTGCAGCCAAATCGTTGATCTAGCTGATATTTTCGTGGTTGCGGGGGCAAGATTTGAACTTGCGACCTTTGGGTTATGAGCCCAACGAGCTACCAGGCTGCTCCACCCCGCGACTGAGTCTGCGAGTGTAGCACTGTGGGCCCAGGCCACCTCGCGCTTCAGGAAGCGGATCTTGCAGCGCACGCCCGCCGGCCGCTCGCCGTCGGCATTCGGCAGATCCAGCCGCACACCGAAAGAGCCGCTGGCCGAATCGACCACGCGGTCGACCACTTTCACGCGTGCGCGCCAGCGGCCCTGCAGCGGCGGCTCCGGCGTGATCTCGGCCTCCTGGCCGGCCTTGATGCGGCCCAGCAGCGACACCGGCAGCACGGCCTCGATACGCAGCGGGTTGGTCTGCGCCAGACGCAGGATCGGCCGCGCGCCTTCGCCGGTGAAGGCGAGTTCGCCCGGCTGCTGCAGCC
>JBBQKZ010000192.1:0-4440 GCA_038327405.1 Burkholderiales bacterium | reverse complement strand
GGAGAAGCGCGCCGGCTACGGGGTGCAACGCAACTACGTGTTCGAGTCGCAGCAGACCAAGCCCGCCGGCACTTCCAACTGAAGCGCCGCCGCTGCGGGCTTGTGCGGCCAGCGGTGATCCCCCATTCCACCCCCCATCTGCGCCCGGCGCAGGCACCGGCTTTTTGACACCGGTGCCACAGGAGCTTTCCATGAGCAAAAAAGTTTTCATCAAGACCTTCGGCTGCCAGATGAACGAGTACGACTCGGACAAGATGGCCGACGTGATGCACGCCGCCCAGGGCTACGAGCCCACGCAGGACGTGGAAGAGGCCGACCTGATCTTGTTCAACACCTGCTCGGTGCGCGAAAAGGCACAGGAGAAGGTGTTCAGCGACCTCGGGCGCGTGAAGCACCTGAAAGACAAGGGCGTGCTGATCGGCGTGGGCGGATGTGTGGCCAGCCAGGAGGGTGCCGACATCATCAAGCGCGCGCCGTATGTGGACGTGGTGTTCGGCCCGCAAACGCTGCACCGCCTGCCCGAGCTGCTGAACCAGCGCGCGCGCCTGGCCGTGCCGCAGGTCGACATCAGCTTCCCCGAGATCGAGAAGTTCGACCACCTGCCACCGGCCAAGGTGGACGGTGGTGCGGCCTACGTGAGCATCATGGAAGGCTGCTCCAAGTACTGCAGCTATTGCGTGGTGCCGTACACGCGCGGCGAAGAGGTGAGCCGGCCGTTTGATGACGTGCTGGTGGAGGTGGCGGGCCTGGCCGACCAGGGCGTGAAAGAGGTGACGCTGCTGGGCCAGAACGTGAACGCCTACCGCGGCGCCATGGGAGACAGCGGCGAGATCGCCGACTTTGCGCTGCTGCTGGAATACGTGGCCGACATCCCCGGCATCGAGCGCCTGCGCTTCACCACCAGCCACCCCAACGAGTTCACGCCGCGCCTGATCGAGGCCTACGCCAAGATCCCCAAGCTCGTGAACCACCTGCACCTGCCGGTGCAACACGGCAGCGACCGCATCCTCATGGCCATGAAGCGCGGCTACACCGCCATGGAGTTCAAGAGCACGGTGCGCAAGCTGCGCGCCATCCGCCCCGAGCTGGTGATGAGCAGCGACTTCATCGTCGGCTTTCCCGGGGAAACCGACGAGGACTTCGACAAGATGATGAAGCTCATCACCGACGTGGGCTTCGACACCAGCTTCAGCTTCATCTTCAGCCCGCGCCCGGGCACACCCGCCGCCAACCTGGCGGACGACACGCCCTACGCCGTGAAACTCAAGCGCCTGCAGCAACTGCAGGCCACGATCGAAGAAAACGTGCGCCGCATCAGCGCCAGCCGTGAAGGCACGGTGCAGCGCATCCTGGTCGAAGGCGCGTCGCGCCGCTCCAGCACCGAGGTGCCCGAGCTCATGGGCCGTACCGAGTGCAACCGCATCGTCAACTTCCCCGGCGGCCCGCTGGCCGACCGGCTGGTGGGCCAGATGGTCGACGTGCGCATCACCGAAGCGCGACCCCATTCCTTGCGGGCCGAGGTCTTGACGCACGAATCCGCCCTGGGCGCCTGAGGCCCCACGGTTTGTGAAATCACCCCGTTTCTCCTTCCCCCAGCTGCTGCTGGTGGCGTTCCTGTTGATCGGACTGCTGCTGGGCGCGGCGGCCTTGCGCGCGCTGTTTTCTCTGGAAGCCTTGATGGCCCAGAGCCGCGAAAGCGCGGCGCAGGCCATTGCGCTGTCGACCGCAGCTCAATCCTTGTCGGAGCGCAGCCTGACCATGGAGCGGGCCGCGCGCCAGTCGCTGGTGTTGCGCGACAACCAGTTGCGTCAACGCTTCACCGAGGCCTCCGGCAATGCGCGCGACATCCTCAAGCGCCTGGAGGACAACGAACTGCCGCCGGAATACGCCAGCAACTGGCGAGCCCAGCTTAACGTCATCACCGATCTGCTCGACGGCGCGCCGGAAACAGCGCTGGACCGTGAACGCGAAGTGGCGCGGGCCTTTCGCGAGATCGACGGCCACAGCGCCTCGATCGCACAGAAGGTGCAGTCCATCATCGGTACGCGCAACGAAACGCTGCAGGCACGCTTCGAGACCAGCCGACAAGAGCTCACGCAGCAGGTGCTGGGTTCGATCGTGGTGGCCGCGGTGATGGCGCTGGGTTTCGGCGTGTGGCTGGCGCGCCCGTTCAAGCGCATTGAACGGGCCATTCAGGGGCTGGGTGAAAACCGGCTCGACGTACCGATCGACATCGCAGGGCCGGCCGACGTGCGCCGCGTGAGCCAGCAGCTGGACTGGTTGCGGCTGCGCCTGACAGAGCTGGATGCCGACAAGGCGCGTTTCCTGCGCCACATCTCGCACGAACTCAAGACACCGCTGGCCTCGCTGCACGAAGGCGTGGCGGTGCTGGGTGACGGTGTGGCCGGCCCGCTCAACCCCAACCAGGCCGAGGTGGTCAACATCCTGCAGCACAACACCTTGATGCTGCAGCACCAGATCGAGGCCTTGCTGCGCTTCAACGCCGCCGCCTTCGAGGCGCGCCAGCTCAAGCGCGAGCAGACCGACCTCATGGGTGTGGTGGAAGACCAGATCGACGCCCAGCGCCTGCACTGGCAAGGCCTGGGCCTGACAGTGCGGGCCGGGGGCGTTGCAGTGAGCCTGCCGATCGACCGCGAAAAGATCGCCTCGGCCGTGGGCAACCTGCTGTCCAATGCGATCCGTTTCTCGCCGCAAGGTGGCGTGATCCGCCTGGTGTTGCTGGACCTGCCGGGACGCGCCAGCCTGGACATCATCGACCAGGGCCCCGGCGTGGCCGAGGCCGACCGCGACCGCATTTTTGAACCCTTCTACCGCGGTGAACGACAGCCCCAGGGCGCGGTGCGCGGCACCGGCATCGGCCTGTCCATCGTGCACGAGTACATTGTGGCCCACGGTGGTCGCATCGAATTGCTGCCCCAGCGCCAAGGCGCCCATTTCCGTATCGAACTTCCCCATGCGAACTAGCCTTTCCGCCGTCTCCATGGCGCTGTTGATCAGCGCCTGCGGCACCACGCCACCGCCACCCGCCGAGCCGTCCGTGACCACCCTGATCACCACGCCCGCACAGGCCCCGGCGCCCCAGATCCTGGTGATCACGCCGGTGCAGACACCCGCGGTCACGCCGCCCGAAGCCCTCAACACGCAGGCACCCCCGCTGCCCGACGTGGTCACCGCCCTGCTCACCTACTCGGAACGCGTGCGCCAGCTCAGCCCGGGCGACCTCGCCGCCGAGGTCGCGGTGCAGGGCGACCCGGGCAACGCACCGCTGCGGCAGATGCAGCTGGCCCTGGCGCTGATGCACAGCCCCCACGCGGTGGACACGGCGCGCGCGCTGGGCCTGCTGCAACGGGTGGTGGGCAACGCCACCGCCGAGGCCACACCCCTCAAGCCCCTGGCGCGTTTGCTGGGTTACCAGCTGATGGAGCAGCGCCGGCTGGAAGACAGCCTGGAGCGACAGACCCAGCAATTGCGCGAGAACCAGCGCCGCATCGACCAGCTCAACGAACGGCTGGAGGCCATGCGCGCCATCGAACGCAGCCTGACGACCCGCCCGCCCGCAGCGCCCAACGGCACCCGCACCGCACCGCCCTGAGCTCCACTCCGCCATGAACACCGCTTCGCCACGCGCGCGCCTGCTGGTCGTTGACGACGACGCGGACATGCTGCGCCTGCTGGCAATGCGCCTGGGCTCGGCGGGCTACCACGTCACCTCGGTCGGCTCGGCCGAAGCCGCACTCAGCCAGCTCGACATCGAGCGGCCCCAACTCGTGCTCTCCGACGTGCGCCTGCCTGGCAAAGACGGCCTGGCCCTGTTCGACGAGATCCGCAAGCGCCACCCGTCGCTCCCCGTGATCCTGCTGACCGCGCACGGCACCATTCCCGACGCGGTGGAGGCCACGGCGCGCGGCGTCTTCACTTACCTCACCAAACCCTACGACGCCAAGGAGCTGCTGGAGAAGATCGCACAGGCCCTGGCCCTGGGCGCCCCGGCCAGCAACAACGCGCGGGTGGACGAAGCCTGGCGCAGCGAGATCGTGAGCCGCTCCAACCGCATGGCCGACCTGCTCGCCGAGGCGCGCATGGTGGCGCAGAGTGACGCCAGCGTGCTGCTGCGCGGCGACTCCGGCACGGGGAAGGAAATGCTGGCGCGCGCCATCCACAAGGCCAGCGCGCGCGCGGGCAAACCCTTCATTGCCGTGAACTGCGGCGCCATCCCGGAGGCGCTGCTCGAATCCGAACTGTTCGGCCACATGAAGGGCGCCTTCACCGACGCCGTGGCGAACCACAAAGGCCTGTTCCAGGCGGCCGATGGCGGCACGCTGCTGCTCGACGAGATCGGTGACATGCCGCCCGCCCTGCAGGTGAAGCTGCTGCGCGTGCTGCAGGAACGCGCGGTGCGCCCGCTGGGGTCGAGCCAGT
>JBBQKZ010000191.1:0-4511 GCA_038327405.1 Burkholderiales bacterium | reverse complement strand
ATCATCCCCGCGCGCCTGACCGGCACGCGTGCCTTCTACCAGCGTCAGGTCAACACCGCCATCAAGCGTGCGCGCTTCCTCGGCATGTTGCCTTACAGCGACCAGCACCGCGTCTGAAAGAGAGCCTGACATGCAAATCATCCTGCTCGACAAAGTTGTCAATCTCGGCGCCCTCGGCGATGTGGTCAAGGTCAAGGACGGCTACGCCCGCAACTTCCTGATCCCAGCCGGCCGCGCCCGCCGCGCCACGCAAAACGCCATCGCCGAATTCGAAGCACGCCGCGTCGAACTCGAAAAGGTGGCTGCCGCCAAACACGCTGAAGCCCAGGCCTTGGGTGAGAAGCTCGCCGCTGTGACGGTCAAGCTGTCGCAAAAAGCCGGTGTGGACGGTCGCCTGTTCGGCTCCGTCACCAACCACGACGTGTCTGACGAGCTGAACAAGCAAGGCTTCAAGGTCGCGAAGTCGCAAGTCCGCATGCCCAACGGCCCTCTGAAAAACGTGGGCGACTACACGGTGAGCGTGAACCTGCACACCGATGTGACGGTCGAAGTCAACGTTTCGGTGCTCGGCGAAACCGCCTGAGTTCCGTGCGAGCGCCCAGGCGCTTCGCTCAAAAGCCGCCGCCCTTCGGGCTGCGGCTTTTTTCTTGGGTGCTGCGTATCGTCGGTGTCCGCAGCCCCTTCCGTCATCCACTTGATTTACAGGACTTGTCCACAGGCTTGTCCCATGACTTTCCGGGGTCCAGCGCGTACGATGGCCCTTTACTTTCTCCACGCCGATGTCCGCCGTCTTTTCCAGCTCCTTCTCTTCGTTTGACACCGGCCTGGACGAGGGCGGAAGCACCGACCGCCAAATCGCACAGCTGCGTGTTCCCCCGCATTCCATCGAGGCGGAGTCCAGCGTTCTCGGTGGTTTGTTGCTGGACAACGCGGCCTGGGACCGTGTCGCCGACCTGGTCAACGATTCCGACTTCTACCGCTACGAACACCGCCTGACGTACTCGGCCATCGCCACACTGGTCAACGCGAGCAAGCCCGCCGACGTGGTCACTGTATTCGAGCATCTGCAGAACCTCGGCAAGGCCGAGGAAGCTGGTGGTCTGGCCTATCTCAACTCGCTTGCGCAGTATGTGCCCAGCGCGGCCAATATCCGCCGCTACGCCGAAATCGTGCGGGAGCGAGCGATTCTGCGCAAACTGATCGCGGCCAGTGACGAGATCGCCACCGCTGCGTTCAACACGCAGGGCAAGGCGGTCGACAAGATCCTTGACGAGGCCGAGCAGAAAATCTTCAACATCGGCGAAGAAGGCTCGCGGATGAAGGAAGGCTTTCAGGGCATGGACACGTTGGTGGTCGAGCTGCTCGACCGCGTGCAGGAAATGGCCGACAACCCCAACGACATCACCGGCGTGCCCACGGGTTTTGTGGACCTGGACCGCATGACCTCAGGGCTGCAGGCCGGTGACCTGGTGGTGCTGGCGGCGCGCCCGTCGATGGGCAAGACGGCGTTCGCCATCAACATTGCCGAACACGTGGCGCTCAATGAAGGCCTGCCGGTGGCCGTGTTCTCGATGGAAATGGGAGCCTCGCAGCTGGCGGTGCGTATCGTCGGCTCGATCGGGCGCATCAACCAGACGCACCTTCGCAACGGAAAACTCACCGACGACGAATGGCCGCGGCTCACGGAAGCGATCGAAAAGCTGCGCAACGTTTCGCTGCATATCGATGAGACGCCGGGGCTCACCACCAGTGTGCTCCGTGCCAATGCCCGGCGCCTCTCGCGCCAGTGCGGCAAGCTCGGCCTGATCGTGGTCGACTACCTGCAGCTCATGAGCGGCAGCGGTGGCGACGGCGACAACCGCGCCTCGGAGCTGGGCGAGATCTCGCGAGGCCTGAAGATGCTCGCCAAGGAGTTGCAGTGTCCGGTGATCGCACTCTCGCAGCTCAACCGCAGCGTGGAGACACGAACCGACAAGCGCCCGATGATGAGCGACTTGCGCGAATCGGGTGCCATCGAGCAGGATGCGGACATCATCATGTTCATCTACCGCGATGAGTACTACACCAAGGACGCTTGCAAAGAGCCGGGTGTGGCCGAGATCATCATTGGCAAGCAGCGAAACGGCCCAACGGGCACGGTGAAGCTGGCCTTCCTGAACATGCTCACCCGCTTCGAGAGTCTTGCCGGCGGCGGCGACTACTGATGTGGGCTTGGCCAACGAAAAACCCGGGCTTGGCCGGGTTTTTTGTTGGTTTCCTGGCTGTCGTTCAGAGCACTTCCGACGCAAAGTCCGCAAGGCGCGAACGCTCACCACGCGCCAGTGTGATGTGCCCACCGTGCGGCCAACCTTTGAAGCGGTCCACAGCAAACGTCAGGCCCGACGAGCCTTCGGTGAGGTAGGGCGTGTCGATCTGCGCGAGGTTGCCCATGCAGATGATCTTGGTGCCCGGGCCCGCACGCGTGATCAGCGTTTTCATCTGCTTGGGCGTCAGGTTCTGCGCCTCGTCAATGATCACGTACTTGTTCATGAAGGTACGGCCGCGCATGAAGTTCATGCTCTTGACCTTGATGCGACTGCGGATCAGTTCGTTGGTGGCCGCGCGGCCCCATTCACCGGCGTTGCCGCCGTCGCCCTTGGCCAGGAATTCAAGGTTGTCGTCCAGCGCGCCCATCCAGGGGCCCATTTTTTCCTCTTCGGTACCGGGGAGAAAGCCGATGTCTTCGCCCACGCTCACCGTGGCGCGGGTCATGATGATCTCGGTGTAGCGGCGGTCGTCGAGCACCTGTGTGAGGCCGCTGGCCAGGGCCATCAGCGTCTTGCCGGTGCCGGCCGTGCCTGCCAGCGTCACGAAGTCGATCTCCGGGTCCATCAGCAAATTGAGCGCGAAGTTCTGTTCGCGGTTTCGGCTGGTCACGCCCCACACAGCGTTCTTCAGGTGGGTGTAGTCCTTGAGCGTCTTGAGCACCGCCGTCTTGTCGCGGATTTCGGTCACACGGGCATACAACGAGGGCTCGCCGGGCGCTTCGAAGTACACAAACTGGTTGATGTAGAACTGCCCCACCGCCGGACCGCTCACGCGGTAGAAGGTGTGACTGCCGCTCTGCCAGCTTTCGATGGTCTTGCTCTGGCGGGTCCAGAAGTCTTGCGGCAGCGCCAGCGCGCCGGCATACAACAACTCTCCGTCGTCAAGCGTCTTGTCGTTTTGGTAGTCCTCGGCTGCAAGTCCCAGCGCGCGGGCTTTCACGCGCATGTTGATGTCTTTGGACACCAGGATCACTTCGCGCTCTGGATGGCGCTGGCGCAGCGAATGCACCACGCCCAGGATCTGGTTGTCGGCCTTGCCCTGCGGCAGGCTGGACGGCAGGTTGCTTTCCAGCGGTTCGGTCTGGAAGAACAGCAGGCCGCGAGCGCCGTGGTGGCCGGTGGCCGAGAGCTTGAGGCCCTTGGTCATGTCGCCACCTTGCTGCGCCACCAGGGCGTCGAGCGTGCGGCTGGTCTGGCGACCATTGCGCGCGACCTCGGTCATGCCCTTTTTGTGACCATCGAGCTCTTCGAGCACGATCATCGGCAGGAAGATGTCGTGTTCTTCGAAGCGGAACAGGCTCATCGGGTCGTGAAGCAACACGTTGGTGTCGAGCACGAAGAGCCTTGCCGGCCCCGTGCCGGCCTTGCCCGCAGGGCGGCGACGGCTGCCGGACGAGGCGGTCACTTGCGCTGCCTGCGGGCTTCGCGGAGCCGGAACGACCGGCGCCGGGGGTTTCTGAAGCAAGCTGGTGGGTTCAACCCGCTCAGCCACCACAGGGGCGGCTGCGGTGGCGGGCTTGCGGCCGCGGCCAGCTGCCCGACCTGTGGTTTTTGCTGAAGCTGGCGACGTTGGTGCCGCTGTCTCGCTCTCGGATAGAAGCTTGGGTTGCGCGGCAGGTATGACCACAACAGGTGCGGTTTCAGCCTGCAGCTCGGAGGGCTCATCGGCAGCTCTGAGGCTGTAGGCCTCGGGTGAAAGGAGGGCGGCGCGTTTGGAGGGGGCGGGGGGCAGTGGCATGGGGCGAGGAGTTCCCGGGTGAGGTGGTAAACAGTGAAGGCGCGCGCAGACAGCGGAAAGCGCCGCCTCAGCCCAAGCGCCGACGCGCAGACAGGGCGCCGCAAAAGCAAAACAGCCGCCTGGCGAGCCCGGCGGCTGAGTCTGAATCGGGAGGCAAGACGCGGAGCGTCGCAAGCAAGGGCATGAAATTCATTATGCACAGGAGACCGGGGTCTCCAGCGGCCGCCAGGCCGCTGTTGCTACAGAACGTCAAGCCGGACGCGAGCTCAGGCCGCCTTCTTGAGCAGCTTCACGGCCTTGAGGACTTCGTCCACATGGCCGGGCACCTTCAGGCCGCGCCATTCCTGCTTGAGCAGGCCATCGGCGCCGATCAGGAACGTGCTGCGCTCGATGCCCTTGACCTTCTTGCCGTACATGATCTTGTTCTTGACCACGCCGAACATGTGGCACATCTTTTCTTCGGTGTC
>JBBQKZ010000190.1:0-4537 GCA_038327405.1 Burkholderiales bacterium | reverse complement strand
CCAGGCGCCAGCCGTGAGCGAACCGGTGGTTGAAACCGTGCAGTCCAAGGCCGTTGAAATCGATCTGGAAACACTCCGGGTGTCCGGCTACGTGACTCCCAACGCACCGCGCTCGGCCATTGCCGATCAGTTCCGCGTGATCAAGCGCCCGCTGCTGGCCAACGCCACCGGCAAGGGCGCAGCACCCGTGCCCAACGGCAACCTGATCATGGTCACCAGTGCCATGCCGGGCGAGGGCAAGAGCTTCACCGCCATCAATCTGGCCATGAGCATTGCCATGGAGCTCGACTACCGCGTGTTGCTGGTCGACGCCGACGTGTCGCGGCCTTCCTTGCGCGCTGCGCTGGGTCTGGCGGCCGGCCCGGGTCTGCTCGATCTGCTGATCGACAAGAACACCCGCATGTCCGACGTGCTGCTGCGCACCAACGTCGACAAACTCAGCGTGCTACTCAGCGGCACGCCGCATCCCCGCGCCACCGAACTGCTGGCCAGCGACGCCATGACCCACCTCATCGAAGAGATGGGCCAGCGCTACCCTGACCGCATCATCATTTTTGATTCGCCGCCCCTGCTGTTGACCACCGAGGCGCGCGTGCTGGCCACCCACATGGGCCAGATCATTCTGGTGGTTCAGGCTGAAAAAACCCTGCAGTCCCAGGTGCGCCACGCCATGACCACCATCGAATCCTGCCCGGTCAAACTCATGCTGCTCAACCAGGCCCGTGGCGGCGACCAGGACGCCTACGGTTACGGTTACGGCTATGGCTACGGCTACGGACAAACCGCCAGCCAGGCAGCCGACGCCAACGCGCCGGTGGTCGCCGCAACATGAAGCCCGGCAGAAGGACGGACCCCGTGATGACGCGTCGGTATCCAGCGACCTCCGTTCTTCTGCAGCGCGCCACCCTGTTCGCCCTGGGCGCACTCGCCGCAGCGGCCTTGGGCACGGTGGCCCACGCGCAAGACAGCGTCGGCTCGGTCGACGCGCCCGGGCCCAAGCCTTCCGTCTGGATCGAGCGCCGCGTCACGGTGGGGCAGACCTTGTCCTCCAACGGCAACCTCTCCAGCACCAACTCGCGCAGCGAGATGACCACCGAGGTCGCTCCCGGCGTCCGCGCGGTGTTCAACACCCCGCGCGTGCAGGGCTTCCTTGATTACTCCCTGAGCGCGCTCTATTACGCCCAGGGCACGTCGGGCAACCAGTTCCGCAACGCCCTCAACGCCAGCGCCAAGGTCAACGCCTGGGACAACCGGGCTTTCATCGATCTGTCGGGTGTGGTGTCCAACCAGGCGATTTCGGCCTTTGGCCCGCAGTCGGTCAACGGCCGGTCCGACACCAACCAGTCCGAAACCGCCAGCTTCCGTTTCACGCCCTACCTGCGCGGCAGCTTCGCGGGCGACACCGACTACGAATTCCGCTACAGCCTGGCGACCGCCGACACGGACACCGCTGCGCGCTCCGACATCACCGACCAGTCGGTGTCGATGCGCCTGGGCAGCCGCCCCGCCGGCCAGCTCCTGGGCTGGTCGTTCAACGCATCGTCGGGCGCCACCAACTACAGCCAGGGCCGCGACACCGAGTCCAGCAGCGCGCAGGCGGGCCTGATCATTTCGCCCAGCTCGCAAGTGCAGGTGACGCTGCTGGCCGGCGTCGAGTCCAACGACATCATCACCTTTCAGAAAGAGTCGTACAACACGGCCGGCATCAACGTGGAATGGCGTCCGTCGCCCCGCACGCGGGTGTTTGTGGGTGTTGAAGACCGTTACTTCGGCACCGGCCACAACATCGCGCTGGAACACCGCACGGGCCAGACCGTCTGGCGCTACACCGATACCCGCGGCGTGGTCAACAACCCCTTGCAAGCGGGCGCGGCCTCGCTGGGCTCGGTGTTCGACCTGCTCGACAGCCTGTACAGCCAGATCCAGCCCGACCCGGTGCTGCGCGCCCAGCTGGTTCAGGCCGAGCTGCTGCGCCTGGGCCTGCCGGCCAATGCGCTGATCTTCCAGAATTTCTTGTCTTCCTCGGCCACGCTGGACCGGGTGCAGCGCGTCTCGGTGGCGCTCGCGGGCATTCGCAGCGTCTGGACGCTGTCGGCCTTCACCAGCGACTCCAGCCGCCTCGATTCCATCGTCACCGGCGGCGACGACTTTGACCTCAATACCGACATCAAACAGCAGGGCTGGAGCCTGAACTACGCGCACCGGCTGACGCCGCTGTCGTCGGTCAATGCCGCCCTCACCAACCAGAAGTCCGTGGGCAGTTCCGGACTCAACCTCCGTTCCACCACGGTCTCGCTGGGCCTGAGCACCCGCCTGAGTCGTCGCACGAACGGCAGCGTCCAGCTGCAACGCGGCAACTACAACGGCTCCTCGGGTTCTTACAACAACACCGCCATCTCGGGTTTCATCACCCACCGGTTCTGATCCATGTACGAAGCCTTCTACGGGCTGAGCAGCAAGCCTTTCCAGCTCAACCCAGACCCCCGTTTTTATTACAGCAGCAAGCCGCACCGGCGTGCGCGCTCCTACCTCGTTTACGGCGTCATGCGCGGCGAGGGCTTCATCGTCATCACCGGCGAGGTGGGGGCCGGCAAGACCACCATCGTCCGTGACCTGCTCGACAGCCTGGAAAACGGCTCGGTGGTGGCCGCTCATCTGGTGAGCACCCAGCTCGGCGCCGAAGACGCGCTCAAGCTGGTGTGCGCCGCGTTCGGCGTGCCAGTGCGTGGCACCGGCAAGGCCGACATGCTGATGGCCCTCGAAGCCTTCTTCATCACCCAGACCACGCAGGGCAAACGCTGCCTGCTGATCGTGGACGAAGCGCAAAACCTGCAGCCGCTGGCGGTGGAAGAGCTGCGCATGCTCTCCAACTTCCAGTTCGGTGACCAGGCCTTGTTGCAAACCTTTCTGGTGGGTCAGCCCGAGTTCCGCGAGATCCTGCAAGGCCCCAGCATGCTGCAGCTGCGCCAGCGCATCACCGCACGCTGCCACCTGGGCCCGCTCGACGAAGAAGACACCCGCGCCTATGTGGAGCACCGCCTCAAGTGCGCTGGCGCCACCGACAAGCCGACCTTTGAGCCCGCGATCTTTCCCGCGCTGTTCCAGCATTCGGGCGGCATTCCGCGGCGCATCAACACGCTGTGCGACCGGCTGCTGCTGCTGGGCTATCTCTCCGAGATGACCCACCTCACGCTGGACGCGCTCAAGGAGGTGGTGGCCGAGATGCAGGTGGAGAACGCCGTCGTTCCATCGCGCGTGGCTGAGGAGCAGGAACGCTGGGCGCACCTGCCCAACGCCGGCACCAGCGCAGCCCCGACCTGGCTGAACGAAGACATGGATCTGGCCGAGCTCTCGCTCGACCCCACCCTGGTCGACGGCATGAGCGATCAGCTCACCCGCGTGTCGGCCGAACAACTCAGCACGCGGCTGCTGCGCATGGAGCGCAGCGTGCTGCGCCAGGAACGCATCAGCCTTGAAATCTTGAGTGCGCTGAAGAAGGTGGTGGCCGCGGCCCGCAAGCCGCGTGCTGCGGGCTCCACCACCGACATGCCCAAGTGACCGCCATGCTCACCCGCGCAGCCATCACCAACGCTCTGACCATCGACGTGGAAGACTACTTCCAGGTGTCCGCGTTCGCGCCCCACATCGACCGAGCCGACTGGGACAACCGCGAATGCCGGGTCGAACACAACATCGACCGCATTCTCAAGCTGCTGGACGACAAGCACACGAAAGCCACGTTTTTCACCCTGGGCTGGGTCGCCGAGCGTTACCCGCAGATGGTGCGCCGCATCGTGGCCGAGGGCCACGAACTCGCCAGCCACGGCTACGGCCACCAGCGCGCGTCCGACCTCACCGAGGCCGAGTTCTATCAAGACGTGTCACATGCAAAAGCCTTGCTCGAAGAGATCGGCGGCACCAAGGTGCAGGGCTACCGCGCACCCAGCTTCTCCATCGGCACCGACAACCTCTGGGCGCTAGACACCCTGCTTCGCGCCGGTTACCGCTACAGCTCCAGCATCTACCCCGTCAAGCACGACCACTACGGCATGCCCGACGCGCCGCGGTTTGCGCACCAGATCCGCGACGGCCTCATGGAAGTGCCGCCCACCACGCTGCGCATGTTCAACCGCAACCTGCCGTCCAGCGGCGGGGGCTACTTCCGCCTGCTGCCCTACGCGCTGTCGCGCTGGATGCTGCAACAGGTGAACCAGCGCGACGCCGAGGCGGCCGTCTTCTATTTCCATCCCTGGGAAATCGACCCGAACCAGCCCCGCGTGGCCGGCATCGACCTCAAGACCCGTTTTCGCCATTACGTGAACATCGGCCGCACCGAACAGCGCCTGGCGCGCCTGCTGCAAGATTTTGAGTGGGGCCGCATGGACGACATATTTCTCAAGCAACGCGCGCCGGTTCGTTTGGCAGGGGTTCCCGTTGTCTGATCAGCGATTGATCGGTACGCGCTTTGTCCTGAACGCATCCCGTTGATCGGGCACAAAGCAGTCATGGGCAGTGTCCTCTTCTTGGCGCATCGTTT
>JBBQKZ010000189.1:0-4575 GCA_038327405.1 Burkholderiales bacterium | reverse complement strand
CGATGTGCCCCATGCGCTCGCGGCGCACCTTGGTCTGTGTGACTTCAACGCCGCACTTCTCGCAGATGACACCGCGGTGCTTCAAACGCTTGTACTTGCCGCACAGGTATTCGTAGTCCTTGATGGGGCCAAAGATCTTGGCGCAGAACAGGCCGTCGCGCTCAGGCTTGAACGTGCGGTAGTTGATGGTCTCGGGCTTCTTGACTTCGCCGAAGGACCACGAGCGGATTTTTTCGGGCGAGGCCAGACCGATGCGGATGGCATCGAAATGGTCATCGGGCGTGAACTGTTTGAACAGGTCGAGCAAAGATTTCATGTGACTCTTTCCAAATCGTTAATCAGTTGAGGACAGAGCAAAAATTGCTGTGCAATTTATTGGTCTGTCCCGCAAGGTCTCAGGACCGCTCAAGCTCAATATCGATACCGAGCGAGCGGATCTCCTTGACCAGCACGTTGAACGACTCGGGCATGCCCGCCTCGATCGTGTGCTCGCCCTTGACGATGCTCTCGTAGACCTTGGTGCGACCCTGCACGTCGTCCGACTTGACAGTGAGCATTTCCTGCAGGATGTACGAAGCGCCGTAGGCTTCCAGCGCCCACACCTCCATCTCGCCGAAACGCTGACCACCGAACTGCGCCTTGCCGCCCAGCGGCTGCTGGGTGACGAGCGAGTAAGGACCGGTGGAACGGGCGTGCATCTTGTCGTCGACCAGGTGGTGTAGCTTCAGGAAGTGCATGTAACCCACGGTGGTCTTGCGCTCGAAAGCGTCACCCGTGCGGCCGTCGTACAGCTGCGCCTGGGTGCGGGTGGCCGTCAACCCCTTGATCTCGGCGATGTCGTCGGGATACGCCAGCTTGAGCATGGTGCGGATCTCGTCTTCCGAGGCACCGTCGAACACCGGGGTGGCGAACGGCACACCGGTGGTGAGGTTCTCGGCCATCTCGACCACTTCGGCGTCGCTCATGTCGCCCAGCGACTCTTTTTTGCCGGCCTGGTTGTAGATGGTGTCGAGGAATCCGCGCAGCTCGGAGATCTTGGCTTCGGCTTGCAGCATGTCGCCGATGCGCTGACCCAGGCCCTTGGCGGCCCAGCCCAGGTGGACTTCGAGCACCTGCCCGACGTTCATGCGCGAAGGCACGCCCAGCGGGTTCAGCACGATGTCGGCGGGCGTGCCGTCGGCCATGTAAGGCATGTCTTCCACGGGCACGATCTTGGAGACCACACCCTTGTTGCCATGGCGGCCGGCCATCTTGTCGCCGGGCTGCAGGCGGCGTTTGACGGCCAGGTACACCTTGACCATCTTGAGCACGCCCGCGGGCAGCTCGTCACCCTGCGTCAGTTTCTTGCGCTTCTCTTCGAACATCAGGTCAAAGCTGTGGCGCGTCTGCTCCATCGAGTTCTTGATCGACTCCAGTTGGGCAGCGGCGGTCTCATCGGCCGGGCGGATGTCGAACCAGTGGTACTTCTCGACGTCGTCCAGGTAGGCCTTGTCGATGGTCGTGCCTTTGGACAGTTTCTTCGGGCCGCCGTTGGCCACCTTGCCGATCAGCAGCTTCTCGATCCGGTCGAACGCGTCGGCTTCCACGATGCGCAGCTGGTCGTTCAAGTCCAGGCGGAAACGCTTGAGCTCGTCGTCAATGATTTGCTGGGCACGCTTGTCGCGCACGATGCCTTCGCGGGTGAACACCTGCACGTCGATCACGGTGCCTTGTGAACCCTGGTCCACGCGCAGCGAGGTGTCCTTCACGTCGGACGCCTTCTCGCCGAAGATGGCCCGCAGCAGCTTCTCTTCAGGCGTGAGCGTGGTCTCACCCTTGGGCGTGACCTTGCCGACCAGCACGTCGCCGGGCAGCACTTCAGCGCCCACGTAGATGATGCCGGAGTCGTCCAGGCGGTTGAGCTGCTGCTCGGCCAGGTTGGGAATGTCGCGGGTGATCTCTTCCGCGCCCAGCTTGGTGTCGCGTGCCATCACCACCAGTTCCTCGATGTGGATCGAGGTGTAGCGGTCTTCGGACACAACCTTTTCGGAGATCAGGATCGAATCTTCGAAGTTGTAGCCGTTCCAGGGCATGAAGGCGATCAGCATGTTCTGGCCGATCGAGATCTCGCCCAGGTCGGTCGATGCACCTTCGGCGATCACGTCACCCTTGGCCAGCTGGTCGCCCTTCTTGACGATGGGGCGCTGGTGGATGTTGGTGTTCTGGTTGGAACGCTGGTACTTGATGAGGTTGTAGATGTCCACACCCACTTCACCGGCCACCGCCTCGGCGTCGTTCACGCGCACCACGATGCGGGTGGCATCGACGTAGTCGACCTTGCCGCCACGGGTGGCGGTCACCACGGTGCCGGAGTCGATCGCAGCGACGCGCTCGATACCGGTGCCCACCAGCGGCTTCTCGGGACGCAGCACAGGCACGGCCTGGCGCGACATGTTGGCGCCCATCAGCGCGCGGTTGGCATCGTCGTGCTCCAGGAACGGCACCAGCGAAGCAGCCACCGACACGATCTGCGCCGGCGACACGTCCATGTACTGGATGGTGTCAGACGGCGTGAGGATCGATTCGCCTTTTTCACGGGCGGAGATCAGGTCACCGGTCAGGCGGCCTTCGCCGTCCAGCGTGGCGTTGGCCTGCGCGATGACGTACTTGCCTTCCTCGATGGCCGACAGATAGTCGATCTGGTTCGTGACCTTGCCTTCGATCACGCGGCGGTACGGGGTTTCAATGAAACCGTACTCGTTCAGGCGGGCGTACAAAGCCAGCGAGTTGATCAGGCCGATGTTCGGACCTTCAGGCGTCTCGATAGGGCAGACGCGACCGTAGTGGGTCACGTGCACGTCACGCACCTCGAAGCCGGCCCGCTCGCGGGTCAAGCCGCCCGGGCCAAGAGCCGACACGCGGCGCTTGTGGGTGATTTCTGCCAGCGGGTTGGTCTGGTCCATGAACTGCGACAGCTGCGACGCACCGAAGAACTCCTTGAGTGCCG
This sequence comes from Burkholderiales bacterium, assembly GCA_038327405.1. GTDB lineage: Bacteria > Pseudomonadota > Gammaproteobacteria > Burkholderiales > Burkholderiaceae_C > Hydrogenophaga. The sequence goes on along the minus strand of JBBQKZ010000189.1, from coordinate 1,589 downwards.
CAGAAATCGGCTTGGAGTTGATCAGGTCGTGCGGCATCAGCGGCTCTTGCTCGGCCTGGCCCAGACGCTCTTTCACGGCTTTTTCGATACGCGCCAGACCGGTGCGGTACTGGTTCTCGGCGAGTTCGCCCACGCAACGCACGCGACGGTTGCCCAGGTGATCGATGTCATCGACTTCGCCGCGGCCGTTGCGCAGGTCCACGAGGATCTTGACCACGGCCAGGATGTCTTCGTTGGACAGCACCATGGCGCCGGTGGATTCGTCGCGGCCCACGCGGGCGTTGAACTTCATGCGGCCCACGCGCGACAGGTCGTACGTGTCCGGGTTGTAGAACAGGCGGTGGAACAGGGCCTGCACCGCGTCTTCGGTTGGCGGCTCGCCAGGGCGCATCATGCGGTAGATGGCCACGCGCGCAGCGAACTCGTCGGCGGTCTCGTCGATGCGCAGCGTCTGCGAGATGTACGCGCCCTGGTCGAGTTCGTTCGTGTAGAGGCACTGGAGGTCCTGTACACCCGAGGTGCGCAGTTTCTTCAGCAGCACTTCGGTCAACTCTTCGTTGGCCTTGGCAATGATCTCGCCGGTGTCCTCGTCCACGATGTTGCGCGCAACGACGCGGCCGATCATGAAGTCTTCGGGCACGCTGATGTGCGTGGTGCCCGACTGCTCCAGCTCGCGGGTGTGGCGCACGGTGATGCGCTTGTCCTTGGCAACGACGACCTTGCCGGCCTTGTCGGTGATGTCGAAACGGGCCACTTCACCACGCAGGCGCTCGGGCACGAAGGCCATCTGAGCGCCGCTGTCCATGACGCGAAAGTGGTCGTTCACGAAGAAGTTGGCCAGGATGGTTTCCGGCGTCAGGCCAATAGCCTTGAGCAGGATGGTGACCGGCATCTTGCGGCGGCGGTCGACCCGGAAGAACAGCACGTCCTTGGGGTCGAATTCGAAGTCGAGCCATGAGCCGCGGTAGGGAATGATACGAGCAGAGAACAGCAGCTTGCCCGAGCTGTGCGTCTTGCCCTTGTCGTGTTCGAAGAACACACCGGGCGAACGGTGCAGCTGCGAAACGATGACACGCTCGGTGCCGTTGATGATGAAGGAGCCCTTCTCGGTCATCAGGGGCACTTCGCCCATGTAGACCTCTTGCTCTTTCACTTCCTTGATCACCTTGGACTGCGCGGTCGAGGACTCGCGGTCATAGATGATGAGCTGCACTCGGGCGCGCACGGCCGAGGCAAAGGTCAGACCACGGGTCTGGCATTCGCGCACATCGAAGGCGGGCTTGGCCAGGTTGTACTCAACGAACTTCATCTCCACAAAACCGTTGTGGGAGACGATGGGGAAAGCGGCTTCAAACGCCGCCTGCAGGCCCTCGTTGGTGCGCTTTTTCGGCGCGTTGTCGGCTTGCAGGAACGCGGTGTAGGCGTCCTTCTGCATCTGCAACAGGTAAGGAATCGCGAGAACGTTTTCGCGGGTACCAAAGCTCTTGCGGATGCGTTTGCGTTCGGTGTATGAGTATTTCGATGCTGGGGCCATGAGATCTCCGGGCTTGAGGTCTGCGGCGACTGTCTTGCCTACCAGGAGGACGGAT
>JBBQKZ010000188.1:0-4672 GCA_038327405.1 Burkholderiales bacterium | reverse complement strand
CGCGCAAGGGCGACACCCTGGCGCGCCTCGCGCAGCGCTACGGCGTGAGTGCGGTCAGTGTGGCGGGCTGGAACAAACTGGCGGTGAATGCCGCGCTCAAGCCCGGCCAGCAAGTCACACTGATGTTGCCCAAGCGGGTGTCGGTGGCGTCAGGGGGTTCCAGCGCGAAGAAGCAGGCGCCGGCCACCAGCACCACCCGCAAGGTCGCCAAGAGCGCAAGCCAGCCCACCAAGGCCAAGGCCGGGAGCACGACTGTGGCCACGAAGAGGTCCACCACCAAGGCCGCGTCCTCAAGCAGCGCAAAGACCCGCGTGGCCGCCAGCACCAAGGTCGAGAAGAAACGCTGAAGCGCCGCGCGCCTCAGGCCCGGAAACGGGCCTTGGCCTTGCGCGCAAACACATTGGTGAAGGTGGCGGCCAGATTGAAGCGGTCCAGCGACCCGGGCTCGTCGAACTGGGCCACCTGACGCGCCGCGATTTCCGGACCATCCTCAGGCATCACACCGTCGGGCGACCATGACTCCCGCGCGCGGTTGAACGCAGACACATACAGCGAGCGATCGCCCTGGAAATAGCGCTCGGGCACCACCTTGATGATGTCGGACGGCCCCGCCGTCTGCAGCCACTTGAGCGCGTGCACCATGGCGTCCGTCATGGACTGGCTGGCGCGCGGAAACTGGGTGAGGAACTCGCTGGTGGCGTACAGGCACGCCGATGGCAGTGGCCCTCCGAACACCTCGGCGTTGCCGCGCACGCTGCGCGTGTCAGCCACCACCCGCAACTCGCCCGCCTGCTCCAGTTGCGTGATGGTCGGGTCGGTGTAGCTGATGGCGTCCAGCGCGCCGCTGCGGAACGCGGCAATGGCGGCCCGGGCATTGGGCATGGCAACAAACTGCACGTCGTTGGTCCTGAGCCCACCCCGGCTCAAGACGGCGCGCGCCACGCGGTGCGCTGGCGTTCCCAGATCCTGCACACCCACCCGCTTGCCGCGCAGATCGCCCAGCTGGCGGTAGTGCCCCATGGTTTTGGTCGACACGCCCACCACGATTTGTGGCGTGCGCCCCTGCAGCACAAACGACTGCAAAGCCTGGCCCCGCATCTGCCCGGCAATGGTGCTGCCGTAGTTGCCCGACACCGCGTGCGCGGCTCCCGCGACCAGTGCCTGCAGGGACTGGGCTGCGTCGGGGAAATCGCGAACTTCGACGTCCAGGCCTTCGGTGGTGAAGTAACCCAGCCGGTCGGCGATGGTCAGGGGCAAGCAGGAGAAATCGATGCGGTTGTCCACCCCGATCGCCAGCTTGGGCGCACTGCGCGTTGCGGGTGCCGGCGTTGGCTGGGCGCGCGCATCCGGCAATCCCGCTGACCAGGCCATCGCCGCCGCCACCCGACCCCACTCTCGCCGATTCAGCATGCCCGAACTTCCTCTCTGTATTGCTTTATGAATACACAGAGACTAGGCGGTGACGAAAAAACCCGCATCGGGACCATTCCCGAGCGGGTTTGTACGGAGCGTTTTCAGGACCCTTTTTTGCAAGCCGATGTAACCACGCCGGCCGGCGCTGCAGCCCGGGCTCAGGCAAACAGGATGGCGATATTCGCCACCAGCGCCAGCACCCACACGATCGTGCGCACGGTGGCCATGTCGGCCACATACATCATGATGTAGAGCAGGCGCAGCACAATGAACAGAAAGGCCAGAACATCCAGCCGCAGCTGCGAGGCGCCGAGCTGGTGGGCAATGATCACCGCACCGATGAAGAACGGCAGCGCTTCGAAGCTGTTGGCCTGCGCAGCATTGGCCCGGGCACGCCAGTCGGTCTGTTTGGCGAGCCATTGGCGTGGGTGGTTGTTGTCGTAGCCACCCAGGCGCTTGGGTTTGGAAAACGTGCCCCATTTCGCCATGCCTGCGCACAGGATGGGCAAAAACGACGACACCAGCACGCACCAATAGGCCACCGTCAATCCCGCCAGTTTCATGGGTTGGTTTCTTTCAAAGAAGGAAATCGGGGTGGCTCAGCGCCGGTCCACCAGCGCGTGGGCGATGGTGCCCAGGTCCACGTATTCGAGCTCGCTGCCCACTGGCACGCCGCGCGCCAGGCGCGTCACCACCACCCCGCGCCCCTTGAGCGCCTGGGCGATCACATGCGCGGTGGTTTCGCCCTCGGCGGTGAAATTGGTCGCCAGGATCACCTCACGCACTTCAGACACCCCTGTGGGCGTTTGCGCCGGCGCGTCGATGCGGTCGAACAGCTTCTGCAGGCCGATGTCTTTGGGGCCCACGTTGTCCAGCGGGCTGAGCTTGCCCATCAGCACGAAGAACAGGCCCTTGTACGCACCGGTGCGCTCCATGGCGGCCTGATCCGCAGGCGTCTCCACCACACAGAGCTGGCTGCGGTCGCGCCGTGGGTCCAGGCAGGTGTGGCAGATGGCATCTTCGGTGAAGGTGTGGCACAGCGCGCAGTGCTGCACCGTGGCAGCGGCGTGTTCCAGTGCACGCGCCAACGCCAAAGCGCCTTCGCGGTCGTGCTGCAGCAAATGAAAGGCCATGCGCTGGGCCGACTTGACGCCCACCCCCGGCAGACGGCGCAAGGCCTGAACCAGATGTTCAAGGGAATGGGCTTCGGCCATGCAATCGGGCGGTGGCGCTCAGAAAGGAAACTTCATGCCACCGGGCAGGCCCGGCATGCCGGCGGTGATCTTGCCCATCTTCTCGGCCGAGGTTTCTTCGGCCTTGCGCACCGCGGAGTTGAAGGCTGCTGCCACCAAGTCTTCGAGCATGTCCTTGTCGTCGGTCAGCAGGCTGGGGTCGATGGTGATGCGTTTGACATCGTGCTTGCAGGTCATGAGCACCTTGACCAGACCGGCACCGGACTCGCCCGTGACTTCCACGAAAGCCAGTTCGTCCTGCGCCTTTTTCAGGTTGTCCTGCATGGCCTGGGCCTGCTTCATGAGGCCGGCGAGTTGTCCTTTGTTGAACATGCTGTGTGTCTTTCTTTGTGGGAATGAATGAGAGGGCTCAGGCACGTATGGCCTTGAGCGTACCGGGGACGATTTTGCCGCCAAAGTCGCGCATCATGGTTTGCACGAAGGGATCGCCCAGGATTTGCGCTTCGGCCTCGCGCTGCAGACGTTCGGCCTCCAGCGCCAGACGGCGGGAGGGCGAATCGATCACGGTACCGATCTCGACCACCAGGCGCACCTGATGGCCGATGGTTTGCAGGGCCGTGGCCAGGCGCTCGCGGCTGTTGCCCTGGTTGAGCGATTCGCGCTCCACACGCAACACCCAGCGGTCGGTGTCGCGCGCCACCAGTTGCGACTGCAAGCCGAGTTCGCGCACCAGTGCAGAAACAGCTTCACTGCGCACCAGTTGCATCACGGCGTCGAACCAGAAATCGCCCTCTTCGCTGGGCGCAATCGGGGTCAGACTTGCCGGTGCTGATGGCGCGCGAAGCTGCGGCTGGTCGAACCGGCCGGGCTCACCCGCGTCGCGCACAGGAATGGCCACGGTGCGGCTCGGGGTTGGCGCGGTCTCGGGGTTTTCTTCCCACGGCGGGCCGTCGTCCTCCGGCCAGGGCGCTTCTTCCAGCTCGGGCGGTGACGATGACGGGATGGCGAGGGCTGCAACCGGAGCGGGTGGCGGTGCGGGAACGACCAACGCAGGGGGAGGAGGCAGAGGAGACGCCACCACGGGCGCGCCAGCGGGTGCAGGCACAGCTGCTGCACGCACCACAGGTGCCCGCACTGGCGCAGCGGTCACCGCCGGTGGCTCAGCCGCCTCAGCGGGTTTCAGAGTTTTTTTTTCAGCCGCGGCGTTGGCCGATCCTGCGGGCTTGAACGCCAGCAGCCTCAGCAAGACCATGGTCAGGCCCGCGTATTCGTCCGGCGCCAGACCCAGTTCGGCGCGGCCGTGCAGGCACAGGCTGTAGAGCAACTGGGTCTCGTCGGCAGGCAGGTTGACTGCCAGGCGCTCGATCTCGACCTCGTCGGGATCCTCGAGACCATCGGACGGTGCGCGTCCCGGCACCGCCTGCAGCACCGCCATGCGCTGCAACACGCCGGTCATGTCTTCGAGCGTGGTGGCGGCGTTCAGGCCATTGAGGCGCAGGGTGTCGATGGTGTCCACCACCGTGGCGCCGTCGGCCCGCGCCAGCGCGTCGATCAGGCGCAGCACATACGACCGGTCCACCGCGCCCAGCATCTGGCGCACCGTGGCCTCTTGCAGCTGGCCGCCACCGAAGGCAATGGCCTGGTCGGTGAGCGAGAGCGCGTCGCGCATGGAGCCGCGCGCCGCACGAGAAATGAGGCGCAACGCCTGTGTCTCTGCCGGCACCTGCTCGGCCTGCAACACCTGCAGCAGGTGCGCTTGCACCGTCTCGGGCGCCATCGGCCGCAGGTTGAACTGCAGGCAGCGCGAGAGCACGGTGACCGGCACTTTCTGCGGATCGGTCGTGGCCAGCACGAACTTGAGGTATTCAGGAGGCTCTTCCAGCGTCTTCAACATGGCGTTGAACGCCGTGTTGGTCAGCATGTGTACCTCGTCGATCATGAAGACCTTGAAGCGGCCTTGCACCGGCTTGTAAACCGCCTGCTCCAGCAGCGCCTGCACCTCGTCCACGCCGCGGTTGGACGCGGCGTCCAGTTCGGTGTAATCCACGAAGCGGCCGCTGTCGATG
>JBBQKZ010000187.1:0-4757 GCA_038327405.1 Burkholderiales bacterium | reverse complement strand
ATCATCCCCGCGCGCCTGACCGGCACGCGTGCCTTCTACCAGCGTCAGGTCAACACCGCCATCAAGCGTGCGCGCTTCCTCGGCATGTTGCCTTACAGCGACCAGCACCGCGTCTGAAAGAGAGCCTGACATGCAAATCATTCTGCTCGACAAAGTTGTCAATCTCGGCGCCCTCGGCGATGTGGTCAAGGTCAAGGACGGGTACGCCCGCAACTTCCTGATCCCGTCTGGTCGTGCCCGCCGTGCCACGCAAAACGCCATTGCCGAATTCGAAGCGCGCCGCGTCGAACTCGAAAAAGTGGCCGCTGCCAAACACGCTGAAGCAAAAACGCTGGGCGAAAAGCTCGCCGCCGTCACGGTCAAGCTGTCGCAAAAAGCTGGTGTGGATGGTCGCCTGTTCGGCTCTGTCACCAATCACGACGTGTGCGAGGAGCTGAACAAACAAGGCTTCAAAGTCGCCAAGTCGCAAGTGCGCATGCCCAACGGCCCCCTGAAAAACGTCGGCGACTATACGGTGAGCGTGAACTTGCACACCGACGTGACGGTCGACGTCAACGTCACAGTGCTTGGCGAAACCGCCTGAGTTCCGCGCAAGCGCTCAGGCGCCTTGCTCAAAGCCGCCGCCCCTCGGGCTGCGGCTTTTTTCATGGGACTGACCCGTGCTCTCTGCGGATGGCCGGCGTGCCAGGACCGTCTGTCATCCACGCCTTTTACCGGACTTGTCCACAGACTTGTCCCATGACTTCCTGCGGTCCTGCGCGTACCATGGCCGTTTACTTTTTCCACGCAGATGTCCGCCGTTTTCTCCAGTTCCTTCTCCTCTTTTGATGCCGGCCTGGACGTCGGCGGCGCCGACCGTCAGGTTGCCCAGCTGCGTGTTCCCCCACACTCCATCGAGGCCGAATCCAGCGTACTCGGCGGCCTGTTGCTCGACAACAGCGCGTGGGATCGGGTGGCGGACCTCGTCAACGATTCCGACTTCTATCGCTACGAACACCGCCTGACGTACTCGGCCATCGCCACAATGGTCAACGCCAGCAAACCCGCCGATGTGGTCACCGTGTTTGAGCACCTGCAGAACCTGGGCAAAGCCGAGGAGGCTGGTGGGCTGGCGTACCTCAATTCGCTGGCGCAGTACGTCCCGAGCGCGGCCAACATCCGCCGCTACGCCGAGATCGTGCGCGAGCGCGCCATCCTGCGCAAACTGGTGGCCGCCAGCGACGAGATCGCCACCGCAGCCTTCAACACGCAGGGCAAGTCGGTCGACAAGATTCTGGACGAAGCCGAGCAGAAGATCTTCAACATCGGCGAAGAAGGCTCGCGGATGAAGGAGGGCTTTCAGGGCATGGACACGCTCGTGGTCGAGCTGCTCGACCGCGTGCAGGAAATGGCCGACAACCCCAACGACATCACCGGTGTGCCCACCGGATTCGTCGATCTGGACCGCATGACCTCGGGTCTCCAGGCCGGTGATCTGGTGGTGCTGGCCGCGAGACCTTCCATGGGAAAGACCGCGTTCGCGATCAACATCGCTGAACACGTGGCGCTCAACGAAGGCCTGCCGGTGGCTGTGTTCTCCATGGAAATGGGGGCTTCGCAGTTGGCGGTGCGTATCGTCGGCTCTATCGGTCGGATCAACCAGACCCACCTGCGAAACGGCAAGCTTACCGATGACGAGTGGCCACGCCTGACCGAGGCCATCGAGAAGTTGCGCAACGTATCGCTGCACATCGATGAAACCCCCGGCCTGACTGCCAGCGTGCTGCGAGCCAACGCGCGGCGGCTGTCGCGCCAGTGCGGCAAGCTCGGCCTGATCGTGGTCGACTACTTGCAGCTGATGAGTGGCAGCGGCGGTGACGGTGACAACCGCGCGTCCGAACTGGGTGAGATCTCGCGAGGCCTGAAGATGCTGGCCAAGGAATTGCAGTGCCCGGTGATTGCGCTCTCTCAGCTCAACCGCAGCGTGGAGACCCGAACCGACAAGCGCCCCATGATGAGCGATCTGCGTGAGTCCGGCGCCATCGAGCAGGACGCTGACATCATCATGTTCATCTACCGCGACGAGTACTACACCAAGGACGCGTGCAAGGAGCCGGGCGTGGCCGAGATCATCATCGGCAAACAGCGAAACGGCCCCACAGGAACGGTGAAGCTGGCGTTCCTGAACATGCTCACTCGCTTTGAGAGCTTGGCGGGCGGCGGCGACTACTGAGGCGGCACTGCGTATGAAAAAACCCGGCCGCGGCCGGGTTTTCCATGGCGTGGTGAAGCGTCGGCTCAGAGAACTTCACTGGCGAAGTCCGCCAGGCGCGAGCGCTCCCCACGCGCCAACGTGATGTGCCCACCGTGCGGCCAGCCCTTGAACCGGTCCACCGCAAACGTCAGACCCGACGAGCCTTCGGTGAGGTAAGGCGTGTCGATCTGCGCCAGGTTGCCCATGCAGATGATCTTGGTGCCCGGGCCCGCGCGCGTGATCAAGGTTTTCATCTGCTTGGGCGTGAGGTTTTGCGCCTCGTCGATGATCACGTACTTGTTCATGAAGGTGCGGCCGCGCATGAAGTTCATGCTTTTGACCTTGATGCGGCTGCGGATCAATTCGTTGGTGGCCGCACGGCCCCATTCACCGGCGTTGCCGCCATCACCCTTGGCCAGAAATTCCAGGTTGTCGTCAAGCGCACCCATCCAGGGGCCCATCTTTTCCTCTTCGGTGCCGGGCAGGAAACCGATGTCCTCGCCCACGCTCACGGTGGCTCGGGTCATGATGATCTCGGTGTAACGGCGGTCATCGAGCACCTGTGTGAGGCCGCTGGCCAGGGCCATCAACGTCTTGCCGGTGCCCGCTGTTCCGGCGAGCGTCACGAAATCGATCTCAGGGTCCATCAGCAGGTTCAGCGCGAAGTTCTGCTCGCGGTTGCGACTGGTCACACCCCACACGGCATTTTTCAGGTGGGTGTAGTCCTTGAGTGTCTTGAGCACCGCAGTCTTGTCGCGGATTTCGGTCACACGGGCGTACAGCGAGGGCTCGCCCGGCGCTTCGAAGTACACAAACTGGTTGATGTAGAACTGCCCCACCGCTGGACCGCTGACGCGGTAGAAGGTGTGGCTGCCGCTCTGCCAGCTCTCGATCGTCTTGCTTTGGCGCGTCCAGAAGTCTTGCGGCAATGCCAGCGCGCCGGCATACAGCAGCTCGCCGTCGTCCAGCGTCTTGTCGTTCTGGTAGTCCTCGGCAGCCAGACCCAGCGCGCGCGCTTTCACGCGCATGTTGATGTCCTTCGACACCAGGATCACTTCGCGCTCTGGGTGGCGTTGGCGCAGTGAATGCACCACGCCCAGAATCTGGTTGTCGGCCTTGCCCTGGGGCAGGCTGGAGGGCAGGTTGCTTTCCAGTGGTTCTGTCTGGAAGAACAGCAGGCCGCGCGCTCCGTGGTGGCCGGTGGCCGAGAGCTTGAGGCCATTGGTCATGTCGCCGCCTTGTTGGGCCACAAGGGCGTCCAGCGTACGACTGGTTTGACGCCCGTTGCGCGCGACTTCGGTCATGCCCTTTTTGTGACCATCGAGCTCTTCGAGCACGATCATGGGCAGGAAGATGTCATGTTCCTCAAAGCGGAACAGGCTCATCGGATCGTGCAGCAGCACATTGGTGTCCAGCACGAAGAGCCTTGCTGGACCGTTGCTGGACTTGGCTGCGGTGCGCCTGCGGCTACCGGAGGAGGCCGTCACCTGCGCTGGCTGCTGGCTTCGAGGTGCCGGACCGGCCGATGGCATGACTTTCGGCAGCAATGGTGCGGCCGCTGAACGTTCTGCCACCACGGGGTTGGTCACGGTTGCGGGCTTGCGGCCACGGCCGGTCGTTTTGGCCTCGGGAGGCGGCGTCATTGCGTCTGCTTCTCGCTTGGGCGGGCGCGAGGGCTGGGCGGCAGGCAAGGCGCCATCGGGCGCAGCCTCTGTTTCCAACGCGAAGGGCTCTTCGGCGGCTTTGAGGCTGTAGGCCTCGGGTGACAGGAGGGCGGCGCGTTTGGATGGGGCGGGGGGCAGTGGCATGTGGACTTGTGTGTTCAGCGCGAGGCTGGAAAACAAAAAGCCGCCGGGATGACCGGGCGGCTTTGGAGTCTGCTTGGAATGGGCAGAGGGGGTGGGGCTGAGAGACTTCCCGACATCGTGATTTCATTATGCATGACTGCTGTGACGCTTTCCCCTCACGGCAACAACCCGGTGCGCCGAGTGCAAATCAGGCGGCTTTTTTGAGGGCTTTGACTGCTCTCAGAACATCCTCCACGTGGCCTGGCACTTTCAGTCCACGCCATTCTTCCTTCAGAACCCCGTCGGGGCCGATCAGGAACGTGCTGCGCTCGATGCCTTTGACCTTCTTGCCATACATGATCTTGTTCTTGACCACGCCGAACATGTGACACATCTTCTCTTCCGTGTCGGCGATCAGCTCGAATGGCAGTTCAAGCTTGGTTTTGAAATCGTCATGCGATTTCATGTTGTCGCGAGAAACGCCAAACACTTGCGCGCCCGCCTTCACGAAGTCCTTGTACTTGTCGCGGAACTGCATGGCTTCGGTGGTGCAGCCGGGCGTGTTGTCCTTGGGGTAGAAATACAGCACGATGGTTTGGCCCAGATGCGTCTGGTTGCTGACCTTGATGCCGCCGGTGGCCATCGATTCGAATTCGGGAATGGGTTTATTGACAACGACTGCCATACTGCGTGGACCCCTGACGTAAGTTGGTGGTGATGCGTTGGCTTCCCGGCTG
>JBBQKZ010000186.1:0-4797 GCA_038327405.1 Burkholderiales bacterium | reverse complement strand
CCGCTGCCGTGCTTGAGCGCCAGCCGGGTGCCAAGCAGGCTGCCCACCACGTTGGCCAAGGCCATGGCCAGCACGAAATGCCACCAGATGTGGCCCTTCCAGGCGAACAACGTCAATGCCGCGAGGTTGGTGGCGGTGTTGATGAGCTTGGCGCTCGCGCTGGCGTGCAGGAAGTCGTAGCCCAGCCAGCGCACAAACAGGAACACGAAAAAGCTGCCGGTGCCCGGGCCGAAAAAGCCGTCGTAGAACCCCAGCGTAAGGCCCAGCAGGCTGACGGCGGCGGTCTCGTGCCAGCCGCTGAAGCGCGGTGCATGCCGGTGGCCCAGGTCCTTGCGCGCCAGCGTGTAGACCAGCACGGCGATCAGCACCAGCGGCAGCGCGCGGCGCAGGAAGTCGGGCGAGACCACGGTCACGGTCCAGGCGCCCGCCATGGAGCCGACGAACCCCACCGCCGCCGCCGGCAGCAGCGCGCGCCAGGGCATGTTGACTTTCCGCGCGTACTGCCAGGTGGCTGCTGCCGTGCCCCACACCGAGGCGCCCTTGGCCACGCCAAACAGGGTGGCGGGGTGGGTGTTGGGAAACATGGCGAAGAGCGCGGGCACCAGGATGAGGCCACCGCCACCCACGATCGAGTCCACAAAGCCGGCGAACAACGAGGCCAGCGAAACAAGCAGCAATTCCATAAAGTGGATTGTCGCCCCCACGCTCCACCGCTTCGCGGGTCGCTGCCCCCCGAGGGGGCTGGGCCTGCCTTGGGGGCGGCCCGGCGGCTGGCCCGGTTATCGCCCCCCATGCACGGGCGAAAAAAAACCGACCCACTGGGGGTCGGTTTGAGGAATCTGGCATCTCTGGGGACGCTGAAACACGTTTTTGGTTTGTGGACTGGGTTGTCTCCTCGGTCCCCCGCGGTCACCAGCGCAGTGCGCTTGAGCGAGTGCATGCACTGTATCGGCTCGCACCAGCGCTGTGCACCCGGGCTTTCCCTTGGACCGGGCAAGCCTTGGCACAGTTGATGCGTCGGCCCCGCTGTCGTTGGAAACAGGTAACAAAATGCACCAGAACCGTGTGGCCGCCTCCGTTCGTCAACCTTTAAGCCCGAGAAACTTTCTTTCACCCCCTGCGCTGATCCTCGCCATGCTCGGGCCGCTGACCGCCCTGGCGCAAACGGCGCCTGCCGTTGTGGCCCCGCCAGCGCCGGCGCTGACGGCACCGGGGCTGGTCGCGGCCAGCACGATCCAGGGTGCCGACACCGCCTGGCTCATGGTCAGCACCGCGCTGGTGTTGCTGATGACACTGCCGGGCATCGCGTTGTTCTACGGCGGCATGGTGCGCCGCTTCAACGTCATCAACACCATGGCCAGCGTGGTGGGCATCGCAGCGGTGGTGAGCCTGCTGTGGTTCGGCGTGGCGTACTCGCTGGCGTTCACACCGGGCGGCACCTTCGGCGGTTTCATCGGAGGGGTGGAGCGCATGGGTTTCTCGGGCATGGAGTTTCTCGGCTCCACCGGGCAGGTGGCCGTGAGCCACATCGCGAAACACGTGCCTGAATCGGTGTTTGCCATGTTCCAGCTCACCTTTGCCATCATCACTTGCGCGCTGGTGGTGGGGGCGCTGGTGGAGCGCATGCACTTCGGTGCGCTGCTCACCTTCACCGGCCTTTGGCTGCTGCTGGTGTACGCACCCATCGCCCACTGGGTGTGGGAGCCGGGTGGCTGGCTGGCGCAACTCGGTGCGCTCGACTTTGCGGGTGGCTCGGTGGTGCACATCAACGCCGGCGCCGCTGCGCTGGTCTGCGCCTACGCACTGGGCCCGCGCGAGGGCTATGGCCGCGAGCCCTTCATTCCGTTCAACCTGGGCCTGACCATGGCCGGTACCGGCCTCCTGTGGGTGGGATGGTTCGGCTTCAACGCCGGCTCGGCGCTGGCGGCGGACGGCCGCGCCGGCCTGGCCATGGCGGTCACCCACATCGCGGCCGCCGCGGGTGCGCTGTCGTGGATGGGCGCCGAGTGGCTGGCGCGCAAACGCGCATCGCTGCTGGGTCTGTGTTCGGGTGTGGTGGCGGGTCTGGTGGCCATCACGCCGGCGGCAGGTTTTGTCACGCCGCGCAGCGCACTCATCATCGGCCTGGTGGCCGGCGTGGCCTGCTACTGGGGCGCCACCGCGCTCAAGCGCAAGCTGCGTGCGGACGACTCGCTCGACGTGTTTGGCGTGCACGGCGTGGGTGGCCTGGTGGGCGCGCTGCTCACCGGCGTGTTGGCCGATCCGGCGATCTCGGGCGTGGAGGCGAGCTTCATGGCGCAGGTGATCGCGTGTGCGGCCGTGCTGGCCTACAGCCTGGTCATGACCGCCGTGGTGCTGTGGATCACTTCGCGCTTCACCACTCTGCGCGTGCGCGAGTTTGAAGAGCGCGCCGGGCTGGACGTGTCCCTGCACAACGAACAGCTCGGCCATTGAAGGCAACCATGACCTCCAACGATGTCTTTGCCCTGGCTGCACACCTGCATGTGCTGCTGCGGCGCAAGACCGGCCGCGTAACCGACACCGAGTGGCTGACCAGCAACGCGGACTACGCGCGGGAAATCGTGCGGTTCACACGCGAGAAGGCCACGGCAGAAGAGCATGCCGACCTGAGGGCACTGGCCGACAAACTCGAAGCCGCCATCCCGCTGATGACTGCGCCCGGGCGCAGGCCCTTGCTGCAAGCGGCGGCCGACACGCTGAAGGCTGGCCAGGTGAGCGCGGCAACAGCCCAGCGCGCGCCCACGCCCAGGTCTGGCGGGTTTGCCAACTCGGTGCCCGGCCAGACCAACAGCGGCTTCATCGAGTCCGCCCTGCTGTCAGCTTTCGGCAGCCCGCGCAAGGAAGGTGAAGATCCCGATGCCCGCTATGTGGGCGGCATCCGTTAGACCCCGGCCCTGATCCAGCGAGCCGCCTTCTCCGCCACCATCAGCGTGGGGCTGTTGGTGTTGCCGCTGGTGATGGTGGGCATCACGCCGGCATCGACCACGCGCAAGCCGGCCACGCCGCGCACGCGCAGGTGGCTGTCCACCACCGCCAGCGGGTCGTTCGCCGTGCCCATCTTGGTGGTGCCCACCGGGTGGAAGATGGTGCTGGCGATGTCGCCCGCCAGGCGGGCCAGCTCTTCGTCGCTCTGGAACTGCACACCGGGTTTGTGCTCCTGCGGCTGGTACTTCGCCAACGCCGGTTGGGCCACGATGCGGCGCGTCACGCGCAGGCTGTCGGCCGCCACTTGGCGGTCTTCGGGTGTGCTCAGGTAGCACGGCGCGATCGCAGGCGCCGCGTCGGGCAGGGCCGAGGTGATGCGCACATGGCCGCGGCTGGTGGGGTTGAGGTTGCACACACTGGCGGTGAAGGCCGGGAAGCTGTGCAGCGGCTCGCCAAACGCGTCCAGGCTGAGCGGCTGCACGTGGTATTCGAGGTTGGGCCAGGGCTGGGCCGGGTCGCTGCGGGTGAAGGCGCCAAGCTGGCTGGGCGCCATGCTCATGGGGCCGCTGCGCTTGAGTGCGTACTCCAGGCCGATCTTCGCCTTGCCCCACAAGCTGCTGGCCAGCACGTTGAGCGTGGTCGCGCCCTGCACCTTGAACACCGCACGGATCTGCAGGTGGTCCTGCAGGTTCTCGCCCACGCCGGGCAGGTGGTGTTGCACCGTGATGCCGTGCTGTTGCAGCAAGGCAGCCGGGCCGATGCCCGAGCGCTGCAGGATGGCCGGTGAGCCGATGCTGCCGGCGCTGAGCACCACCTCTTGTGCGGCCGACACGCGCACTTTCTGCCCGCCGCGCAAGAGCTCCACGCCGGTGCAGCGCAGCTGGCCGCCAGCGTCGCGGGACAACACCAGTTTGTCGGTGGCGGTTTCGGTCCACACCGTGAGGTTGGGACGGGCCTGCGCTGGGCGCAAAAAGGCTTTGGACGCGTTCCAGCGCCAGCCGCTTTTCTGGTTCACCTCGAAGTAGCCCACGCCCTCGTTGTTGCCGGTGTTGAAGTCGGTGCTGGCCGGTATGCCGGCCTGCTGCGCAGCCTGGGCAAAGGCGTCGAGCACGTCCCAGCGCAGGCGTTGTTTCTCGATGCGCCATTCACCACCGTGCCCGTGCAGCTGGGCGAATGCGGGGTCTTGCGCGGCGTCAAGCCGGTGGTGGTTTTCATGCGCCTTGAAGTCGGGCACGCAGTTGTCCCAGCGCCAGTCGTCGACGCCGGTGAGCTGCGCCCACTGGTCGTAGTCGCGGCCTTGGCCACGCATGTAGATCATGCCGTTGATGCTGGAGCAGCCGCCCAGGCCCTTGCCGCGCGGGTAGCGCAGCCGCCGGCCATTGAGTCCCGGATCGGCCTCGGTCTGGTAGAGCCAGTCGGTGCGCGGGTTACCGATGCAATAGAGGTAACCGACCGGAATGTGGATCCAGTGGTAGTCGTCCTTGCGGCCCGCTTCAACGAGCAGCACTCGCCTGGACGCGTCGGCACTCAGGCGGTTGGCCAGCAGGCAGCCCGCAGTGCCGGCGCCGATGACGATGAAGTCGAATGTGGTGTTGTTCATGGAGGCGTCTCCTCGCCATGGTGGTCGTCGCTCAGTCCGTAGTCGCCGCGTTCAAACGCCACCAGCACCGCTTCGGCCTGCGCCAGCCGGTGCTCGGGCACCTGCACACGCACGGGAACGGCGCCTGCCAGCAGCGTGTAGGCCTGCACCAGGTGCGCGTCGGCCACCGCTGCCGGCACTCCGGCAGCCTGCAGCACGCCGCGCAGCAGATACGCCTCGGTCGGGCTGAACACGGTGATCAGCGTTTGCCA
>JBBQKZ010000185.1:0-4799 GCA_038327405.1 Burkholderiales bacterium | reverse complement strand
GCACGGCCGACATGGCGGTGGTCATCTTCGCCAGTGCCGCCACCGCCTGCGCTGCTTTGGCCTCCTGCAACCAGCCGAGCACGGCGTTGAGCACCACCACGCAGGTGATGACGATGGCATCCAGCGGCCAGCCTGCCGCTCCTGCCTGGCCTCGGCCTTCGAACCACCAGGCGGCCAGGGCCACCGCTGCGGCAGCACCCAGCAGGTAGACCAGCGGGTCCTGCAGCTGCGCCAACGCGCGGCGCCAGGCGGGCACAGGGGGAATCGCACGCAATTCGTTGGGGCCGTCTGCCTGAAGCCGTTGGGCGGCCTCGTCGGCGCTCAGGCCTCGGTCCAGATCGGTACCCGGCGCCAGATCGGCGATGGCGATCAGCGAAGGGTCTTCTGCCGACGCGGCAGGTGGTTTCGGCTCAGGCATCGGTCCGGGAAAGGGTGTCGCTTGCCGTCTGGTGTGCCGTAGCCACCAGCACGTCGTGCCCGACCCACCCGTCGCCGATGGCGCCGTCGGTGGTGTTGTCGCTGGGCAGGATCGCGAGATTCAGCAGGTCTTGGGTGGCGCGAAGCATGGGGTTCTGACTTTCAACGGTTTCGAACGCAGAGCGTCAGGCGGGAGCTGGGTCTGTGGACATGCAGCAAGGTGCGGTGTCCATGTTCGGCGTACCCGGGGCACGAGATTGGAAGATGCGCGTCTGGCGGCGCCGAGTCTGTGCGCTGACGTACGAGGCAGCGCTGCCGAGGGCGATGGCTTGACTGGCTGTGGCACCGGCCGGGCGCGAGCGTCGCTTTCGACGTTGGCGGAAGGTCGATGCGCACTGCTGAGGCCAGCACCGAACCTGGCCCAGGAAGAAGCGAACCATTTCAGCTGACGCATCGGGCCCCTCGGGGTCCGTGTACGACCCTTCCGAGCTTCCACCGAACCAGGCATGAGTCCTCTGTGCACCGCCCAGCTCTCGACCCGGCTGCGACCTGTCCTGTCCACGTACCGGGTCGTTGTTGATTCGTGGATATTCGTCGAAGCCGTTGGCAAGACGGCCCGTTGCCGCGACATTTCGTGTGGCGCCCTCTCGCACTGGGATCTGTTTACCTCTATGTGCGTTGGCCAACGGAATCTTCGGGCGGCGAAGCGTACGGTGGAAACCGGTGAATCGCTTGAACAGGCGATTCGATGTTTTGGCTCACCCAAAAGCAATCTCATGAAGAGCATCTTCGACATCGTCGTTCGCTTGCCGTTTCTCGGGCTGCGATAAGCATCGAAAGGACGAGAAGGAGTGATGCCAGCTGACGGCTGGTCGCTGACGCATCAATTTTGAAAGGTACAAGCGATGGAAACATCGACGAACAGCCGCAATCCGCGTCGACCGTTGCTCGGGCTCGTTACAGATCTATGGCAACAATCCGCGTCCTTGCTGCGCGAAGAGGCGGAACTCGCAAAAGCCGAAGTTTCCGAGAAAATTTCCGAAGTCGGCACCGGTATCGGCTCCCTGGCGATCGGCGGAGCAGTGCTGTTTGCCGGATTCCTGCTTGTCCTGTTCGCCATTGTCGCGTTGCTGGCGCTGGTCTTGCCGGAGGCACACGCGTCATGGCTCGCACCCTTGCTCGTCGGCGCCGTCGTGCTGTTTGCAGGTGGGCTTCTGCTGTCCGCCGGACTCAAGAAACTGCAGACCGGGAACCTGAAATCCTCGCGCTCGGTGCGTGCGCTTCAGCGCGACGCCGAAGTCGTGACGGACCACATCAATTGAGGGAAATTCAATGAGAACAGCTGCTCAGATCGATGCCGAAATCAATCGCGTCCGGGCGCGCGTGGGCGATACCCTGAGCGAACTGGAGCATCGCCTGACGCCGCGAGAGCTGATTCGCGATGGCGTCAGCACGCTGTCCCGCCATGAAGCCGGCCGCTATGTGCTGAGGGCGGGAGATCTGGTCCAGCGCTACCCGGTGCCGGCGGCAATAGCAGCTGCGAGCGTCATCGGCATCGTTTTCGCGGCACGGCAGCGGCTTAAATCGCGCCATTCATAGAAGGACATCGCCGGTGCGGCTTTTCCACGCCACTGACGTCGCTCTCGGGAGAGTGCGCTCGACCACTCTCGAGCTATTGCCAATCATCGGCACGGCCAAAGTAAAACTGCGAGACGCAAAGCATGAGCAAAGCGGCCGCATTCCTGCTGAGGTTGTTGGGGCCCAGGTCTGCATCAGAGCGGCTGGCGGTGCCGACGTGCTGTGACGCTGTCCGGCCTGCCCGCCGCATGGTGGGGCCTGATCAAACAAGTCGCGACCTCCTGGCTCGACGACTACGTGCCAAGCATGGGTGCGGCGCTGGCCTACTACACGATCTTCTCGCTGGCACCGCTGCTGCTGATCGTGGTGTCGGTGGCAGGGCTTGTGTTCGGTGAAGGCGCCGCCCGTGGCGAGATCCAGGCCCAGCTGCAGGAACTGATGGGTGAACGCGGCGCGGGCGCGATACAGGACCTGCTGGCCAGCGTGCGCGATCCTGCCGAGGGCCTGACCGCCACTGCAGTGGGGGTGGTGCTCCTTCTCGTCGGCGCGACCACCGTGTTTGCCGAGCTGCAGGACGCACTCGACCGGATCTGGAGGGTACCGGGGCGGCTGCGCAAGAGTGGGTGGCTCTCGCTCGTTCGCGCCCGTCTGATGGCGTTCGGCATGATCCTCGCAGTGGGCTTCCTGCTCATCGTGTCGCTGCTCACCAGTGCGATGCTCGCGGCCGTGGGTCGTCATCTTGACCCTGTCCTCGGCGGCTGGCAGGCCATGGTGGGTCTCGGCAACGCGGTCGGCAGCTTCCTGCTGGTGGCGTTCATGTTTGGTCTGATCTACAAAGTCATGCCGCGTCAGCGTGTCTTGGTGGCAGACGTGTGGCTCGGCGCATTGCTCGCCGCCCTGCTCTTCACGGGGGGCAAGTTCTTCATTGGCGCGTACATCGGTCGCAGCAACATCGCATCCGGTTTCGGAGCCGCTGGTTCGTTGGTGGTGGTGCTGCTTTGGGTCTACTTTTCAGCACAGATCCTGCTGATGGGCGCTGAGTTCACCTGCGTCTACGCCCGGACATTCGGATCCCGAAAAGCTGTCGACGGTGAGCTGCCGGCGTAGCGTGCATTGGCGCCCGGGCGCACGAGGCGTTGCTTGAAGCCCGAACCGACTACCCAGGCGCCAAGGCCATCCTCCCAGTTCGCGCGACCTTCCCGGCAGCGTTCCAGCGTGTGATGGTCGTTTCACACCTGACAAAGCAGCTCTCGGTTCGGCACCGAACCGACACCGCCCAACGTTGCGCGGAGAGTGGCCCTCAGACATCCATTCATGTGGCCTTCGAATGCGGCCCATCAAATCAACTGGAAGGCAGCACAACCATGAACACCACTCCGATCAAGCTTTCGTTCGCTGCCCTGACAGCGCTGGCGGGCTTTGCATTCGTCACCCCAGCCGCGCTGGCCCAGCCCGCGGTGACCAAGCCAGCGGCGAACAAGCCCGCTCAGAAATGCATGTCCGCCTTGACCGCCTTCGACAGTCGGCTGCAGAAAGACGGCTATTGGCTTCACGGCTCTGGCTACGGATACGGATATCCGATGTATGGCTATGGCTATGGAGTAGCGCGCCTTCCAGCTTCCTTGACATCCGGGTCGAGCGCCTATTGGCGGGCACGGCCTGGCTATGAAGTCCGTACCCTGATTGCGTCGGCCAACATCCTCGCGCAACGCGGTGACCAGAAGGCCTGCGAAAGCCTGCTGGGCTCCGCGCAGGACATCTACTCCACCTATACCGCCGACCTTCGCAAGGGCAAGGTGCCACCCGTTGACGTGTCGGCCTGGCGTCGTCAGCAGATTGCCACGGCCGTCGCCGTCGCCGACGCAGATATGACCTTCCGGTCCGACCAGTTGATGGGCACCGGGGTGGTCAATCCCCAAGGCGAAGACCTCGGCAGCGTGGACGATATCGTGATGGACCCGCAGAGCGGCAAGATCGCCTACCTCGTGATCGCCCGAGGCGGCATTTTTGGTTTCGGCGAGAACTACGTCCCGGTGCCCTGGCTGGACTTCAAGGCCACGCCAGGTAACAGGCTGATGGTGCTGGCCAGCACGAAAGCCGTCATTGACGCTGCGCCGCAGGTCAAGGAAGACCAGGACTTTCAGCAGGACGAATTCGCCGCGCAGGGTCAGAAGGTGAATGCCTACTGGGCTGCCAATCTGACCAAATGAGCCGGGTCAGGAGCAGAGAATGAGCGACATCGTCCCGAACGACTGCCCATCCGTCAGTGCTCAGGCTGACGACCCCAGCAAGCGGCTGTGGCTCATTGCCACCGGTGTGGGGGGCGGCGTTGCGACGCTGGCCACCGCGGTGCCCTTCGTTTCCTCCTTCGCACCGAGCGAACGCGCCAAGGCGGCTGGCGGGCCGGTGGAGGTGGACCTGTCCGACATCCCCCCCGGTGGCAGCAAGACCGTGGAGTGGCGTGGTCAACCGGTGTGGGTGATACGGCGCACGCCGGAAATGCTGGCGGGATTGCAAGGCCACGACGCCGAACTCGTCGACCCACAGTCAAAACAAGACCAGCAACCCGACGACGCCCGCAACGCGGCGCGCGCCATCAAGCCCGAGATTTTCGTGGCGATAGGCATCTGCACGCACCTGGGCTGCTCGCCCAGCAAGGCACTGGCAGGCGTGGCCAACCCCAGCCTGCCGGCCGACTGGCCAGGTGGCTTCTTCTGTCCGTGCCACGGGTCCACCTTCGATGGCGCGGGGCGCGTGTTCAAGAACAAACCGGCGCCAACGAATCTTGAAATTCCACCCCACCA
>JBBQKZ010000184.1:0-5236 GCA_038327405.1 Burkholderiales bacterium | reverse complement strand
GACCTTGCCGTCTGCGCCCTCCATCACAACCACGTCCATGTTGGGCTTGATGGTGCCCTGGCTGATGCGGCCCACGCCGATGCGACCAACGAAGGTGGAGAAGTCCAGCGCGGAGATCTGCAACTGCAGCGGTGCTGCAGGATCCCCCTCCTGGGGCTTTACGTGTTTGAGCACCGTGTTGAACAGGGCGGACATGTCGGGGCCCCACTGCTCGCCGGGTGCGCCTTCGACCAGCGAAGTCCAGCCGTTGATGCCCGAGGCGTAGACCACGGGGAAGTCGAGTTGTTCGTCGTTGGCACCCAGCTTGTCGAACAGGTCGAACGCAGCGTTGATCACGGCGTCGGGGCGTGCGCCCGGCTTGTCGACCTTGTTCACCACCACGATGGGTTTGAGGCCCAGGGCCAGTGCCTTCTTGGTCACGAAACGCGTCTGCGGCATCGGGCCTTCCTGCGCGTCGATCAGCAGCACCACACCGTCCACCATGGACAGGGCACGTTCGACTTCACCGCCGAAGTCCGCGTGGCCGGGGGTGTCGACGATGTTGATGTGCGTTCCTTCCCAGCTCACGGCGCAGTTCTTGGCCAGGATGGTGATGCCCCGCTCGCGTTCGATAGCGTTGTTGTCCATCACCGTGTCGACGATTTTTTCGTGCTCGGCAAAAGTGCCCGACTGTCGAAGCAGCTGGTCCACCATGGTGGTTTTGCCATGGTCAACGTGGGCAATGATGGCGATGTTGCGGATTTGTTTGCTCATGATGCGAGTTCCGGTGAGGTTTCCAGGATTTGCTGTATTTCGATGGGGCTCAGCAGCCGCCCCGGGATCAATTCACCCGATTGGGTGTGCGCACTGCCCAGCAGCACGGCTTCGTGAGAAGTGGTTGTGTCGATGCCGGGCGGCGGGCCGAACACAGCCACACTTTCGTTGTCGGCCCAGGCTCCGCGGCGGCGCAGGCCGCTGAGGAAGCGCCCCGCATCGTCAGCGTCCAGCGTGACGGGCTCGTGTCCATCCAGCAAGGTCTGAACCGGCAGCAACAATGCCATGCGCTCCTGCTCGTCCAGCGCCTCCAGGGCGCCGAGCGTGATGCAGTGCGCGACATCAAATCCGCCGGTCTCGATGCGGCGCAGCATGCCCAGATGGCCCCCGCAACCCAGGGCCTCGGCAATGTCTTCGCCCAGCGTTCGGATGTAGGTGCCCTTGCTGCACCGCACACGCAGGCGCAGAAACGGCGCGTCACCCAGCAGTTGCATGTCCAGCAGGTCCAGGTCGTGAATGACGACGTGGCGTGCCTCGCGCTTCACCGTCTCACCCTGGCGGGCGTATTCGTACAGCGGCTTGCCGTCTTTCTTCAAAGCGCTGTGCATGGGCGGCACCTGGGCGATCGGGCCCATGAAACCGTCGAGCACCTCGACCACCTGCCCCGGCGTGCAATGCACATCGCGGGTCTGGATCACCTCACCCTCTGCATCCGCGGTGCTGGTTTTGACACCAAGGCAAACCACCGTCTCGTAGGTCTTGTCGGCATCCAGATGGATCTGGCTGAACTTGGTGGCCGCACCGAAGCACAGTGGCAACACACCGCTGGCCAGCGGGTCGAGCGTGCCGGTGTGCCCCGCCTTTTCGGCGCGCAGCAGCCACTTCGCCTTTTGCAAGGCCTGGTTGCTGGAGAGACCCAGCGGTTTGTCGAGCAACAGCACCCCGTGCACAGGGCGCCGTTGCACCCTCGTGCGTGGCGCGTGCATCGTTACTCTTCCTTTGACCGAGAGGAAACCGCCTTGGAGATCAAGGCGTTCATGTCGGCTGCACGCTCGGTGGTGCGGTCGAACACGAAGTGCAGCGTGGGCACGGTGTGGATGTGGAGCCGTTTGAACAGGCCGCTGCGCAGGAAACCCGCGGCGGCGTTGAGGCCTTCCAGCGTTTCCGCAGGATCACCCGTGAGCAGGCTGAAGAAGACCTTGGCGTGCGCATAGTCGGGTGTGACCTCGACCGCATTGATCGTGACCATGCCCACCCGGCGGTCTTTCAACTCGCGCGCGATCAGCTCTGCCAGATCACGCTGGATCTGGTCGGCCACGCGGAATCCGCGGTTGGGGACGGATGAAGCTTTGCGGGGCATGGTTCAGAGCGTACGAGCCACTTCCTTGACCTCGAAGAATTCGAGCTGGTCGCCTTCCTTGATGTCGTTGTAGTTCTTCAGCTTGATACCGCACTCGAAGCCTTCCTTGACCTCGCGCACATCGTCCTTGAGGCGCTTGAGGGTGTCGATCTCGCCGGTGTAGATGACCACGTTGTCGCGCAGCAGGCGGAAATGCGCGCTGCGGGTGACCTGGCCGGCCGTGACCATACAACCGGCGATCGTGCCGATTTTGGTGGCCACGAACACGGTGCGGATCTCGGCAGAACCGATGACTTCTTCGCGCTTCTCGGGCGCCAGCATGCCGGACATGGCCGCACGCAACTCATCGACGGCGTCGTAGATGATGTTGTAGTAACGCAGATCCACGTCGTTGCCTTCGGCGAGCTTGCGGGCCCCCACGTCGGCGCGCACGTTGAAGCCGATGATCACCGCCTTGGAGGCAATGGCCAGGTTCACGTCAGACTCGCTGATGCCACCGACACCAGCGAAGACCAGCTGCACCTTGACCTCTTCGGTCGACAACTTGAGCAGCGACTGGGCCAGTGC
Source organism: Burkholderiales bacterium (assembly GCA_038327405.1). Classification (GTDB taxonomy): domain Bacteria; phylum Pseudomonadota; class Gammaproteobacteria; order Burkholderiales; family Burkholderiaceae_C; genus Hydrogenophaga. The sequence goes on along the minus strand of JBBQKZ010000184.1, from coordinate 2,556 downwards.
TTCCTGCGAACCCTGCACGTCGGACTTGACGATGATGGGCAGCAGCTTGACTTCACCGGCCGACATGTCGGAGAACATGTTCTCCAGCTTGGCGGCTTGCTGGCGTGCCAGCTTGGTGTTGCGGAACTTGCCTGCACGGTAGGTGGCGATCTCGCGCGCACGGCGCTCGTCGGTCATCACCATGAAATCGTCGCCAGCCTGCGGCACTTCTGCCAAGCCCTGGATTTCCACCGGGATCGAGGGGCCTGCCGATTTGATCGACTTGCCGTTCTCGTCCAGCATGGCGCGCACACGGCCAGAGGTCTGCCCCACCAGCACCACGTCGCCGGTCTTGAGCGTACCGCTCTGCACCAGCACCGTGGCCACAGCGCCGCGGCCTTTGTCCAGACGGGCTTCGATCACGAGGCCCTTGGCCATGGAATCCACCGGCGCCTTGAGCTCGAGCACTTCGGCCTGCAGCAGAACCTGTTCAAGCAGGGCGTCGATGCCCACACCGGTCTTGGCGGACACGCCCACGAACGGAACATCACCACCGAACTCTTCGGGCACGACTTCTTCGGCCACGAGCTCGGAGCGCACCTTCTCGAGGTTGATGCCGGGCTTGTCGATCTTGGTCAACGCCACAACGATGGGCACGCCCGCCGCCTTGGCGTGTTTGATCGCTTCCCGGGTTTGCGGCATCACACCATCGTCTGCAGCGCAGACGAGGATGACGATGTCGGTGGCCTGGGCACCGCGGGCACGCATGGCGGTGAAGGCCTCGTGACCCGGGGTATCGAGGAAGGAAATCATGCCGCGCTCGGTCTCGACGTGGTAGGCGCCGATGTGCTGCGTGATGCCACCGGCTTCGCCCGCGGCCACGTTCGCGCGACGGATGTAGTCCAGCAACGAGGTCTTGCCGTGGTCCACGTGGCCCATGACAGTGACCACAGGTGCGCGTGACAGCAACGCGTGTTCCTGTTGCGAAGTTTCGTCGTCGGCAAAAGCCTCCGGATCGTCGAGTGCCGCCACCACAGCCTTGTGACCCAGTTCTTCCACCAGAATCATGGCGGTGTCCTGGTCCAGCGGCTGGTTGATGGTGACCATCTGGCCCAGTTTCATCAACTGCTTGATGACTTCGGACGACTTCAGGCTCATCTTGTGCGCGAGTTCTGCCACCGTGATGGTCTCCGGCACGTGCACTTCAATGACCTTGACTTCGGTCGGCGCCACGAAGTTGCTGGCGCCCGAATCGCGGGAGTCACGCGAGTCGCGACGACCGCGCGGGCCTCCGCGCCAGTTCGTCGAGCGTCCGGCACTGGTGTCGCCTCGCGTCTTGATTTCTTTTTTCTTGGCCGCGTCGTCCTTCCAGGTGGAAGACAGGTTCTCGGACTTGATCTCTTTCTTGCCAGCGACACCGGCCGTGGCTGTCCCAGCGGTGGTCGCGGGTTTGCCGGGCGTGCCGGCTGGCTTGTGCAGCGTGCCCTTGATGCCGGCTTTCGGATCAACCGGAGCGGGCTCGGGCTTCTTGGCCACCAGCGTCTTGGCCGGGGCCGACATCATGGCGCGAATGTTGGCGGCTTCGGCTTCGGCCTTGCGGCGACGCTCCACCAGATCCTGCGCGCGCAGGTCGTCGGCACGTTTGCTTTCGGCGTTGCGGTCGGCGATCACGCGAGCCGCTGAATCGCGCTCCAGCGAGTCGGTCTTGGCCTTTGCATCCTTGGCGGTGCGGGCGGCAATCGCCTCCGAGATGCCTTCAGGCGAAGCGGCCTCCGCTGCCGCGCGGGCAGCGGTTTCAGCCGCTTCAGCGGCAGCAGAAGCTGCACGCTCCTGGTCAATGGCCGCTTGCGCCTGACGCGCCTCTTCCGCTTCGCGGGCCTGGCGCTTCTCGTTGAAATCTTCTTCCTGACGGCGCAGCAGTTCGGCCTGGCGGCGCGCGTCTTCCTCGCGGCGGGCGAGTTCTTCGGTGTCGATCGAAGGGGCGACCACAGCCGGCTCTTCAACCGCTTCGGGAACAGCCACTTCGTCATCACGTTTGATGAAAGTGCGCTTCTTGCGCACTTCGACCTGGATCGTGCGGGCACGACCCGTGGAGTCGGCCTGCTTGATCTCGGAGGTCGACTTTTTCACCAAGGTGATCTTCTTGCGCTCGGCGCTGGCCGTGCCATGGCTGGCCTTGAGATGACCGAGCAAAGATTGCTTGTCGGATTCGGTGACTGGATCAGTCCCGGATGTCTTGGGCACACCCGCTGCGGAGAGTTGCTCCAGCAAGACGGTGGTGGGCTTGTTCAGCTCGGCAGCCAGTTCGGCGACGGTGGTACTTGTCATAGGTCTCTATTCTCCGATGGGCCTCCGCTGGTCAGGTCGTGGATTGCGCTTCGTCACCGGTGAACCAGTGAGCGCGTGCCAGCATGATCAGCGCGGTGGCCTCTTCAGGCGTCTGTGCGGTGATGTCGGTGAGCTCGTCGGTGGCCAGATCGGCCAGCTCGTCGCGGGTGTGGATGCCGGCGTCGGCCAACTTGGCGATCAACTCGGGGGTCACGCCTTCGAGGTCTCGCAGGTCTTGCGAAACTTCTT
>JBBQKZ010000183.1:0-5257 GCA_038327405.1 Burkholderiales bacterium | reverse complement strand
CAACGCCTACATGTACCTCGGCGAGCTGATCGAATTCGGCTCCACCCAGCAGATCTTCTTCAAACCCGCCAAAACCGAGACCGAGGACTACATCACCGGGCGCTTCGGCTGATCCGCCGCACGTTTGAAAATCGAGCAGTTCAGAGCCATCACGGGAGACCCTTCATGAGCGACAAACACATTTCCAGCCAGTTCGACGCAGAGTTGAACTCCATCTCCTCCCAGGTCCTTGAAATGGGAGGCCTGGTCGAGTCCCAGCTGCACCAGGCGGTGTACGCGCTGGTGCACATGAGCATGGAGTCGGCCGAGCAGGTGATCGAGAATGAGGCCCGCATCAACCAGATGGAGATCCAGATCGATCACGAGATCATCTCCACCATCGGCCGGCGCCAGCCCACGGCGCGCGACCTGCGTTTCCTCATGGCAATCTCGCGCACGACGCAGAACCTCGAGCGCGCCGGCGACGAGGTTGCGCGCATTGCGCGCATGGTCAAGTCCATCATCGAAAACGGCTCACCGCGCAACCTGCCCAGCTACGAGCTGCGCATGGCCGCCGACCTGGCCTCGGCCCTGTTGCGCAAGACACTGGATTCCTTCGCGCGGCTCGACACCACCATGGCCGTGGCCATCATCAAGGGCGACAACGCCATCGACAACGAATACAACGGCTTCTTGCGCAAGCTCATCACCTACATGATGGAAGACCCCCGAACCATTTCCCCGAGCCTGGACCTGCTGTTCCTGGCCAAGTCGATCGAGCGCGTGGGCGACCACGCCAAGAACATCGCCGAGCAGATCATCTTCATCGTCAAGGGCGAAGACGTGCGCCACACGCCCATGTCCCGAGTGGAGTCGGTGGTCGGATGAGAAAACTTCCCCGGGTCCTCGTGGTCGAGGACGAACCCTCCATCGCCGAGTTGATCGCCGTCAACCTGCGGCACAACGGCTTCGCGCCGACCGTCGTGTTTGACGGTGTGGCGGCGCAGCGCGAGGTGGACGCCGTGCTGCCCGACGTCATCCTGCTCGACTGGATGCTGCCCGGCGAAAGCGGCGCCTCGCTGGCCCGCGGCTGGCGCAAGAACGAGCGCACCAAGACCATTCCCATCCTCATGCTCACCGCTCGAAGCGACGAGAGCGACAAGGTGCAGGGGCTGGACGCGGGCGCGGACGACTACATCACCAAACCCTTCTCCACCCAGGAGCTGCTGGCGCGCATCCGCGCGGTGTTGCGCCGGCGCGCGCCCGAGATCATCAACGACTCGGTGCAGGTGGGTGAACTCTCGCTGGATGCGGCCACCTACCGCATCACGTTTCGCGGCGCCGAGCTCAAGGTCGGGCCGACCGAGTTCAAGCTGCTGCACTACCTCATGAAGCACGCAGAGCGGGTGCACACCCGTGGTACGCTGCTCGACAAGGTCTGGGGAGACCATGTTTTCATCGAGGAGCGAACCGTGGATGTGCATGTCAAACGATTGAGGGAATCACTGGGTGAAGCCTCCGGCATGATCGAAACGGTGCGTGGTGCCGGCTACCGGCTCACTTCGATGAACAACACCGGACGACCGGCGCAAGGCACCCCCATTTCCGCCACATGACCCGGCGAGCGATCGAGCTGCTCCTGCTCGTGGCACTGGGAGCGGTGCTGGGCTGGACGCAGGATTCGCCGGGCTGGACATTTGCGGGAGCGCTCGTGGGCGCGTTCATCTGGTCGGTCATCGACGGGCTGCGCGCTCGCAGCTTCCTGCGCTGGCTCAACAAGGCAGACGTCACCCGCCAGCCCCGACTCTCGGGCGCCTGGGGCGAAATGGTGGACCGCGCCCGCAAGTTGATCAAGAAGCTGGAGAAAAAGGCGCAAAACAGCGATGCGCGGCTGGAGGACTTCCTCGCTGCCATCCAGGCCTCGCCCAACGGCGTGGTGTTGCTCGATTCAGCCGGTCGCATCGAGTGGTCCAACCTCACGGCGGCCAACCACCTCGGCTTTGATCCGCAACGCGACCTGGGCCAATATGTGCGCAACATGGTGCGCAATCCGGCCTTCACCGCCTATCTCGCGGGAGGGGATTTCAATCAGGAAATCCAGATCGAGGGGCCAGGACCCCGACCTTCGCAGCCCACCAAGATCTCCCTGCAGATCCATCCCTACGGCAAGAAGCGCAAGCTGATGCTCACCCGCGATGTGACGGCCGTGCAGCTGGCCGAGACCATGCGGCGCGACTTCGTGGCCAACGTCTCGCACGAGATACGCACGCCCCTGACCGTGCTCAGCGGCTTTGTCGAAACCATGCAGAGCATCCCGCTGGAGGAAGCCGATCGCACGCGCTACCTCGGCCTCATGAGCCAACAGGCCCACCGAATGCAGACCCTGGTGAGCGACCTGCTCACGCTGTCGCGGCTGGAGGGCAGTCCTGCGCCCGGCCCCGGTGAGTGGATCGACAGCGAGGAGTTGCTCACCCATGTGGTTCAGGAAGCCCGCGGACTGACCCAGGCCATTGCCGCCACGCCGCACCAGGTCGAGCCCATGTCGGGGCCGTCGCTTTGGGTGTCGGGTGCCAAGACCGAATTGCTCAGCGCCATGTCCAACCTGCTCAGCAACGCAGTGCGCTACACGCCGGGCGGCGGGCTGATCCAGACAGGCTGGCGGTTGCGTTCCGACGGTTGGGGTGAGTTCTTCGTCAAGGACACGGGTCCGGGCATCGCTGCCGAGCACCTGCCTCGGCTGACCGAACGTTTCTACCGCGTGGACCGCAGCCGGTCCCGGGAAACCGGTGGCACCGGACTCGGTCTGGCGATCGTGAAACACGTGGCCCAGCGCCATGGCGGCCACATCGATGCCGAGAGCACGGTTGGCGAAGGATCGCGGTTTGCCATCGCCTTGCCGCCCAACCGAGTGCGCGAACGCGTCACCGGTTGAGAACGATTCAGCTGCCCACGCGCAGATAGACCAGGAGGCTTTCCTTGCTGTCGGTCAGGCGGCTCACCGTCGACTTGAACGCCCATTGGGTGAGCTGGACACGCTGATTCAGCGTGGCCTGGCTGGCCGGTGCCACCACCATGCTCTGGCAATCCGCACCCTGGCTGGTGCCAGTGCGCACCAGTTTCAGTGCACCGTGGTACTGCAGGGCGGCGATCTGCGCCTGACTCAAGCCGTCGACCAGCACGCAAGCCTGCGCCGGCACCAGCGTGGCGATACGTCGCGAGACCGGGCCATAGCTGCGGCCAAAGTCAAGCAGCGGCAACCACAGCGTCATGAGCAACAGCCAGCACAAGGTGCTGCCCGCTGCAGGCAGCACCAGGCTCTTCCACAAAGCCTGGCGGTGTTTGCCCACACGCCAGGCCACCAGCCAGAGCCAGGCACCCGTGGCGACAGCACCGGCCAGAAACAGCAACCAGGAAAATTCGGGCATGAAGCCCGGCGCCAGCTTGGCCACATTGGCCGCCGGTTTGGCCGGCATGCCGGTCTGCATGGCTACCCAGATCACCCAGATGACGAGCGCACAACCCGAGAAGAACAGCAGCGTGAACCAGTCCACCAGCGCGGAGACGCTGCGGCGCAACGTGGGCAATGCAAAGGCGGCAAGTGCCGCCAAGGCGGGCAAGGCCAGCAGCAGGGCGCGGTCGCGCTCGGGCGACAAGGCGCTGTCCACCACGCTCACCAGCGTCGCCCACAAGGGCAGTGCCACGTGGGGACGCAGCAACTGATGGCGCCAGCGCCACAGGGTCCAGAGCGCCAGCGGCCATGCGGGCCAGGTGAACCAGATCAGGAGCTTGCCCCAGCTCTGCCACTGGATCGCAGCGAATGCGGTTTGCATTCCCGGTGCCGGCACCTGCCCGCCCAACGCCGACACACCCAGGATCAGCAACAGCAGCAGGGCTGCCCAGACCAACGGATCGCGTTGGGACGGTACTTCCTGGGCCAGCCAAGCGGTGTCGGGTTCATCGGAATGTTGACGAGAAAGCCCCAGGATCAGCAGCAAGCCACCGCCCAGCGTGGCCGCGATCCACGGCGCTCCGCTGAACACCAACGCAAGCAAGGCAACGGCCCACAGGCCGACACTGCGCATGGGCTGCCTTTGGCCTGTGTGGGCCATGCGGGACGCCGACAGGAGCAGCAGCGACACCATCGCGAGCCGGGCCAGATCGGGCGTGGTTTCGTGTGAGAGCTGGGCCAGGCCCAGGCAGGCCATGAGCGCGAGCAGGCCCGCATCGGCCAGGGCACGCGCGTAGTCGGTGGGTTTGGCCTCGCCTCCAAAGGCAAACGCCACGGGTTGCGCCGCCGGTTGGCGTGCAAGGTGGTAAACCGTGTACCAGGTGCACACCAGGGTGAGGGCCAGCAGCAGCGCGAACGGAACCCGCACGGCGAACTCGGCAGAGAGAAAGGGCAGCAACTTGATGAAGATCGCACCGAGCCAGTACGGCAGCGGACCGGCCTCTTCGACTGCCACGCCCAGCACCTGTGGGCTCCACCAGCCGCTGTGGCCGGCGGCCATCTCCAGCATCACGCCAAAGGCAGAGACATCGGCATTCTTCCAGGGCTCACGCCCCAGGAAACCTGGCAGCACATACGCGACGCAGAACAGGAAGAGGGCGATCCGTGGCAGGCGGCGAACAGCCGACTGGGTGACGATGGCGGGGGTGGGCTGGTTCACTTCAAGGAATATACAAGGGGCCTGAAGCCGGGGTGAGAAAGCAGAAGGCGAAAAAAAAGCAGCCGGGAAACCAGCTGCTCTTTTTGCGCAGGACCTTGCACCCGTTGGAGTGCAATCCAGCTGTCTGCTTATGTTGCAGCAGGCGTCGTCGTCTTGCCGTAGCGGTTGCGAAAACGCTCCACACGACCACCCATGTTGTCCACACTTTTCTGCGTGCCGGTGTAGAAGGGGTGCGACTCGCTGGAGGTGTCCAGCTTGTACAGCGGCAGCTCGCGGCCATCTTCCATCTTGATCATCTCTTTCGTGTTCGCGCAAGAGCGGGTCACGAATTTGAAGCCATTGGAGAGGTCCTGGAAGCAGACTTCGCGGTAGTTGGGGTGAATGCCGTCTTTCATGACGTGTCCTTGAGGTTCAGGTGCGGCAGCCGCAGGGAAACCATTTCCCTGTACTTGTCGCGATCAGTAAAGCCGCAGATTATAGCCCGGGTCAGCCGCCGCGCCTCATCATGTCGAAGAACTCGGAATTGTTCTTGGTGGATTTCATGCTCTTGAGCACCATCTCCATGGCCTCGATCTCGTCCATGTTGTACATGAACTGGCGCAGGATGCGGG
>JBBQKZ010000182.1:0-5308 GCA_038327405.1 Burkholderiales bacterium | reverse complement strand
AACCCCGACCTGGTGGCGCGCCTGAAGCAGGGCGGCCCGTTCAACGAGCCCGACAACAAGACCTTCTACGGCGGTGGCGCCAAGGGTTACACCGACTACCCGGCGCTGGCTGCCTGAGGAGGCAAGCACCGCCGATGCGGCGGTGCTTGCTCGCGCGGGTTCAACGCAGCCTGGGGTCGGCCTGGACCTGCTGCTTCAGTTGCTCCGACAACTGAGCGGCTGCGCGACGGCCTGACAGGCCGAAGTCGCTCTTGAATTCGGCAAACTCGGCGGTTCCTTTGCCCTGGGTCTTGACGCTGGTCACGGGTTTGCCTTCGGCGTCGCTGACCTCACACGTCAGGTCGATGTCGAACCTGGTGGGTGGCCATGTGAACGGCGAAGGCGATGAAGTGGTGGTGGTGATGGCCGGAGAAAACACATAACTCACGCCGAACGAAGCGATGGCTTCGCGATCGCCCGCGGACTTGACCACGAAGACGTCGGCATACACCGCACGCAGGGCATCGCGAATGGACTTCTCCAGGTCGCGGTAGGGAAAGTAACTCACTTTGTCACCACCGCCGCCGGGTGTGATGACTTCCTTGGCACGGTCGGCCTCGGTCATGACGTAGGCCACCTTTTTCGGATTGAGTCCGGCTTCGTTGCGCACCGGCGTTTCCAGCGGGCTGATGCCGATCGGGTGGGCGCAAGCGGTGAGCAGGGCGAGCAGTGTGGCGGCCAGGGGCAGGCGCCAGAAGTTCTGAAGGGTCATGGGTTTCTTTCGGTTCAGGGTTTGACGGCAGTGATGAAGGCGGGATCGGCGTAGACGGACTGCAGCAGCGTGCGCACCAGCCGCGGGTATTCGCTCTGGCCCTTGGGCACCGCCACTGCGGCGGCAAAGCTCGATTCAAACTGTGTCCTGGCGCTGTAGATTTTCTCGTGCACGGTCTGCCCGCGCTTGATCACACTCAGCTTCACGTCCATGAAGCCCTCGCCGGTGTTCAGGCCCGAAACATCGATGTCGTTCTTCAGCAGCGTGGCTTCGATGCGCACCTCGGCCTTGGGGTCAAGCACCCGCAGTTCGGTCAGGTCAGAGCGCATGGCGTCTTCAAGGTACTGGGCAAACGAGCCGGTGTTCGACACGAAGGCCGCGCCGCGCAAGGTGATCTTGTTGACCGGTGCCTCGGGGCTGCGCGGCTGGAACTCGCCCACTGCGATCTTGCCCAGCTGGCTTGTCTTGAGCCGGTCGATGCTCGGGTAGTCGGGACTGTAGGTGGGGGCGACGAACGATGCGCAGCCTGTCATTGCCAAGGCAAGCAAGGTCAGCAGGGCCAAACGTAGTTTCATGCTGTTTCTCATGTTTCTGATCGATGCACATGCACCGCGCCGGACTATACCCACCGGCACGGGCCCCACCGGGATACCTCCCTCGGTTTATCCTCAGAGGCATGAAGCTCTACAACTACTTCCGCTCCTCGGCCTCGTTTCGTGTGCGCATCGCACTCGCCCTCAAGGGCCTTGACTACGAATACCTCTCGGTCCATCTGGCCAAAGGCGAACACAAGCAGTCCGCCTACACCGACATCGCGGTGGAGGGCCTGGTGCCCTTGCTCGAACTCGACGATGGCACGCGCCTGACGCAGTCGATGGCCATCATCGAGTACCTCGACGAGCTGCACCCCACGCCAGCCCTGCTGCCGGCCGATGCCCTGGGCCGTGCGCGCGTGAGGGCGCTGGCGCAGATCATTGCCTGCGAGATCCACCCCATCAACAACCTGCGCGTGCTCAAGTACCTGAGCAAGGACCTCAAGGTGGACGAAGACACCAAGAACACCTGGTACCGCCACTGGGTGCGCAGCGGGCTGGAATCGTTCGAGCGTCAATTGGCATTGCAAGCGCCGAGCACCTATTGTTTTGGTGAAACGCCGACGCTGGCCGACTGCTGCCTGGTGCCGCAGATCTTCAACGGACAGCGTTTCAACGTCGACTTTTCGGGGCTGCCGCGCACCATGGCCGCGTTCGACGCCTGCATGAAACACCCTGCGTTCCAGAAGGCCCAGCCCTCGGCCTGCCCGGACGCCGAAGCCTGATGCTGCTGGCTGCCGACGGCATCCACCCCGACTGGCCCGCTCCGCCTGGCGTGCGGGCGCTGTTCACCATGCGCACGGGCGGTGTGTCGGTGGCGCCCTTCGACAGCTTCAACCTGGGTGACCACGTGGACGACGAGCCGCTGGCCGTGGCGGGCAACCGCGAGCGGCTCGCGGCATTCACCGCACCCGCTCGCCCGGTGTTCCTGCAGCAGGTGCATGGAACGCAGGTGGTGCAGCTGAAGCCCGACACGCCCGACGGTTCGGTGGCCGACGCCTGCGTGGTGCAGGTGCCGGGCGTGGCCGCCACCATCATGGTGGCCGATTGCCTGCCGGTGCTGTTCGCTCACACCTCGGGTACCGCCGTGGCCGCAGCGCACGCGGGCTGGCGTGGCCTGCTTCAGGGTGTGCTCGAATCCACCGCGCGCGCGCTCAGCGATGCGGCAGGCGAGGGCGAGGTGATGGCCTGGCTCGGGCCCTGCATCGGACCGCAGGCGTTCGAAGTGGGGACCGAGGTGTGCGAGGCGTTTGTGGCGTTCGACCACGAAGCCGCGGCCCATTTCTGGCCCCTGGGTGATGGCAAGTTTCTCGCCGATCTGCCCGCCCTGGCGCGGCGACGGCTGCAGATGGCCGGCATCACCAACGTGCACGGCAACGACGGCTCGCCATCGTGGTGCACCGTCACCGAGCGTTCACGGTTCTTTTCGCACCGGCGCGACGCTGCCGCTCTCGGCAGCACCGGGCGCATGGCCGCCTGCATCTGGATCGACTGAGGGCTCTGTGGCGGGTGCCGCGTTGGCGGCGAGCCGGGCGATCTGCGCCTGGTGCTCGGCGGCCTCACGGGCCTTGATTTCCTTGCGCCGCGCGGGCGTCCTCATCAGGTAAACCACCAGTATCACGGGCAGCAGACCGTAAAGAAAAAAGGTCACAATGGCCCCGAGGACGGTCCCCGTCGTGTTGGTCGCCTCGGCCACCGACATCATCAGAACTACATACATCCAACCAATCACGACCAGGTACACAGCGATCCTTGCAGGCCGGGAAAAAGCGTCAGTCTGCTGGAAGCCGCCACACAGATACTTGGGAAAAGCCGGACACCTCCTCCCACATCGGGAATGATAGGCCGCACACAAAAGCACAGGAGACCTGCATGGCATCGGACAAAACCCCTCCCACCGACTGGCTGGAGACCGCCAACCAGTTTCAGAAGAACCTCGTCGAGCAATGGACCCAGGTGGCCAAGGCTTTCCCGGGAGCCGCAGCCGCCCCGCTGCCCGCGGCCAGTGACCCGTTTGCCGCCTTCAAGGCCTTCATGCCGCAGGCGGGCGCGGCCAACCCGTTCGGCATGCCCATGCCCACGGCGGGCGCGGCTTTCCCGGGCATGCCTGCAATGCCGGCCATGCCCGGCATGGGCGATATGTTCAAGAATGCGTCGGGCCAGCCGGTGAGTTTTGACCCGGCGAAGCTGCTCGAAATCCAGAACCAGTACCTCAAGGACGTGACCGGCCTGTGGAACCAGGGGCCCAACGTCAAGCCTGAGGGCGACCGCCGGTTCGCCTCCGACGCCTGGGCCAGCAACCCGATGGCGGCGTTTTCCGCCGCCGCCTACCTGCTGAACGCGCGCACCCTCATGGCCCTGGCCGATGCGGTGCAGGGCGACGCCAAGACACGCACCCGCGTGCGCTTCGCGGTGCAGCAGTGGATCGACGCCAGCGCGCCGAGCAACTTTCTGGCCTTCAACGCCGAAGCGCAGAAGAAGGCCATCGACACCCAGGGCGAGAGCATCGCCAAGGGCATGGCCAACCTGCTGCACGACATGAAGCAGGGCCACGTGTCCATGACCGACGAGAGCGTGTTCGAGGTGGGCAAGAACGTGGCCACCACCGAAGGCGCGGTGGTGTTCGAGAACGAGCTGTTCCAGCTGATCGAGTACAAGCCACTCACTGCCAAGGTCTACGAGCGTCCGTTCCTGCTGGTGCCACCCTGCATCAACAAGTTCTACATACTGGATCTGCAGCCCGAGAATTCGCTGATCCGCTACTGCGTGGAACAGGGCCACCGCACGTTTGTGGTGAGCTGGCGCAACCCCGATGAATCGCTGGCCCAGGCCACCTGGGACCAGTACATCGAAGACGCTGTGATCAAGGCCATCGAGGTCACACAGGACATCACCGGCGCCGAGACCATCAACGCGCTGGGCTTCTGCGTGGGCGGCACCATGCTGGGCACGGCGCTGGCGGTGCTGGCCGCGCGCGGTGAAGAGCCGGTGCACTGCGCCACCTTCCTCACCACGCTGCTTGACTTCACCGACACCGGCATCCTCGACGTGTTCATCGACGAGAACTTCGTCAAGTACCGCGAGTCGCAGTTCGCCCAGGGTGGCCTCATGCCCGGGCGCGACCTGGCCACCACCTTCAGCTTCCTGCGCCCGAACGACCTGGTGTGGAACTACGTGGTGGGCAACTACCTCAAGGGCGAGACGCCCCCTCCGTTCGACCTGCTGTACTGGAACTCCGACAGCACCAACCTGCCAGGGCCTTACTACGCGCGCTACCTGCGCCAGATGTACCTGGAAAACAACCTGATCAAGCCCGGCAAGATGACCGTGTGCGGCGAGAAGATCGACTTCCGCCAGGTGAAGCTGCCGGTCTACATCTACGGCTCGCGTGAAGACCACATCGTGCCCATCGGCGGTGCATATGCGAGCACCCAGGTGTTCCCGGGCAAGAAGCGTTTCGTCATGGGGGCATCGGGCCACATTGCCGGCGTGATCAACCCCGCCAGCAAGAAGAAGCGCAGCCACTGGATCGGCTCCGCCACCAAGTTCCCGAAGGACGTGAACGAGTGGATCAACAGCGCCGACGAACAACCCGGCAGCTGGTGGACCGACTGGGCCGCCTGGCTCAAGCCCTACGCAGGCAAACAGATCGCCGCGCCCAAGACCTATGGCAAGGGCAAGACCTACGCGGCGATCGAGCCGGCACCGGGCCGATACGTCAAAGCCAAAGCTTGACCGACCGAATTTTTTAAGCACAACAAGGAGCAAACCCATGGAAGACATCGTCATTGTTTCAGACGCCCGCACCGCCGTCGGCAAGTTTGGCGGCTCGCTCGCCAAAGTCCCCGCCACCGAGCTCGGCAGCATCGTCATCAAGGCGATGCTGGAGCGCTCCGGCCTGCCCGCCGACGTGATCGGTGAAGTGATCATGGGCCAGGTGCTTGCCGCCGGCGTGGGCCAGAAC
>JBBQKZ010000181.1:0-5448 GCA_038327405.1 Burkholderiales bacterium | reverse complement strand
CCTGCCACGAAATCCATAAAACCATGACGCCGATCCCCACCCGATCAGCCCCGCGTTACCCACCGCGGCGCGCGCGCGGGGGCGCGACTTGCGCCACGCGCGCGCCGCCGTGGATAACGCTCCGATGTGCCCACGATGATGAACACTCAATATAGAATCTGAATGCCACACACTGCTCCAGGCCAGCGTTCAACATCGTCGGAATCGGTGTTCAACTTCGCCGGAATACACATTGGGTTCACCAAAAAGAATGCGCGGCGCTTCTTCGAGACCTTGCGAGCATCCGGCACCAAGCGGGTGGTGGACGTCAGGCTCAACAATGTGTCGCAACTGGCCGGGTTTGCCAAAAAGGATGACTTGGCCTACTTCCTGGAGAAGATCGTCGGCATCGACTACGTGCACCTGCCCGCTCTGGCGCCCACGCAGGAGATGCTGGACGAATACAAGAAGGGTGGCGGCGACTGGGCCATCTACGAGGCCCGGTTCCTAGACTTGATGCGAAAGCGGCGCATAGAGGACACCATACCGCGCGAAGTGGTGGCCGACGGCTGCCTGCTGTGCAGCGAAGACAAGCCGCATCACTGCCACCGTCGGGTCGTGGCCGAGTACTTCAAGCAGCATTGGGGTGACGTGGACATCGCCCACTTGGGATGAGGACGCAAAGGGCGGCAACCACGACAAAGTCTGCTCCTGCTCTTGTCAAACCTGAGGAGCATGTTTGACAATTGACCGTATGGAGACTGACAAACCATCCCTGCGAAGGCAGGCACTCGAGCTGATCGCCGCAGACGGCCACCGTGTCGGCACCCGTCTCGCCCAGTCTGGCGGCGTTTCGCGACAGGTGGCCAACGGCTACCTGCAGGCGCTGGTGCGCGACGGCCTGGTCGACGCCGAAGGCACCACGCGTGCCCGGGTCTACCGGCTGAAGACGTTGACCGAAGCCTCGCGCCGCTACCCACGGGAGGGTCTGCAGGAAGACCTGGTGTGGCGCGAACTGGTCTCGCCGGTGGTGGCGCGCTTCCCACAGAACGTGCGCGACATCTGGCACTACGGGGCCACCGAGATGATCAACAACGCCATCGACCATTCGGGCGCCGCGGAGGTGCTGGTGGAGGTGCGAAAGAATGAGCTCAGCACCGAGGTGCTGGTGGCCGACGAGGGCCTGGGCATCTTCGTCAAGATCCAGCGCGCGCTGGACTTGCACGACCCGCGCGAGGCGATCCTGGAACTGGCGAAGGGCAAGCTGACGACCGCGCCAGACCAGCACACGGGCGAGGGCATTTTCTTCACATCGCGCGCGCTGGACTTCTTCGAGATCGAGTCGCACCACCTGCGCTTCAGCCACGCATCGCGCGCCGACGACGCTATTGCCGAGCAGACGGCGGACACGCCAGGCACCCGTGTGCGCATGCGCCTCGCCAACGACAGCCCGCGCGACATGCGCGATGTGTTCGACGCCTACACCGACCCCGAGGAATTCACGTTCGACAAGACCGTGGTGCCCTTGCGCCTGGCGCAGTACGAAGGCGAAAAGCTCGTCTCGCGGTCACAGGCCAAACGCGTGGCCCACCGTTTCGAACGCTTCAAGCGCGTGGAACTGGACTTCGCCGGCGTGTCGGACATCGGGCAGGCGTTCGCGGACGAATTGTTCCGCGTCTTCGCGGCGGCGCACCCCACCATTCGCATCACACCCATCAACACCGAGCCCGCGGTGGCGCAGATGATCCGCCGCGCCGTTGCCGCTGGCGCAGCGCGCATCAACAACGGAAATCAATCTTAGGACGAGCATGGCGATCACGAACCAGGAACGGGTCGGCAAGGCAGTGGACCTGCTGCGCGCAGGGCTGGCCCCCTTTGTGGAGCGTGAGTTTGTCAACGCCCACAAGGACAAAGCACAAGCCGAAGCGCGGCGCATGCTGCCGGCGGAAGACCGGATCAACGGCACGCGCCCGATCGCGCAGTGGGACGCCGCCGTGCTGCTGAAGGTGATGTGGGACGCATGGAACGACGTCTTCGGCCGCACGCTGGGGCGGGCCGAGCGTTCGCTGGTGCAGGAGTTGCGCGAGGTACGCAACCGCTGGGCGCACCAAGACCTGTTCACCGGCGACGACGCCTACCGCGCGCTGGACTCGGTGCACCGGCTGCTGCTGGCGGTGTCTGCCACGCAGGCCGAAGAGGTCGAGAAGACCAAGATGGAGCTGCTGCGCGTGCGCTTCGACGAGCAGGCGCGCAGCGAGAAGCGCAAGACGGCGGGCACAGCGATCGAGAGCGCGGCGGCCGGCAGCCTGAAGCCCTGGCGCGAGGTGGTGACACCGCACAAGGACGTGGCCAGCGGCCGTTACCAGCAAGCCGAGTTTGCCGCCGACCTGTGGCAGGTGCACCTGGGGCAAGGCACCGACGAGTACAAGAACCCGGTCGAGTTCTTCCGGCGCACTTACTTGACGGAAAGCCTGAAGGGCATGCTGGTCGGTGCGGTACGGCGCCTGGCCGGCAAGGGTGGCGACCCCGTTGTACAGCTCCAGACCAATTTCGGCGGCGGCAAGACCCACTCGATGCTGGCGCTTTACCACCTGTTCTCAGGCGTTGCGCCGACCGAACTTGCTGGTATCGACGCTGTAATGAAAGAAGCCGAAGCCACCAGGCTGACACCGGCGCGGCGCGTTGTGCTGGTTGGCAACAAGATCTCGCCTGGCAACCCGTCGACCAAGCCCGATGGCACGGTGGTGCACACCCTGTGGGGCGAGCTGGCATGGCAACTGGGGGGCAAGAAGGCATATGCCCGGATCAAGGCTGACGATGAAAAGGCCACCAGCCCCGGTGATGTGCTGCGCGAGCTGTTCATCGAGTACGGTCCGTGCTTGATACTGATCGACGAATGGGTGGCCTATGCGCGCCAACTCCACGATCAAAGTGATCTGCCGGCGGGAGGCTTCGAAACCCAGTTCACCTTCGCCCAGGTGTTGACTGAGTCGGCAAAGCTGGCGAACAACTGCCTGCTCGTCATCAGCCTGCCGGCATCGGACACGACCAGCTCGCCGCACACGCAGGCCGACGACGTGGAAATGGGCGGCACGCGTGGGCGCGAGGCGCTGGACCGCCTGCGAAACGTGGTGGGCCGCGTGGAATCGTCCTGGCGCCCCGCAAGCGCAGAAGAGGGTTTCGAGATCGTGAGGCGCCGGCTGTTCGAGCCTTTGTCGGACACCGCTCAGTTCAAGGACCGTGACGTTGTGGCGCGGGCATTTGCTGACTTTTACCGCACACAGAAAACCGAGTTCCCGCCGGAGTGTGCCGACAGCGACTACGAAAAGCGCTTGAAGGCCGCATACCCGATCCACCCTGAGATCTTCGATCGGCTGTACACCGACTGGTCAACGCTGGTGAAGTTCCAGCGCACACGCGGCGTGCTGCGGCTGATGGCGGCCGTGATACACAGCCTGTGGGAAAAAGGTGACCGAAGCCCGCTCATCCTGCCGGCCAACATCGCCGTCGATGACCCGCGGGTGCAGTCCGAACTGACGCGCTACCTGTCGGACAACTGGGTGCCGGTGATCGAGAAGGACGTGGACGGGCCGAGTTCGCTGCCGCTGCGGTTGGACAGCGAGTTGCCGAATCTGGGGAAGTTCTCGGCTTGTCGGCGTGTGGCGCGTGCCATCTACCTGGGATCTGCACCGCTGACGCAGGCCGCACACCGCGGGCTCGAAGATCGGAGGGTGAAGCTCGGTTGCGTGATGCCAGGGGAATCGCCGGCGGTGTTCGGTGATGCTCTTCGGCGGCTGGCCGAGGCGGCCACCTATCTGTATCAGGATGGCCCGCGCTACTGGTACTCCACTCAGCCCACGGTCACCAAACTGGCCGAGGACCGGGCGGAGCAACTCAAGCGCGAACCCGATAAGGTGGTGCACGAACTGGACCGGCGCCTGCGCGATGACCTGCGGCGCACGGGTGACTTCAGGCGCATCCACCCGATGCCGCAATCGAGCCAGGACGTGCCAGACGATCTGGATGCACGGCTGGTCGTGCTTTCAGTAGACCAGCCCTACAGCAAGGAGTCGGGCAACGCCGCCGAGGTGGCCGCCAAGGCGATGCTGGAGTCGCGTGGCAACTCGCCGCGTATCTACCGAAACTCGCTGGTCTTCTTGGCGGCCGACAAGACTCGCCTGCAAGACTTGGATGAGGCGGCGCGCAAGTACCTGGCCTGGTCATCGATCATCGACGAGAAGTTGACGCTGAACCTCGACCCCCAGCAGGTGAAACAGGCCGCGACACAACTGAAGGCAGCCGACGGCGCCGTGACAGCGCGCGTGCCGGAGACCTATTTGTGGCTGCTGGTGCCGACGCAGGCGACGCCGCAGTCGGCGATCGAGTGGCAGGCGACGAGACTCACCGGCCATGACGCTTTGGCTGTGCGGGCCAGCAAGAAGCTGCGCAGCGACGAGCTGCTGCTGACCAGCTTTGCCCCCACGCGCTTGCGCATGGAATTGGACCGTGTGCCGCTATGGCGCGGCGACAGCGTTTCTATCAAGCAGTTGGCCGAGGACTTCGGCCGCTACCTGTACCTGCCGCGGCTTGCGGACTCGTCCGTGCTGGTCAATTCCATCCGCGATGGCTTGTCGCTGCTGACCTGGGAGCAGGACAGCTTTGCGTTTGCCGATAGCCACGACGATGGCGCTGCTCGCTACCGCGGACTGCGTACTTGCGAGATGGTCTCGATTGCCGATGCGCAGTCACCGGGTCTGCTGTTGAAGCCAAGCGTTGCTCGCGCACAGATCGACGCAGAGAGGGAAACGTCGACGAAGGGTCGTTGAGGGACAGCGAACTCAGGGGAAGCGACGAGCGAACCGGGGGCGACAGCGCCCGAGCTGGGCCTCGCACCTGCAGGCCGAACTGTGCTGCAGCCGATCGTTGCGAAGCCAAAGCGCTTCCACGGAACGGCCATCCTCGACAGCGCGCGGGTTGGCCGCGACGCGAGCCGCATCGCCGACGAAGTAATCTCCCATCTAACCGGCCTGGTCGGCACGGGCGTAACCGTCACGATAGAGATCGAAGCGACGATTCCGGGTGGAGCGCCAGACAACGTCGTGCGAACGGTGACCGAGAACAGTCGGACTCTGAAGTTCACGAGCCATGGATTCGAGGATGAGTAGGAGGGAGGGCCTGTGCCGATACCGCGGGGGCCATGTGTATGGCTGGCACTCCTTGTCGCGTATGAGAGTCGGCAAGAATCGCCGCCGTACCGTCTAAAGGTTGCGAGCCATCAAGGCGAATCGTAACGACGGGCTGTCGCGCCAAACTGCACCCACCCGCGCTCTAGTCCATTGAACCAATGAATATGCACCCTGTCATAGGTGCATGGGAAAAATGAATCTGAGTGAAGCCGAGCGGCAAGAATTGATGAGCACGCAGCGCAGCCGCACGATGGCCGTGGGCCAGGTGCGGCGCGCGCGGCTG
>JBBQKZ010000180.1:0-5483 GCA_038327405.1 Burkholderiales bacterium | reverse complement strand
CCGTGCACTTCGTGCGCTTCGAATTCACGCCGCCCATGCGAGCGGCCATCCAGGCGGGTGCCGCGGTGAAGATCGGGTGCGACCACACCCACTACCCGGCGCACGTGCAGGTGTCCCCGGAAACACTGGCGTCTCTGGCGGGCGACCTGCGTTGAGCTGGCAGCGGTGGCGATAATCAGGGCTTCCCCCGGGAAGCCCTTTTTCATTGTTCGACCGCGCTTGCGCGAACCCGACCGGAACCCCTTCCCATGCAGTTCTTGCTCTCCCCCGCCAAGGCGCTCGACTACGCGACCCCGCCCCATTTGGGCACCCACACCCAGCCGCTGTTCGTGCCGCAGGCGAGCGAACTCATCAATGTGTTGCGCGAACAGTCGCCGCAACAGATCGCCGAGCTCATGAAGCTGTCCGACACGCTCTCTGGTCTGAATGTGGCGCGCTACCAGGCCTGGCGCCCGAAGTTCACGCCGAAGAATGCCAAACAGGCCGTGCTGGCCTTTGACGGCGACGTGTACGGCGGGCTTGACGCGAAGACGCTGGCCGAGCCCGATCTGGATTGGCTGCAGCAACACCTGTGCATCCTGAGCGGTCTCTACGGTGTGTTGCGCCCACTCGATCTCATGCAGCCCTACCGCCTGGAGATGGGCACGCGTCTGGCCACAGGGCGGGGCAAGAACCTCTACGCGTTCTGGGGCCGCCAGATCGCCGAGTACCTCAACGAGCGCGCGCGCGCCGACCTGAGCCCGGTGGTGATCAACCTCGCCAGCGAGGAGTATTTCAAGGTGGTGGACCGCAAGGTGCTGCTGCCGCGTGTGGTCACCTGCGTGTTTGAAGAGCGCAAGGCCGATGGCTACAAGGTGATCAGCTTCATGGCCAAGCGTGCGCGCGGGCTGATGGTGCGCTTCGCGGTGCAGCAGCGCGCCACCACGCCCGAGCAGCTCAAGCACTTTGATCTGGAGGGCTACCGCTTCAACAGCGCCGTCTCCGGACCCGACCGCCTGGTGTTCCGCCGTGACGCCAAGCCATGAGGAGCAAGACATGAACCAGTCGATCACGCCTGAACTGCGCCAATGGATCGTGGAGCAAGGCGCGGCCGGCTTCTCGCGCGATGCCGTGCTGGCGGCCATGGTGGCGTCGGGCTGGCAAAAGCCGGTGGCGCTCGCGGCGCTCAATGTCACCTGGAAAGAGCGCACGCCGGTGTCCGATCAGCCCAGCCCGGTGGTGCGCCGCGAAGGCGCTTCGTCCTTGCGGTCATTGCCCGATCTGGCCCTGGCCCTGTCGCCGCGCCAGGTCGACGCCGGCGACCGCATGGTGGACGTGATCGCCTCGCTGAGCCAGCCCCGCGTGGTGGTGCTGGGCAACCTGCTCAGTGCCGAGGAATGCGACGCGCTGATCGAATCGGCCCGCCCTCAGATGGCGCGTTCGCTCACCGTGGCCACCAAGACCGGCGGCGAGGAGCTGAACCCCGACCGCACCAGCAGCGGCACCTTCTTCGCACGCGGGCAAACACCCGAGGTCGCGCGCGTCGAGGCCCGCATTGCCCGCCTTCTCCACTGGCCGGTGGAGAACGGCGAGGGCCTGCAAGTGTTGCACTACCTCCCGGGCGCCGAGTACAAGCCGCACTACGATTACTTTGATCCCGACGAGCCCGGTACGCCCAGCATCCTCAAGCGCGGCGGGCAGCGCCTGGCCACACTGGTGATGTACCTGAGCGAACCCGCGCGTGGCGGCGGCACCACCTTTCCCGACGCCGGGCTGGAAGTGGCCCCGGTGCGCGGCAACGCCGTGTTTTTCAACTATGACCGACCCCACCCCTCGACCCGAACCCTGCACGGCGGCGCGCCGGTGATCGAAGGCGAGAAGTGGGTGGCCACCAAGTGGCTGCGCGAACGCGAGTTCACCTGAACACCCCATGACCACCAACACCCCAGAACAATCCCAACTCGGCCAGGCCTCGGCCTATGTGGACCAGTACGATGCGAGCCTGCTGTTTCCACTGCCGCGCGAGACCAAACGCCGCGAGATCGGCATCACCGCCAGCGTGCCGTTTCTCGGTGCCGACCTCTGGACCGCGTTCGAGCTCAGTTGGTTGAACCCGCGCGGCAAACCGCAGGTGGCCCTGGCGCACATCACCGTGCCCTGCGAGAGCACGCACATCGTGGAGAGCAAGTCGTTCAAGCTCTACCTCAACAGCTTCAACAACACCGCCTTTGCCAGCGCCGATGCGGTGCGTGAGCGCATCCGCAGCGATGTGAGTACCGCTATCTGGCACGGCGGCCCCATGCAGTCCAGCGCGGGGGTGAAGCTCTTGCTGCCCGAGCAGCTGGAACGCGAGAAGGTACAGGAGCTCGCCGGCCTGTCGATCGACCGGCTTGACGTGGAGTGCACCCGCTACCAGCCTGCGCCCGAACTGCTCAGCGCAGCATTCGACGAAAAACCGGTGGACGAAATCCTGGTGAGCCATCTGCTCAAGAGCAACTGCCTGGTGACCGGCCAGCCCGACTGGGGCAGCGTGCAGATCACTTACAGCGGTCCGCAGATCGACCAGGCCGGGCTGCTGCAGTACATCGTGAGTTTTCGCAACCACAACGAATTCCACGAACAGTGCGTGGAGCGCATCTACATGGACGTGTTGGCGCGCTGCAAGCCCACCAAGCTGGCGGTGTACGCGCGCTACACGCGCCGCGGCGGGCTGGACATCAACCCCTGGCGCACCAGCCACCCGCAGTCTCCGCCGGCGAACGTGCGCACGGCGCGGCAATAGCCGCCACGCGCCACGGGTTCAGAGCATCTTCTGGATCAGCGCACCCTTGAACAGCACCGGCCCGGTCGGGCCGCGCTCGCTCGGCACACCGCCCTTGGGTTCCAGGCTGATGGCCAGGGTGGGCACTTCACGCACGTCGCCTGCGCCGGCCGTGAGTTGCAGCAGGCGTTCCTGACTCAACACACCCAGCGAGCGTGGGCCACCCGAGGGCGGCAGCGCCCAGAGCTGCAACGACTTGTCGCTCGCTTCCTGGAAGCCGCCCACACGCTGCAGTGTCAGCTTGCCGTTCTTCGGGTCGAAGGTCACCAGCATCGAGGCGCTGGCCTGGTCGTCGTTGAGCACAGCCACGTATTCGATCTGCGGGGTGGCCGAGAGCTTGGCCTGCAGTTCGTTGATCTGCGCGCCCAGGTTGTCGCGAAGGCCCACAGCGATGATGAGCGCGAACGCCGTGGCCAGCGCGCCGGCGGCGGTGGCGCCGCGCCACAGCGCCAGGCTGCGCAGCCAGCCGGTGGGCGCCGGTTTGGCAGGCTGGACGCGGGCAGCGGCCATGGCCTGCTGCTGGCTCTCGCCCTGCACCAGGTTTTCAATGCGCGTCCACACGGCGGGGGCCGGTTGCTGTGGTGTCTGCAGTTCGTTCATGCTGGCCACGCGGCTTTGCCATACCAGCGCGGCGGCGCGCACGGGCGCTTGTTCACGGGCCATGGCTTCGAAGCGGCGGCGTGCGCCTCCGCGCAAGGTACCCAGCGCGTGAGCGGCGGCCAGCCGGTCGAGCAGTTCGGGGTGTTGGATCAGGTTCATGACGTTCTCTTCACGCAAAGCGCGACATGCAGGTGCGCAGCTGGTCCAGCCCGCGGCGGATCCAGGTTTTCACAGTGCCCAGGGGCAGGCTGAGCTGCTCGGCTAGTTCGCTGTGGCTGAGGTCGCGCAGGTAGGCCAGGCTCACCACTTCGCGCTGGCGGTTCTCCAGCTTCTCCAGGCACTGGTGCAGCGCCCAAGCCTGCTGGCTGGCCAGGGTGGTGTCCATCGGGTTGGGGGAGTTGCCCTCCATGGTGTCGGACATCACGTCGTCGATCTCGTCGGTGAGGTGGGTGCGCTCCGCGCTGCGCCGGCGCAGGTAGTCCAGCGAGCGGCTGCGCACGATCAGACCCAGCCAGGCCATGGGCGGGCTCAGCGAGGCGCGGTAATCGCCGGCGCTGCGCCAGATCTGCAGAAAGGTTTCCTGTAGCGCGTCCTCCGCCCATTCGCTCTTGCCAACCACGCGCATGGACAGGCCATACAACTTGGACGAGGTCAGGTCGTAGAGGGCCTTGAGGGCGGCCTCATCGCGTTGGGCGATGCGGTCGATCAGGGCCATCAGTTGGTCATCGGGTTGTGCGCTCATGCTGGCATTGTGGGGCACCGGCTTCCCCGACGCCCACGCCGGGGCTTGGAAGAAGGCGGTCTGTGCATTCATGGCCGGCGCCGGCGCGGTTGTACCTGGGTGGGCAGGCTCAGCGCGGTGACCGGCGTGATATTGACCGCGACGGGTGTGCCTTCAAGCAACTGGTCGGCGTGGACCACCCGCACCTTGGCCGCACCCTCGGGCACACCCTGCAAGGTGGCCACACCGTTGGCGTCGGTCAGCACCGTCCACGGGGAGTCGGCCACAAAGATGAAGCCACGCATGGAGCCGTGCAGGTGGCAGCCGAGCTGCATCGCGCCGGCCCTGGCCAGGGTCACTTCCGAACGGGAAGGTTCCTTGCCTTCGGCCTTGCCATCCAGCCGCAATTCAAAACCGGAGGAGGCGCCGGCGTCCAGCGACGCCAGGCCCGCCGGCATGCCGCGCACGTGGTGCTCCCAGCTGTCCAGGTTGGTGAAGGTCACCCTGGAGCCCACCGGCAGCACGCTGGTGCCCGGCACGAACTGCATCTTCTGCTGGTGGATCACGGCCGACACGGGCGCGGGTGCTGCAGGCTTGTTGCCCGTGCCGGGCTCGATCACCACCACGGCATCGACCAGGGGTTTGCCATCGCGTGCCAGCACGGTCACCTGCACGGTGGCGGCCTGAGCCACCAGCGGCAGCAGGGTCACAGCGGCGATCAGCCAGCTTGAGGGGGTCGGGAGGTTCATGGTCGGGCTCGGTCGGAGGTTCAGCGAACGGTGATCACGTCGCGGTGCATCGGGGCCAGCAGCGCGAGCATCTGGTTTTGCCGCGTGAAGGGAATGCCGCGCGCGTCCATGGATTGCTGCAGCACCTCCACCAGCGCATTGAACTGGGCCCGCGTGGTGTCCCGGTCGGCGTGTGCGGTCTTCATGTCGGGGCCCTTGTAGACACAGGGGCCACCCGAGAGCTGGCACAGCTGGTCGCTGAGGGACTTGGCGAGGTTGGTCAGGTTGGTGTCGGTGAACTGGTCGCCGATGCGCGGGTCGGCCTTGAGGCGAACCACGAAATCGTCCATGAGGCTGCGGATGCCGGCTTCTTCGCCAAAGGCCTGGTACAGGCCTGCGGCCGGAGTGACCGGGTAAGCGCTGGCAGCCGATGGCGCGGGTCGCATGGACTGGGCCAGTGTGGCGCCGCTGACCAATGCCAGCAGGGTGAGGGCGGTGGAGGTGATGAGGTGTTTCATGCTGAGACTCAAAGGTGGAAGGTTCAGAAAGCGATCTGGGCCGAGACGTACACGCCGGTCTGCTTGCGGCCACCGGTGGTGGCGGGCACGATGCGCCCGAGGTCCACGTAGGCGGC
>JBBQKZ010000179.1:0-5506 GCA_038327405.1 Burkholderiales bacterium | reverse complement strand
GTTCTTTGCCCCATATTCGCCTGCAAATACTTCAAAGACTGTTCAACCACATTGAGGTGCTGCTTCTTAACTGTTTCGCTGTGGTCGAGAACCTCTTGAACGCTGTTGTCCATTTGTTGCTGAGTCAGCGAGGCTTTGCTTTCAATGTCTTGTAGCCGCTCCTCAAGCGAAGTTGCCTTGCGTTCAAACCACGCTCTAGCCGCCTCTTGAGCTTCGGCCTTGGTTTTTCGAGTGACAGTGATGAAGCCCAGCAGGCCCAGCCCAGCAAGTAAGACCGTGACCAATATCCCCATGATGGTGGCGTAGACCCCAAGGCGATCGACACCTTGACCCACATGGGTGTTCAGGTCGTCGACGCGTTTGTCCACGGCAGCGAGCTGTGCTCGAACACTTTCCAACTGCACTTGCTGCAGCTCTTTGAGTGCGTCGGCCCGAAGTTGCGCCTGAAGCTGGAGCGCACCACTTTCGCCAGCGACATTCTCTGGGCTGGCGCGCGCCGCAAGTGCAAGCAACAAGGCCCCAAGGGCAAGCCAGGTTCGATATGTGACGACGGCGTGCTTCATGAAGAGTCTGTTGAGTTGCTCATGACTTCTTGCTCAGAGTAGGCGGCGCAGGCATGCCAATCTAGTATGAAAAAAGGCCGCCCTGCGGGACGGCCTCTGAGAGCAATCAGAATCAATCTGCTCTGTAGTTGGGAGCTTCCTTGGTGATCTGCACGTCGTGCACATGGCTCTCGCGAATACCGGCCGAGGTGATCTCGACAAACTCCGCCGTGCTGCGCATGTGTTCGATACTGGGGCAACCGCAATAGCCCATGGCCGCGCGCAAGCCGCCGGCCATCTGGAAAATGATGGAGACCACCGATCCTTTGTAGGGCACGCGGCCCTCAATGCCTTCGGGCACCAGCTTGTCGGCGTTGGGGTTGCCGGTGCTGCTTTCCTGAAAGTAGCGGTCGGCGCTGCCCTGCTGCATGGCACCGATGGAGCCCATGCCACGGTAGCCTTTGTAGCTGCGGCCCTGGTACAGCACGATCTCACCTGGCGACTCTTCGGTGCCGGCGAACATGCCGCCCATCATCACCGTGTTGGCACCGGCCGCAATGGCCTTGGCGATGTCGCCGCTGTAGCGGATACCGCCGTCGGCAATCATGGGCACGCCCGTGCCTTGCAGCGCGGTGGCCACGCTGTCGATGGCCATGATCTGCGGCACGCCCACGCCGGCCACGATGCGGGTGGTGCAGATCGACCCTGGGCCGATGCCGACCTTCACCGCGTCCGCGCCAGCTTCAACCAAAGCCATGGCCGCACCTCCGGTGGCGATGTTGCCGCCGATCACGTCGATCTGCGGGTAGTTTTGCTTGACCCAGCGCACGCGTTCGATCACGCCTTTGCTGTGGCCGTGCGCGGTGTCAACCACGATGGCGTCTACCCCGGCCTTGACCAGTGCTTCCACGCGCTCTTCGGTGCCCTCGCCCACGCCCACCGCTGCACCCACCCGCAGGCGGCCCGACGGGTCTCGTGCGGCGTTGGGGAAGTTCAGCTGTTTGGTGATGTCTTTCACCGTGATCAGGCCCTTGAGCTCAAAGCCGTCGTTGACCAGGAGCAGGCGTTCAAGCTTGTGCTTGTTTAGGAGTGTCTTGGCTTCGGCCGGCGTGGTGCCGTCGGGCATGGTGATCAGGCGCTCGCGCGGCGTCATGATTTCGCTCACCGGCAGGTCGTAGCGGGTCTCGAAGCGCAGGTCTCGACCGGTGACGATGCCGACCACACGGCCTGCCTCGACGACCGGAAAACCGGAGATACCGAGCTCGTCCGAGAGCTTCATGACCTGGCGGATGGTGGTTTGCGGCGAGATCACCACGGGGTCGCGCAGCACGCCCGACTCGTAGCGCTTGACCTTGGCCACCTGGGCCGCCTGCTCCTGCGGCGTGAGGTTCTTGTGGATGATGCCGATGCCGCCTTCCTGCGCCACGGCGATCGCCAGCCGGGCTTCGGTGACCGTGTCCATGGCGGCCGAAACCAACGGCAGGTTCAGCTGGATATTGCGGGAGAACTGGGTGGCGAGAGAGGTGTCCTTGGGCAGGACCTGGGAGTACGCTGGCACCAGCAACACGTCGTCGAAGGTGAGCGCTTTGCCGAGTAGGCGCATGGGAAAGCTCCAAAAGCGTCGATTGTAGCCGCCCACCCTGCGGGCAAACCCGCGTACCTGATGCCCCGGCGGCGACCGCTCAGTGCGAAAAAACCACCGCTGCGTCTGCTGGTGCGCGCCCGGCGCCACAGGAGTGCTGAAGCGTGGGGAGTCAGGGCTAAACTGGCGCCATGGAACATGCTCCCTCCCCCAAAACGTCCTGGCGCAACCCCCTGCTGTTGGGCTTGTTGCTCGCGATGAGTTGCACCGCCATGGCGCAATGGCAATGGACCGATGCGACAGGCCGCAAGGTCTTCAGCGACACCCCGCCCCCGGCCGGCATCCCCGACAAGAACATCCTCAAGCAACCGGGGATGATGAAGGCACCACTCCCCCCTGCGGCAGAACCGGCGTCCACCGCTGCCGCCACCGCGCCTGCGGCTCCCCAGATCCCGGCCCGCGATCCTGAGCTGGAAGCGAAGAAAAAGCAGGCCGAGCAAGCCGAGGAAGCGAAGAAGAAGGCCGAACTGGAACGTGTGGCGAAGGTTCGCGCCGACAGTTGCGAGCGTGCGCGAAAGGCCAAGATCACGATGGAATCCGGCGTGCGCCTGGCAACCACCAACGCCAAAGGCGAGCGCGAGATCATGGACGACAAGACCAAGGCTGCAGAAGCCCAACGCATGGACAACATCATCCGCAGCGACTGCGGCCCCATGCCGAAGTAATCGGCGCGCTGACCTGCTCAGCAGTTCAGTAGCCGGCCTTGGAGCCGGCTTTTCTTTTGGCGAAAAGTCCCGTTCCCCGAGCGCCCTGGCCCACGAACCGTTCCCGGCGAGCCACTTTCGGATCCACTCTCAGCGCGCGGTACACCTCCAGCCGATCTCCGTCCCGCAGCCCATGGGCCGGGCCAACCCGCCGACCCCACACACCCAACGAGAGCGCCGGTGTGCCGAGTTCGGGGTACTCATGGAGCCAGCCGGCCTGCGCCAGCGCCATCTGAGCGGTGCTGCCATCAGGCACCTGCAGAGCCAGCTCGACCAGCTGACGCGGCGCGGGCGAATGAATCAGGGTGATCTGCATGGTGGACTCAGTCGGTGCCATAAACCTGATCGGCCCGCTTGACGAAGGCGTCCACCAGGTTGCCGGCAATCGTGTCGAACACCGGGCCCACGAGCGCTGCGAGCGTGCTGCTGGAGAAGCCATAGGTCAAGGTGAACTCCACCTTGCAGGCACGCTGCGCGTCATCACCCAGGGGTGTGAAGGCCCAGACGCCATCGAGTCTGGAAAAGGGCCCATCGACCAGTTCCATGAGCACCTTTCGGTCGGCCTCGTGGGTGTTGCGGGTGGTGAAGCTTTGGCGCAGACCGCTGATGGCCATGCCCACACGCGCCACCATGCCGTCGTCGGCCCGTTCCAGCACTTCGCCGTGGTCGCACCACGGCAGAAACTGCGGATAGTGTTCGATGCGGGTGACCAGGGCGAACATTTCGGGAGCGCTGTGCCACAGCAAGACAGACTTGTGAATCGTTTTCATACAATCGAACTCATTGTATTGGCCTGAAACGGCCGCACCTCGCGCGTCATGGCCACCAAAAACAGCAAAGCAACCCCCACCAAAGGCCTCGACAGCCGCATCGCCGACAACAAGAAGGCCTTCTTCAACTACGCCATCGAGGAACGTTTTGAAGCGGGCATGGTGCTTGAAGGTTGGGAAGTGAAGGCTCTGCGCGAAGGCAAGGTGCAGCTCACCGATGGCTATGTGGTCATCCGAAGCGGCGAATTGTTCCTCATTGGTTGCCAGATCAACGCGCTGTACACCGCCTCCACCCACGTCAGCCCGGACTCGGTGCGCACCAAGAAGCTGCTGCTGCACAAGGATGAGATCCGCCGCCTCATCGGCAAGGTGGAGCAGAAGGGTTACACGCTCGTGCCGCTCAACCTGCATTGGAAAAACGGCAAGGTCAAATGTGAACTGGCGCTGGCCAAAGGCAAGGCTGAACACGACAAGCGCGACACGATCAAGGACCGTGAAGGCAAGCGCGAGGTTGACCGCGCCATGAAGTCGCGCAACCGCTGAGGCAGCGCTACGCGGTCAGCGCAGTTGCTTGAGCGGGTGCGCGTCAGCAGCCCAAGGGCTCTCAAAAAACGCAGCCACCTGCCCTCTTCCCACGTCTTCGATGCGCTCGGGGTTCCAGCTCGGCTGGTGGTCCTTGTCGATAGCCAACGCACGGATGCCTTCCACCGTCTCACTCGCCGCCCCCGGACGCAGATGGAAGCAACGGTGGACCATGCCGCGCTCCATGCGCAGGTTGTCGGCCAGGCCGAGACCTCGCGCACGTCGCACCTGCTCCAGCACCACATGCAGCATCAACGGTGAGCGGTGGCGCAGTGTGGCTGCTGTGGCCTTGGCCCATTCGCCATCGCCCGACTCCAGTGTGGAGATGATGGCGTGCATGTCAGGCAAGCCAAACACGCGGTCGATGTCCTTCGCTGGCCAGCTGCCTGTGGCCACTGTGATGCTCAGGTGGCTGGCGCACCAGCGCTCCACCGCCGCCCCGTTTTCAAACGGTGTCTGCGCGAGCGAACTCCACAACCCTGCAAGACGGCCGGAATCGATGAAACCATCGGCCAGGCCGGCGGCCATGGCATCGCGCCCACCAAGCACCTGTCCGGTGAGCGCGAGGTATTCCCCCAGGCGGCCGGGGCAGCGGCTCAGGAAATAGCCGCCGCCAACATCGGGAAACAGGCCTATGTGGGTCTCCGGCATGGCCAGCTTGCTGCGCTCGGTGACGATGCGCAGGCTCGCACCCTGGCTGATGCCCATGCCACCGCCCATGACGATGCCGTCCATGAAGGCGATATAGGGCTTGCGGTAGGTGTGGATCAGGTGGTTGAGCGCGTACTCTTCGGTGAAGAAGTCTTCCAGCGAGGCATCGCCCGAGAGCGCGGCCTGGTGGAAGTAGCGGATGTCGCCGCCGGCGCAGAAGCTGCCGAAGGGACCTTCCTTGTTGACGCCGCGGATCGCAATCGCCTGCACCTGATCGTTATCGCGCCAGGCTTCCAGCGCATGGGTGATGCTGCGGATCATGTCGAGCGACAAGGCGTTGAGTGCCTTGGGGCGGTTGAGTGTGATGCAGCCGACGCGGCCCAGGACTTCGGCAATGACGTGGGATTCAGGCACAGGGGCGTTCATCGTTGTTCTTCCGGAAAGTTGGTTCATTGTGGCTGCTTGTCGACGGTCTGGATGCGGGGCGATCCTGAGCGGGAACGCCAGCCCAGGAGCTCGTTGAGGACCAGGGCGCCGATCACCAGGCTGCCGCCGCGCAGCACCTCGCTGCCAGGCACTTTGTTGGCCCAGAGCCAGGCCAGAAGGATGCCGAAA
>JBBQKZ010000178.1:0-5621 GCA_038327405.1 Burkholderiales bacterium | reverse complement strand
GCGTGTCGGTCATGGGGCGCTGTGTTCGGTGGCGGGGGCGGTGGTCGGGCTGGCCGCCACCGGGTGGGGAGGCAGGGTCAGGGTCACGGTGGTGCCGTCGCCGGGTTCGGAGTTCACGTCGACCCGCGCGCCGATCAGCGCAGCGCGCTCGCGCATGATCTTCAGGCCCACATGGGAGTCGTCGGGTGCGTCCAACACGTCGAAACCCGCGCCGTCGTCGCGCACACGAAAGCGCCAGTGCGCGCCCTTGATCACATCGAGCTGCACATGGCCGGCTCCCGCGTGCTTGCGCACGTTGGAGAGCGATTCCTGCAGCACATGCAGCACCTGCACCTGCACGTCGGCCGGCAGGGGAAGGCCGTGGCCCTCGACGTGCAGCTTCGCGCTCAATCCGGTCTGGTGCTGGAACTTCTGCAGTGTCTCCTGCAGCGCGCGCTCGATGTCGTCGGTGTTGGTGCGGGTGCGAAAGTGCACCAGCAGTTCACGCACGTCGTTGATGCTCTCGCGCAGGCCTTCGTCGAGTTCATCGAGCGTGCTCATCACCCGCGCGTCCTGGCCCTTGCTCGCCGCGTTACGCAGCAGCTGAACCTGGATCTTGAGAAAGGCCAGCGACTGCGCGATGGAGTCGTGCAGCTCGCGTGCAATCAGCGCGCGCTCTTCGCCCACCGCGGCCTCTCGCTCCAGCGCCGAAGCGCGCAGGCTCTCCAGTGCGTTGGCCAGGTGGCTGGCCAGCGCGTCGAGCAGCTCGGTCTCGCCAGCGCTCAGGCTGGTGTGCGAGCGGTAGAACAGATTGACCTCGCCGATGAGGCGCTGCTGCAGGCGCACCGGCACGCTCACCAGCGTCTCGAACCCGGCGCGCACGCAGTGGCGCACCTCCTGCTCGTCGTGGCTGCGGATGGGAATCACCCTCGTGCGTGCATCGGGTTGCAGGTTGCCGCAGGCGCAGGCCCCGGCCAGCAGGCTGCGCTCCTCCTCCACCATCTCCTGCGGAAAGCAGTCGGAGGCCAGCATCATGTACCGCTGGCTGGCCTCGTCGCTCCAGCGCACCGCCACCGCGTCGGCTTTCACCACCGCGCGCACGCGCTGGGCGAAGCCGCGCGAGAGTTCTTCGATGCTGCCGGCATGCGCCATGAAGGCGCTGACCTCGTACAGCGTCTCCAGCCGCGCGCGCTGTGCCTCGATGTGGCGTGTCTTGGTTTCGACCTGGCTCTCCAGACCGGCGTACATCGACTGCAGCGTGGCCGCCATGCGGTTGAAACCCGCCGCCACCTGGCCGAACTCGTCGAGCGTCTCGACCTCCACACGCGCCTTGAAGTCGCCCGACTCCAGCCGGCGCAAGCCCTGGCGCAGGTGGGCGAGGGGGTTGATCACGTACATGTAGCCGGTGTAGAGCATCACCACCGCGCCGCAGATGGCCAGCGCCATCATGAGGAACTGGAACAGGTTGAGGATGGCGGTGAAACCGGAGAGCTGTTTTTCAATCGCCAGCACCAGGGCATCGATGGCCTCGACGAAGGTGTCGGCCGCGGCCAGCGCCTGCGCCGGCTCGGGCGCCGTGTCTTGCAGCCACAAGGGGCGCTGGTTCTGCCACAGCGCCTCCACGGTAGCGAATTCGCGAGCCACCGCGTCGTCCCAGGGCACGAAGAGCGGGCGGCTGGCATCGCCGTGGCGCAGCAGCTCCAGGCTCTGGTCGAACTGCTGCACCAGCGCCGCCACGTCCTGCGGTGCACGCCCGGCCTGCGCCACGCTGGTGAGCCGCCAAGTCTGCATGCGCATGCGCCCGGCTTCGTTCACCGCCGCTGCACCTCCTTCAAGCTGCCAGGTGACCCACAGCGTGAGGCCGATCGACGCGAGCGCGACGAGCAGCAACCCTGCGCCGATTCGCACCAGCTTGGTTGATAGGGAAGCGGTGGACACCATCGGTTGAGGTTAGCGGCTTTAATCGTCGGCAGATACCCGCGGCCGTCGGACTGATCCCTCGGGCGGACGTGGGAGGCCGGGCAAAAAATGTACCCGCTGGCCGCGGGCACCTGGCATGGGTGCAATCAGATCCGCCAGCGTCACGCCGTCCAGCACCTCAAGATAGCGGTCCATGGCCTCGCGCAGCGCCGTCTTGAGGCGGCAGTGGCCGTCCAAGCGGCAACTGTTGTGCTCGGCGTCGAAGCACTCCACCAGGGTGAAGTCGGTCTCGGTCTGGCGCACCACCTGGCCCACCACGATGGCGTGCGCCGGCTGGAGCAGGCGCAGGCCACCGCCACGGCCCCGCGTGGTCTCCAGCAGGCCCAGGCCGGAGAGCGTCATCACGATCTTGGTGAGGTGGCTGCGCGAGATGCCGTGGGCCTCGGCGATCTCGGCGACGGTGGCGCGCTGCTCGCGCTGTTCACTGGCGGCGCAGTACATCAGCACGCGCAGGCTGTAGTCGGTCCATTGGGTCAATCGCATCGCGCATCCTCCTCATGACCGATGTCCGTGTGGACGGCCTGAATATTCATGTTGGGTGCATTTTATGCCTTAATATATTCATGCAACATGAACATTCAAGGACCTCGACTATGAACACCACCTTCGCCCCCACCGCCACCCAGGACCGCGCTCTTCAGCCCATCGGACAGATCGCCGTCGAACTGCCCGGCTCCACCGCCGTCTTCCGCCGCCTCAAGCTCGACTTCTGCTGCGGTGGCCAGATTGCCCTGCAACAGGCCTGCGACAACAAAGGTCTTGACCTGGACACGGTGATGGCCGAACTCGCCCGACTCGACCGGCCCGACGGCCCGGCCGTTCCGCAGGCCCCGGCCGAGATGATCGACCACATCCTCACGCGTTACCACGCGGTGCACCGAGAGCAGCTGCCCGAGCTGATCCGCATGGCGCGCCGGGTGGAGGCGGTGCACCGCGAGAACCCCGATGTGCCCACGGGTCTCGCCGAGCACTTGGAGGCCATCGAGGCCGAGATGCTCGAGCACATGGCCAAGGAAGAAAACATTCTGTTCCCCATGCTCAAGGCGGGTGGGCGTTGCATGGCCGTGCACCCCATCGGCGTAATGCGCGATGAACACACCAGCCACGGCGAACAGCTCGACCGCCTGATGGCCCTGACGCACGACGCCACGCCTCCCCACGGCGCCTGCAACACCTGGCGTGCGCTGTATGCAGGCATTGACCAGTTTGCCGACGACTTGATTGCGCACATCCACCTTGAGAACAACCAGTTGTTCCCACAGTTCGAACCCGCGCGGGCGAGCTGCTGTTGAACCCCTTGCCGACCATGCGCTCTGCTTCAGTTTCCGTGCCATCGCCCCAGGGGTGGCCTGTGCTCCGCTTGGGATTCCGCCCGTTCTACCTCGGAGCAGCTGCCTACGGCATGCTGGCCATCCCGCTGTGGATCGCCGTCCTGTTGGGAAAGGTCTCTGTCAACCTGACGGTCTCGCCAGTGCTCTGGCACGCCCATGAAATGCTGTTCGGCTTTGCGGTGGCCGTGATCGTGGGTTTTCTGCTGACAGCCGGGAAGGCGTGGACGGGCCTGGACACCCCCCGTGGCATCGTGCTGGGAGCGCTGGCGGGACTGTGGCTGGTGGCCCGGCTGGCGGCGGTTTTTGCCCCTTATGAGGTCTATGCGGTGTTGGACTTGCTGCTGTTGCCGCTGGTGGCGAGTATCTTCATTGCGGTGCTGGTGCGAGCGGGGGGCGGGCGCAACTTGCCCTTGGGCGCCATCCTCTTGCTGCTGGCCCTGGCCAACGCCGCGTTTCACGGGGCCGTGATCGGCGTCCTTGACCTAGAGCCCATACGCTCCCTGCACGCGGGGCTGGCGCTGATCGTGATGATCGAGTGCGTGATCGCGGGGCGGGTGATCCCGGCGTTCACCCAATCGGCGTTGCCCGGCGTGAGATTGAAAGTGCCTCCCTGGCTGGAACGGGCCACGCTCGGCACCACGGCCATCGCCTTGGCCTTGTGGGCACTGGCTCCGGCCAACATATTCAGCGCCGCAGCGCTCGGTGCAGCGGCCTTGCTGCATGTCCTTCGACTGTTGCGTTGGAAACCCCTGCGCACCCGCGCTCGCCCCATTCTGTGGGTGCTGCACCTGGCCTATGCGTGGCTGCCCATCGGCCTCGCTCTGCTCGCGCTGTCCCAGCTCGGCATGGTGGGCGCCTCGTCGGGCATTCACGCCCTGGCAGTGGGTGCCACGGGTGGCCTCATCATCGGCATGATGACCCGCACAGCACGCGGCCACACCGGAC
The DNA here is from genome assembly GCA_038327405.1 of Burkholderiales bacterium. Classification (GTDB taxonomy): domain Bacteria; phylum Pseudomonadota; class Gammaproteobacteria; order Burkholderiales; family Burkholderiaceae_C; genus Hydrogenophaga. Next base: position 1,386 of record JBBQKZ010000178.1, on the reverse strand, counting down.
GGCCATTGCAAGCCTCAAGGCTCGAGGTGGTTGCCTACCTGCTGGTGGCCTGCGCTGCCGTGTCGCGGGTACTGCTTCCGCTGCTGGCGCCGCAGCATCTCGTCATCTGGCTGGTGGCTGCCGCCACCGCGTGGGGCATCGCCTTTGCCCTGTACCTGATGGTCTTTTCACCCTGGCTGGTCACGGCCCGCGTGGACGGAAAGGACGGCTGAGTCCATGACCTTTGTTGTCACCGAGTCCTGCATACGCTGCAAATACACAGACTGCGTGGATGTGTGCCCGGTCGACGCTTTTCGGGAAGGTCCGAACTTCCTCGCCATCGACCCCGCCGAATGCATCGACTGCGCCGTGTGCGTGCCGGAATGTCCGGTCAGTGCCATCTATGCCGAAGAGGATGTGCCGAGCGACCAGTTGCATTTCACGGCCCTGAACGCCGAGCTGGCGCGTGAGTGGAAACCCATCGTGCGCACCAAGCTGCCGCTGCCCGACGCCGAGGCGTGGAGCAAGCTCACATCGAAGCTGTCGGAGCTGAAGCGGTGAGGCGCACAACGGGATCTGTGGCCATGCCTCGAAGTCCGCGTCATAAGTTCGGTTCCGTACCGACCAGCTGCGCAGGACTCTTCAACATACCCAACCCGCCCCCCTCACTCGCTTTTGAGGGAACACGGAACCATCGCTCGACGTAAGGCGCCCTACAAGCTGCTCTTGCTGTTGACCGACCGCAAGCCCAACGACTGCGACCTCTACGAAGGCCGCTACAGCATCGAAGACACCCGCCAGCCCGTGACGGAAGCGAAGCTGCAGGGCATCTCGCCTTTCTGCCTGGCGGTGGACCGGCAGGCCGCCAGCTACCTCCACGCCGTGTTTGCCGCCCACCACCATGCACTGCTGTCAAGGCCAGCTTCAATGCCGAGCGTTTTGCTCGACTGGATGCAGCGGCTGGTGAGGGCCTGAAACCGCACAAAAAGAACCCCCATGCACACGTTCAACATCTACCGCTACGACCCGGACGTCGACGCGAAGCCCTACATGCAGACGCTGGAGCTGCAAGTCAACCCGGGCGACCGAATGTTGCTCGACGTGCTCATGCGCCTGAAGGCCGTGGACCCGAGCCTTTCTTTCCGCCGCTCGTGCCGCGAAGGCATCTGCGGTTCGGACGCCATGAACATCAACGGCAAGAACGGTCTGGCGTGCGTCACCAACATGAAATCGCTGCAGCGCGTCGTAACGCTCAAGCCCCTGCCGGGCTTGCCGGTCATTCGCGATCTGATCGTCGACATGACCGACTTCTTCAAGCAGTACCACTCCATCAAGCCCTACCTCATCAACCTGGCGCCACCCCCGGAGCGGGAACGCCTGCAGTCGACCGAGCAGCGTGAAGAGCTC
>JBBQKZ010000177.1:0-5867 GCA_038327405.1 Burkholderiales bacterium | reverse complement strand
TTGCTGCTGGCCATGGTCAGCATCGGCGTGCTGATCTACTTCATCCACCACGTCTCCACATCGATCCAGGCCGATGAGGTTGTGGCACGGGTCTTCAGGGAACTGGAGGAAGGGATCGACAAGTTGTTTCCCAGCCACTTCGGCAGGCCCGAATCCGAAGCTTCACAAGCGACGAGCGAAGCTGATCTACCAGCGGCCTTTGCGCGCGAGGCCCGTCCTGTGAGAGCCCTCTCAGACGGCTATCTCCAACAGATCGACGCCAACGCTCTGATGGATCTGGCCTGCGAGCAGGATCTGCTGATGCGGCTGGAGCGACGGCCGGGGCACTACCTCGTCAAAGGTCGGGCGATGGTGATGGTCTGGCCAGGGGACCGTGTCACAGAGGCCCTGGTGGACGACATCAACGCCGCCTTCGTGCTGGGCGACCAGCGCACGGCCGCCCAGGATGTCGAGTTCTCGTTCCGCCAGTTGGTCGAGATCGCCGTGCGGGCACTGTCGCCGGGTATCAACGACCCGTTCACGGCCATTGCCTGCGTGGATCGACTGGGGTCGGCACTCTGCCGACTGGCACAACGCGATATGCCATCAACCCTTCGGCACGACCGTCAAGGGCAGCTGCGGCTGGTGGCGCCGGGTTCCAAGTTCGTCGGCATCGTGGACGCCGCCTTCAATCAGATTCGCCAGAGCGCCCGGTCAAATCCGGCCGTGGCGATTCGCATGCTCGAAGCAATCGCCCAGATTGCAGGCCATCTGCAGCGCGCGGAAGACAAGGTCTGCCTGCAGCGCCACGCCAACATGATCGCGAGAGGGGCGCGTGAAGGTGTGCCAGAGGCCGAAGACCAACTTGCCGTAGAGGCGCAATTCGCTTCGACGTCGCAGGCGCTGAGCGAGGTGCGCGGCTAGCGTGCCAGCGGGTCGCGCTGCGGCGGACAGCTCAGGTCGGGGCCGTCTCCTGCGTGGCCTTTGTCGTCAGCAAAATGGAGATGCCGATGGCCGCTGCAAGCAGGGAGCCGATCAGGATGGCGAGTTGGGCCTCGCGCTCGAAATGCGTGCCCGCGAACGCCAGGCCGCTGATGAACAGCGCCATCGTGAAGCCGATGCCGGCCAGGAAAGCGGTGCCGATCAGGTGCCGCCAGCTCGCCCCTTCAGGCAGCGAGGCCAGCCCGCCCTTCACGGCCAGCCAGCTGGCCAGACCAATGCCGAGCGACTTGCCGAGCACGAGCCCGACGATGATGCCCAGCGGCACCGCGGTGGTCAGCGTGCGCAGCGCTTCCGCATTGATCACCACGCCAGCGTTGAACAGCCCGAACACCGGAAGAATGCCGTACGTGACCCACGGCTGCACGACGTGCTCGAAGCCCTGCAGCGGAGCGGTGGCGGCATCAAGGCTGCCCCCGATCGCGCCGATGACCTCGACGCGATCGGGGTCCATCGCGTCGGGCTGGCCGTCGAGAGCCTGCGCTTCGATACCCGCTGCGCCGCGGCGGATCACCTGCGGCAGAGCCCCGGGCACAATCTTCACGCGCGCGGGCACGAACAGCGCCGTCAGCACCCCGGCCAGAGTCGCGTGCAGACCGGACATGAAGAACCCCGCCCACAGGCCCAACCCAAGCAGCAGGTAAATCGATCCCCGGCGTGCACCGGTGCGATTGGCCACCAGCAGTGCCAACAGCACCACAGCAATCAGTGCGACACCGCGCCAGTCGATCGACGCGGTGTAGAAGATCGCGATGACCAGTAGCGCACCGAGGTCGTCGACGATGGCCAGGGCCACCAGGAAAACCTTGAGCGGCTCGGGAATGCGCGAGCCCAGAACGGCCAGCGCACCAAGCGCAAAGGCGATGTCGGTGGCCATTGGGATACCCCACCCCTTGGCACCAGCGCCATCGAAGTTGAACCCGGCATAGATCAGCGCCGGCATCACCATGCCACCGACAGCGGCCAGGATTGGGAGCATTGCCTTGCGCCGTTCGGCCAACTCACCCACCAGAAACTCGCGTTTGATCTCGAGCCCGACGCCGAAGAAGAAGATCGCCATCAAGCCGTTGTTGATCCAGTGGCGAAGTTCCAGGCTCAACACCTGTTCACCCAACGAAATGCCCAGCGGGACCACCAATATCTGCCGGTAGGCCCACGCCCACGGCGAGTTGGCCCAGGCGAGCGCCAAGATGGCGCAGCCCAACAGCACCAGGCCACCGGAAGCCTGGCGTTTTGCGAACAGCTGGAATGGCCGCACCGCGAGGTCGCCTGCTCGCTCGGCGCTTGTCCGATCCATCAATTCATCCTCGCGCGCCAGGGCCAGGACAGGATGCTTCATATCAGCCAAGCGGTGCTTGCTTCACAAGGCTTCAACGTCAGTAGTTCAGCTTGACCCTGTTGAGTTGCTCTTGCGTGATCGCAGGAACGTCACCCCTCCTTCGGGCTCTGTTGAGATTCCAGGCGTCTTTTCCCACCCAGGCTTTGAATACCTTCAGATGGGCGGCCCGCTCCCCTTCTGTCGCTCCGAGATGAACATACATGTTGCCCGGCTTGCCGCCAGCGTACTTGCCGGTGCCGTCGTCAAGTCTGCGCATCAGCGCACCCGTGTCAGGCCAGCCGACGAACGCGATGAAGTGCTCGTAGGTATCCATGCGCGGCCCTTGTGACTTGGCCGCGTATCCTTTTTCATCCAGAAGGAAGTCGGCCCGTTCCGGTGCCTGCTCACCGTGACAAGCCATGCATTGGGCGCGCCAGATTGGCTCGATGGATGTGCGGTATGTGACGTCTTGCGCAACGGTATTCCCGGCGCATAAAAGAGATACCGCACAAGTCGCAATTTTGAGGAACATGGATTTCTCCCATTGCGTTGCTCGCGGCTCCCCATGCAGAACGCAAGTCTGGACCGCAAAAAAGCCAACAACGAGAGTTTTCATCCGCACCGCCGTCGCGGTCTGTGCACTTGCGAACAGACCCTCTGTCAATAGCCGCGCACGATGCAGTGTGCAGCCCCCGTTGCAAACATCGCCGATGTGCCATCGGTCGCTACAGGGCCCGTTTGAATGAGTCTGGAACCCGCATCACAACGGGCTGGCATCGTCGTGGAAGTGCGCGGAAGCGTCGTGGACATGTGGTTCGACGGCGATCTGCCACCCATTCGTTCGCTGCTTCGCGCTGGCGCAGATGACCGCATGGCCATCGAAGTCCTCGCTCATCGCGATGCGCGCCATGTGCGGGGCATCGCGCTGAGCCCCACCCAGGGCCTGGCAAGAGGCATGCGCGTGAAAGACACGGGTGGGCCGCTGCAAGCGCCCGTTGGCAAGGCCATCCTCTCTCGCATGTTCGACGTCTTCGGCAACACCATCGATCGGGAGGCTGCGTTGACCGATGTCACCTGGCGCTCGGTGCACAGCGAGCCGCCCAAGCTGGTGAACCGGTCCACCCAATCCGAGGTGTTTGAAACCGGCATCAAGGTGATCGATGTGCTCACGCCGCTGGAGCGTGGTGGCAAGGCGGGGCTTTTCGGAGGTGCCGGCGTCGGGAAAACGGTGCTGCTCACGGAAATGATCCACAACATGATCGGCCAGCAGGAAGGCGTGAGCATCTTCTGCGGCATTGGAGAGCGTTCGCGCGAAGGCGAGGAGCTGTATCGCGAGATGAAGGAGGCCGGGGTGTTGGAGAACATGGTGATGATCTTCGCGCAGATGAACGAGCCACCCGGGGCCCGCTTCCGTGTCGGTCACGCAGCGTTGACCATGGCCGAGTACTTTCGCGATGACGAGCACCGCGATGTGCTGCTGCTGGTGGACAACATCTTCCGCTTCATTCAGGCGGGCTCGGAGGTGTCGGGCCTGATGGGGCAGATGCCATCTCGCCTGGGCTACCAGCCGACCATGGGCACTGAGCTTGCCGCACTGGAAGAGCGGATCGCCAACACCGACAGCGGTGCCATCACCTCGATACAGGCGGTGTATGTGCCGGCCGACGACTTCTCCGACCCGGCGGCGGTACACACGTTCTCGCACCTTTCGGCCTCCATCGTGCTGTCGCGCAAGCGCGCCAGCGAGGGCCTGTTTCCGGCCATCGACCCGTTGCAATCGAGCTCGAAAATGGTCACGCCGGGCATCGTGGGTGAACGCCACTACAAGCTGGCCCAAGCCATCCGGCGAACGCTGGCGCAGTACGGCGAGCTCAAAGACATCATCGCCATGCTGGGCCTGGAGCAGTTGTCGCCCGACGACCGCAAGGTGGTGGCTCGCGCACGCAGACTGGAGCGCTTTCTCACACAGCCCTTTTTCACCACCGAGCAGTTCACCAGCCTGGGCGGCAAGCTGGTCAGCCTGAAGGATGCGCTGGACGGGTGCGAACGCATCCTGGCCGACGAATTCAAGGACCTGCCCGAGAGTGCGCTGTACATGATCGGCGCGGTGGACGAGGCCAAAACAAAAGCCAAGGGGAAGACCACAAACGCTGCCGATGAACAGCCTGCCGAGGAGGAAGCCCATGCCGCCGATGACGCTTAAGGTGCTGCTGCCCTTCGAGGTGTTCGCCGAGGAAACGGGTGTGAGCAGCATCGTGGTCGAGACGGCACAGGGGTCGTTCGGCCTGCTGCCGCAGCGGCTGGACTGTGTGGCGGCGTTGGTGCCCGGCATTCTGAGCTTCGAGTCGGAAGCACACGGTGAGGTCTTTCTGGCGCTGGACGACGGTGTGCTCGTCAAGACGGGCCACGAGGTGCTGGTGTCGGTGCGTCGGGCGCTGCGCGGCAACGACTTGAGCCAGCTGCGCGAAGCGGTCGAGCAGGAGTTCCTCACGCTCGACGCGCAAGAGCAAGCCATGCGGGCATCGATGGCCCAGCTGGAGGCTGGCTTTCTGCGCCGCTTTGCGATGCTGAGCGATCGCCCGTCATGACGCAGGACTCCAAGCGCGAGTCGCATGACCCCACATCGGGCACTTCACCGCTTGCCAGGCAGGTGGGCGCGCAGGCGCAGCGCAAGCTCAAGGCCCGACGCAACGGCGCGCCAGGCGTCTGGTTTGGCCTCGGCATGATGGGCTTGATCGGCTGGTCGGTGGTCATGCCCACGCTGTTGGGTGCGGCGCTGGGCCTGTGGCTGGACCAGCGCTATCCGGGCGGCCGCACCTGGACCCTGGCCTTGCTGGTGGCCGGGCTCGGGCTCGGCTGTCTCAACGCATGGCACTGGGTCGCCAGCGAAGAGCGGGCCATGCACGACGAACCGGAGGACGGCCATGATTGACCCCGCCGTGGGAGCCTGGGACTTGATCACTGCGCTGCTGGCTGGCACAGCACTGGGCGCTGTTTTCTTCGGCGGGCTTTGGTGGACGGTGCGTCGCGGCGCCTCATCGGTGAGGCCAGCACGCTGGTTTCTGGTCAGCATGGTCGTGCGTACAGCCATCGTGCTGGCAGGCTTTTACGCCGTGGGTGCCGGGCAACCCCTGCGGCTGGCACTGTGTCTGCTGGGTTTTGTGCTGGCGCGCAGCCTGGTCCTGCGACTCACCCGGCCCGCCACAAGCGCGCTGGAGCTGCCATGAGGCTGACACCCGATGCCTGGGTCTTCTGGCAATACGGCTTCGCCAAGCTCAACGCCACCATCGTGTTCACTTGGATGCTGATGGCGGTGCTGGTGCTCGGCGCTGCGCTGATCACGCGCAAGCTGGTGACGGGCCATGAACGCTCCCGGTGGCAGAACCTGCTGGAGATCGTCGTCACCACTATCGTGGCCCAGATTGAAGACGTGGGTCTGAAACAGCCCCGCCACTACATCGCTTTTCTGGGAACGCTGTTCCTCTTTGTTGCATCGGCGGCGCTGGCCACCGTGATCCCCGGGTACGAGCCGCCCACCGCCTCGCTGTCGACCACGGTGGCGCTGGCCCTG
>JBBQKZ010000176.1:0-6066 GCA_038327405.1 Burkholderiales bacterium | reverse complement strand
GGCTGCGTTGATCTTGACGTCCTGGCGTACGCGCTTGCGGCCAGACGCCAGACGGGGGTTCTTTTTCTTCGGCTTGGTTGCCATGGTGTGATTCCTTCAATGTTTGGGGATGATGCCAGCAAAGCCCGCGATTTTAGCACGTGCCGATGCGCAGACAAGGCTCCCTGCACCCGCCGGGCGGCGCGTCGCTACACTCGCGCCGTGACCCTGTTCAAATCCGCCTCCCTCGTCTCCCTGCTCACCCTGGCTTCCCGCATCACGGGACTGGTGCGTGAACTGCTCATGGCGGCCACCTTTGGCGCCAGCGCACTCACCGACGCGTTCAATGTCGCTTTCCGCATCCCCAACCTGCTGCGCCGCCTGTTCGCTGAAGGCGCGTTCAGCCAGGCGTTTGTGCCGGTGCTGGCCGGGGAGCGTGAAAAACATGGTGATCACGCCACCCGGCTGATGGTCAACCAGATCGCCACCGTGCTGGCCTGGGCGCTCACCTTCACCTGTGTGCTGGGTGTGCTGGGCGCACCGGCGCTGGTCTGGGCCATGGCCAGTGGTTTGAATGAAGAGGGGTTCAACGCTGCCGTGTTCATGACGCGCTGGATGTTCCCCTACATCGCCTTCATGTCGTTCGTGGCGCTCTCGGCCGGCATCTTGAACACCTGGAAGCATTTTGCAGTGCCGGCGGCCACGCCGGTGCTGCTGAACGTGGCCATGATCGCCGCCGCGTACTGGGGCGCGCCGTGGTTCGCCACGCTGGGCATCGAGCCGATTCTTGCGATGGCCGGCGGCGTGTTGCTCGGCGGCGCGCTCCAGCTGGGCATCCAGATACCGGTGCTGCGAAGACTGGGCATGCTGCCCAGGGTGTCCTTGCGCTGGTCAGGGCTGAAGGCGGCCTGGGCCCATCCGGGCACCCGCCGGGTGACCACACTCATGCTGCCGGCCTTGCTGGGTGTGAGCGTGGCGCAGGTGTCGCTGCTGATCAACACGCAGATCGCCTCCCACCTGGCCACCGGCAGCGTGAGCTGGCTGACCTATGCGGACCGCTTGATGGAGTTCCCCACCGCCATGCTGGGTGTGGCGCTGGGTGTGGTGCTGTTGCCTCAACTGGCGGCGGCCAAGGCGGCCGAAGACGCCGTTCGCTACAGCGGCCTGCTCGACTGGGGTCTGCGCCTGGTGGTGCTGCTGGCTGTGCCGTGCGCAGTGGCCTTGCTCACCTTTGCCCAGCCGCTGGTGGCGGTGCTCTACCACTATGGTGCTTTCACCGCCGCCGACGTACAGCGCACCGCCTCGGCGCTCATGGGCTACGGCGCAGGTCTCATCGGCCTGATCGCCATCAAGGTGCTCGCGCCAGGCTTCTATGCGCGGCAGGACATCCGCACCCCGGTGAAGATCGCCATCGTGGTGCTGATCCTCACCCAGGTATTGAACTACCTGCTGGTGCCGCATCTGGCGCACGCCGGTTTGGCGCTGGCCATCGGCATCGGTGCCATGGTCAATGCCTTGTTCCTGCTGATCGGCCTGATGCGCCGCGGCGCCTACAAGCCGACCCCCGGCTGGGGTCGCTTTGGTGCGCAGGTGGTGGCCGCCAGCGCGCTGCTGGCGGTGTTCTTGATGTGGGTGACGGCCCGGGTGAACTGGCTGGAATTCGAAGGGCAAGCCCTGCAGCGCGTGGGCCTGCTGGCGCTGTGTGTGCTGGGCGGTGTGTTGGTCTATTTTCTTACCCTTCTGGTGGCCGGGTTGAACCTGCGCCAGTTCGTTCGAAAATGACGTAATCTGCGGCATCCACGCCCCTGATTGCCATGTCCACCGGTTACGAATTCCCTGCACCCACCCCGTTGGGCTACTTTGCCGCCCTGGTCGGGGAGGAAGACGCGTTTCCTTTGTTCGAGGCCGCCGCATCCATTGCACAGGACGAGTATCCCGACCTCGACATCCAGCAGGTGCTGGGCGATGTGGATCAGATGCTCTCGCGCGTGAGGCGACGTTGCAACGCCGATGCCGGTCCCCTGCAGCGGCTGCGCACACTGAACCAGTTTTTCTTTCGCGACATGGGGTTCGGCGGCAACGTCAACAACTACTACGACCCCGACAACAGTTACCTCAATGCCGTGCTGCGCACGCGCCGCGGCATTCCCATCTCGCTGGCCGTGTTGTGGCTTGAACTGGCCCAGGGCATGGGCCTGAAGGCGCGGGGCGTCAATTTCCCCGGTCATTTCATGGTCAAGGTCAACCTGCCCAATGGCCAGGTGGTGATCGATCCGTTTTCGGGCCAGTCGCTCAGCCGCGAAGAACTCTCCGAGCGCCTCGAACCCTACAAGCGGCGCAATGGGCTGGTGGACGATTTCGACGTGCCGGTGGGCCTGTACCTGCAGGCTGCCACGCCGCGCGAGATCGTGGCCAGGCTGCTGCGCAACCTGAAGGAAATCCACCGCACGCAAGAAGACTGGTTGCGGCTCATCGCGGTGCAGGACCGCCTGCTCATCTTGCTGCCCGACGCCTGGCCCGAGTACCGCGACCGTGGTCTGGCCTGGGCCGAAATGGGTGATCTGCGGCTGGCGGTGAACGACCTGGAGATCTACGTCGAACACGCCGACGACACCTTGGACCGCGAGGCCATTGCGCAGCGCGTGCAGGAATTGCGGCGTGCAATCAACTGAGCGCGTCTGTTCCATGGCGCACACAACGAGAGCGAATACCCGGACTTGTGTGTCCTCGTGTAAAGCCGGTTGACGTGTCTTGCTGCGGCCGTGAGGATGACAGTCAGGCAGTGAAATTTTTTCTGTCGTGACCCTACCCACATTGAGATCCACACCATGATGAAAACCCTCAAGCGCCTGATCGTCACAGCCCTGATTCCCTGCATGGCCCTTGCCGGCGTGCCGATGACCGCGCAAGCGTCCATGGTGTCGACCGAACAGGCCTTGGTGACGCCGGCCGGCAACGCCGATCGTGAACACGTCAGCGCCTTCTTCAACCGCGCCGACGTGCAGTCCGCCCTGCAAGCCCAGGGTGTGGATGCCAACGCTGCCATCGAGCGCGTGCAGGCCATGTCCGACGTGGAAGTGGCCCAACTGGCCGACCGTGTGGATCAGGCGCCAGCAGGTGCGGGTGTGATCGGCATCCTGTTCACCGTGTTCCTGGTGCTGCTGGTCACCGACATCCTGGGCCTGACCTCGGTGTTCCCGTTCACCCGCAGCATTCGATGAAGTCCTGGCGACTTCGCTGCTCGACCCCCGCCCTGGCGGGGGTTGTTCTTTGTGGGTTGCTGTTGACGGGTTGCGCGACGCCGCCGCAGTCGGCCGAACTGCAGCGCATCTGGCCGGCGCAGTTGCCGCAGCAGGTGCTGCTCGATCAGGTTCCCTTTCACCCGCAGGAAGACCTGCTCTGCGGCCCCGCCACGCTGGCCATGGTGGCGCAGGCCGCAGGCTCCAGCGTCACGCCCGAGCAACTCACGCCGCAGGTCTACCTGCCTGGGCGCCAGGGCGCACTGCAGACCGAAATGCTGGCCGCCACACGTCGGCAGGGCTTGGTGGCCTACCCGCTCAAGCCTGAACTGCAGACCGTGTTGACCGAAGTCGCCAGCGGGCACCCGGTGCTGGTGCTGCAGAACCTCTCGTTGCCGTTCAAGCCCATGTGGCATTACGCCGTGGTGGTGGGTTACGACCGCACAAAACAACAGGTGGTGCTGCATTCGGGCACCACTGAGCGCCTGGTCATGCCCATGAGCACGTTCGAGAACACCTGGGCGCGTTCCTCCCACTGGGCCATGCGCGCCAGCCGTCCCGAACAGTTGCCGGTGTCGGCACAGCCCGACGACTGGGCGGTGGCGGTGGCAGCCCTCGAACGGTCCAGTCCCCTGGCGGCCCGCTCGGCGTATGCCACCGGACTGCAGAAGTGGCCGGAGCACCGCATCAGTCAGCTTGGCCTGGGCAACGCAGCGTATGCCCTTGGCCAACGCGCCGAGGCAGCGCAAGCCTTTGAAGCCACCACGCGAGCCCACCCCGATTTCGCCGACGCCTGGAACAACCTGGCGCAGGTGCGGCTGGAGCTGGGTCAGCTGCCTGCCGCCAGACTCGCGGCCCAGAAGGCGGTGGCGCTGGGTGGTGTTCGACTCGCGAACTACCAGACCTTGTTGAACAACATCGAGAGCAAACTGGCCTCTTCACCAACTGCAGGACCCCGCTGATGAAACAACTCTTGCTGGTGGGTGCCACCGGGCTGGTGGGCGGCCATGTGCTCAGCCTTGCACTGGCCGACCCGGCTGTGGTCCGCGTGATCGCGCCGACGCGGCGTTCGCTGGTGCCTCACCCCAAGCTGCTCAACCCCTTGGTGGATTTCGAGCGCCTGCCCGAGGACGCCGACTGGTGGGCGGTGGACGCGGTCGTCTGCACGCTGGGCACCACCATCCGGGTGGCGGGTTCCCAGGCCGCGTTCTACAAGGTGGACCACGACCATCCACTGGCCGTGGCCCGTCTGGCGCGGCAACATGGCGCGCAGGCCTTCGCTTTCAACTCGGCGCTGGGCGCCGACGTCGCCTCAAAGGTGTTTTATTCGCGCACCAAGGGTGAGACCGAGCGCGATCTGCAGGCGGTGGGTTATCCCTCGTTGACCTTTGTGCGCCCCGGGTTGATCGGTGGCCACCGTGAGGAGAGCCGTCCGGGCGAGAAACTGGCCGTGACGGTCTCAGGCTGGTTGCAGCCGTTGCTGCCCAAGCGCTACCGCGTGGTACCCGCCGAGCGCATTGCGCACCACTTGTTGCAGGCCGCCCTCGTGGCTGCGCCCGGAGTGCACGTGTTGCCGTCGGAAGCCCTGCTGTAGGGCCTCAGGCCACCACCACAGCCGCGCCATCGCCGCGTGGCGCGATGCGGCCGATCTCGAACACGGTTTCACCCAGCCCCCGCAGCGTGGCGGCGCAAGCCGCAGCGTCGGCGGCGTCGACCACCACCACCATGCCGATGCCGTTGTTGAAGGTGCGGTTCATCTCGATGTCGTCGATGCCGGCGGTCTTCTGCAGCCAGGCGAACAGCTCGGTCTGTGGCCAGCTGCCTTTGACCAAATGCGCTGCCGCGCCTTCGGGCAGCACGCGGGGGATGTTTTCCAGCAGACCGCCACCGGTGATGTGGGCCAGAGCCTTGATGGGGTGAGCAGCGAGGGCCGCCAGCACGTTCTTCACATAGAGCCGGGTGGGCTTCATCACCGCGTCGCGGAAGGGCAGACCGTCCAGCGTGGCGGGCAAGTCATCGCCCGCGCGCTCGATGCACTTGCGCACCAGCGAGAAACCGTTGGAGTGCACGCCGTGCGAGGCCAGGCCCAGCACCACGTCGCCGGGCTTGACGCTCTGGCCGGTGAGAATCTTCGACTTTTCCACCGCGCCGACACAGAAGCCGGCCAGGTCGTATTCGCCGGCCGGGTACATGCCGGGCATCTCGGCGGTTTCACCACCGATGAGCGCGCAGCCGCTGAGCTCACAACCCTTGGCGATGCCTCCCACCACGGCCGCAGCGGTGTCCACATCGAGCTTGCCGCAGGCGAAATAGTCCAGGAAAAACAGCGGTTCTGCGCCTTGCACCAGCACGTCGTTCACGCTCATGCCCACAAGGTCGATGCCCACCGTGTCGTGCATGTCCCACTCAAACGCCAGCTTGAGCTTGGTGCCCACGCCGTCGGTGCCGCTCACCAGCACCGGCTCCTTGTAGCGCTTGGGCACTTCAAACAGGGCGCCAAAGCCGCCGATGCCTGCCAGCACGCCTTCACGCATGGTCTTTTTGGCCAGCGGCTTGATGCGCTCGACCAGCGCGTCGCCCGCGTCGATGTCAACGCCGGCGTCTTTGTACGAGAGGGGGGTGGTGGGAGAGGTCATGAGAATGCTGGCCCGGTGGTAGTGGGAAGGGGTGGGCGGCGCGGTCGTTGGATCGGGACGCTGGGCGGGTAGGGGGCTTTCGGGTACCCTGAGAGTGGCCCGATAGAATTTGCCCCAGATTTTAAGGGGTCGCCCTCGCGGCCTCATCGACCCTCGCGCTCCATGCCACTGACCTCCAACCAGATCCGCGCCTTGCTCTGGGCCCTGATCGC
>JBBQKZ010000175.1:0-6139 GCA_038327405.1 Burkholderiales bacterium | reverse complement strand
CCGCCGATGTTTTCACCTCGTTTTCGCGGTCCAGGTCTTCGTCGGCAATGGCGTACACGCGCACATACCCCTCGACCTCCACGAACAAACGATCTTCCACACCGATGAGCCGCGCCAGTTCGCGTTTGCGCTCGTTGACGTCGGTGTACTCGATCATCATGGTGGCCTTCCAGTTGGAGCCGTCGGGCACCAGTGGCGCGTAGGCCTCGATCTCCTGCTGGATGCCCTCTTCCTCGAACACCTTCTCGATGCGCAGCATCTCCTGGATCTGGTAGCGGATGGTCGTCTCGCTCTCGAACTGCAGGTTGATGTGTTCACCCAGGCGCACGCTGCGCAGCTGGCGGTGCGCGATCACCTCGGGCTTGTGCAGCTTGCGCCACTTGGTGTAAGCCTCCAGGCTCATGAGCGAGTCGGCGGTGATGTGTCCGGTGAGTTGCATGTTGCCTCCTTACTTCACTTCATTCTTCAAGCCATAAGCGCGCGCCACCAGGCTGAGCGGGTGCTGCAATTCGGGTGCGCCCAGGCCGTTCACCTCAAAACCCTGTGCGATGTGGTGGCCACCGAGCGGGCAGTCCGAGCTGATCACGTCGGGCGGGCTGCCGTCCTTCATGGTGGCCATGGCCTTGAACACCGGCTTGCCGATCTTCATGGCGGTCTGGTGCGTGGCCTTCTTCACGCCAAAGGTACCGGCGTGGCCCGAGCAGCGCTCGATCGTGTTGATCGTGGTGTCCGGGATCATTTTCAGCATCTCTTCGGTCTTGCGCCCGATGTTCTGCACCCGGCCGTGACACGGGATCTGATAGCTCACCTTGCCCAGCTTCTGCGGAAACTCCGTTTTGAGCAGGCCGTCGCGCTTGCGCGCCATGAAGTACTCAAACGGGTCCCACAGGTGTTCCTTCACCAGCTGGGTGTCGGCGTCGCCCGGAAACATGAGTGGGATTTCCTGCTTGAACATCAGCGAGCAGCTGGGCACCGCCGACAGGATGGCAAAGCCGTCCTTGGCGTACTTCGCCAGCACCGGGATGTTGGCCTCCTTGCTCTTTTCCACCGAGTCGAGGTCGCCCAGTTCGAGCTTGGGCATGCCGCAGCAGTGTTCTTTCTCCACGATCACGTAGGGAATCTCGTTGTGATCGAGGATCTTGAGCAGGTCCAGGCCAATACCGGGTTCGTTGTAGTTGATGTAGCAGGTGGAGAAGATGGCGACCTTGCCCGGCGTCTTCTCGCCGTCCTTCACGGCCGTGGCTTTTGCCTCGGGCGCGGCGGAGCGAAAGAGCTTCGTTGCGAGCTCTGGCAGCCACGCGTCCTTGTCGACGCCAGCCACGCTTTCCATCACGCTGCGCGCCAGCTTCGTCTTGTTGATGGCGTTGACGGTTTGCACCACGATCGGGATGCCGGCAAACTGACCGTGCACATCGGTCGATGCGAGGAATCTTTCGGCCAGGCCCACCTCGCCCTTCTTGAACTTGATGGCCTTGGCGCGCAGCATGGTGTGCGGGAAGTCCAGGTTCCATTCGTGCGGCGGCGTGTACGGGCACTTGGTCATGTAGCAGAGGTCGCACATGTAGCACTGGTCGACCACTTTCCAGTAGTCCTGTTTGGCCACCCCATCCACTTCCATGGTCTTGCTCTCGTCGACCAGATCGAACAGCGTGGGAAACGAGCCGCACAGGCTCACGCAGCGCCGGCAACCGTGGCAGATGTCGAAGATGCGTTCCAGCTCATGGAAACACTTCTCTTCGTCGTGGAAGTCGGGATTCTTCCAGTCGAGCGCGTGTCGGGTGGGCGCCTGCAGATTGCCTTCAGTGGCCATGAGTTCCTCGTCGAAAGAAATGACTTCCCAAGGTTTCCGTCAGGGCTCAAGGAGCCCTGACGGAAACGCTGCGCTCAAGTGAGCGCAGCTTCGAGGACACCGCGGAACTGGCTCCGCCAGGCCGCAGGTGTCGCCCCCTTGAGGGGGTCGCGCAAAGCGCGGCGGGGGTGAGCCCCGTCAATCCACCAGTTCGTTCAACGCCTTGGTGTAGCGGTTGGCGTGCGAGCGCTCGGCCTTGGCCAGGGTCTCGAACCAGTCGGCCACTTCGTCAAAACCTTCCTCGCGCGCGGTCTTGGCCAGGCCGGGGTACATGTCGGTGTACTCGTGGGTTTCACCGGCCACGGCAGAAGCCAGGTTGTCGCGGGTCGAGCCGATCGGCATGCCGGTGGCTGGGTCGCCCGACTGCTCCAGGAACTCCAGGTGACCGTGCGCATGGCCGGTTTCGCCCTCGGCGGTGGAGCGGAACAGCGCGGCCACGTCGTTCTGGCCTTCAACGTCGGCCTTGTTCGCAAAATAGAGGTAGCGGCGGTTGGCCTGGGATTCGCCGGCGAAGGCGTCTTTCAGGCACTGCTCGGTTTTCGAGCCTTTCAATGCGGGCATGGGGGTCTCCTTGCGTGGGTTGAAGAAGCGCTCAGCCGTTGCAGAAAGATGCCTGCAACCGCAAAGACCGCCAAACCTTACTCCGGGCAGGCTCACCCGGTCTAATAGTTCCGGGCTATGTGTTGAATCGTTCTGGGCTATCGGTCGGGGCCGGGTGACAGCCCCGCCGGAAAGCCGGAAACTGAACCCGGTGAAAGGGAAATTCATTACGATAAGGTGAATGCATTGCATAATGTTGAATCCCAGCCGACCTTGAGGAGACATCGATGAACACCACCGCCCTGCCCGCCCCGGCCCCCATCCAGCAGCTGCACCACTACGCCTACCGGGCGAAAGACGCCGAGGAAACGCGCCGTTTCTACGAGGACATCCTGGGTCTGCCGCTCTACCACATCATCCAGAGCGACCACGTTCCCAGCACGGGCGAGTACTGCCCATACACCCACTTTTTCTTCCGCCTGCAAGACGGTTCGTTCATCGCCTTCTTCGACCTGGGTGATGACGAGGCGGCGCTGCCGAGCCCGAACACACCCAAGTGGGTCAACCACATCAGCTTTCGCGTGAACACCGAGCAGGAGCTGGAGAACACGAAGGCGCGGCTGGAGGCCAGCGGCATCGAGGTGCTGGGTGTGACGGACCACCACATCTTCAAGAGCATTTATTTCTTCGACCCGAACGGCATCCGCCTGGAGTTGACGGCGCAGCTGGCGGACGAGTTCGAGATGCTGGAAGAAAGCAAGACGGCGCACGCGAGGTTGGCCGAGTGGACAAAACGCAAGGAGCAGTGGCGTCTTGAACGGGCCGAGGGCAAGACGGCGGCGCCGCTGAAGCCGCAGCAGAACGACCGGCCTGAGGTGGTGGGGCGTGTGAAGACCTGAATTTTTGGCGCTGTCGGTGCCCCGGTCGGCGCGAGTGGGGTCTGTGGGCTCCGCGAATGTCCCCCGGGCCGGCTGCACCGTCCCTCCTCCTTCACTTCGCTGCGCCCACAGACCCCACTCGCGCCGACCTCTTTGGCGTGCGAACGGTGGTTTGACCAGGTGCCACTGGCGCAAGGGTGCATGGCGCTCTGCGCAGCGAAGTCAAGGAGGAGGCGGCACCAGCCGCCGGGGGACATTCGCGGAGCAGAGCGCCATGCGCCCTTGCGCCCCGCGGGGTCTCCGCCCGAAAGATGACGAGACGAAACGAAACAAGAGGAGCGATGAGCCCATGACCACGTACCGCGAAACAGCACACACGAACAGCTACGAGTTCACCGCCGGCGCAGGCTACCAACTGCCCGAGTACCCGTTCGTCGAGCCTCCGGAACTGCACAGCCCCACCACCGTGCGACATCCTGTGGTCATCGTGGGTGGCGGCATCACCGGCCTCACCCTGGCCTGCTCGCTGGCCAACCTGGGTGTGCGCGCGGTGCTGATCGACGAAGACAACACCGTCGGCGTCAAAGGGGCTTCGTCGCGCGGCATCTGCTACACGCAGAAGTCGCTTGAAATCTTTGAACGCCTGGGGCTCTACAAACGCATTGCCGCCAAGGGCGTGCAGTGGAGCGTGGGCCGCACCTTCGCAGGCGACGACGAGGTCTACAGCTTCGACCTGCGTCAACAGGGCAACTTTCACCTTTCGGCCCAACCTCCCTTCATCAACATCCAGCAGTTCTACATTGAAGGCTTCCTGGTCGAACGTATCCAGGAACTGGGCGCGGTCGACTTGCGCTGGCAAAACCGCTTGACCGCCTTCGAGCAAAACGCCGACTTCGCCACCCTCACGGTAGAAACACCTGCCGGCAGCTATCAGCTGGAGGCCGAGCATGTGATCGACGCCACCGGCTCGAACAGCCCGCTGCGCAAGTGGCTCAACGTGTCGTTCGACAGCAAACGCGGCGACGACCGCTGGTGCATCGCCGATGTGCGCTTCTCCACCCACCCACCGCAGGAGCGCCACACCTGGATCGAGGCACCCTTCAACGAAAACCGCGCGGTCTGGCAGCACCTCATGGCCGACGACGTCTGGCGCATCGACTACCAGATGGCACCCAACGCCGACCCCGCCTACGTGAGCCGCGAAGACGTGGTGCGCGAGCGCCTCGCTCGCCAGTTCGGCCCCGACGTGCAGGTCGACATCGTCTGGGTGGGGCCATATGCGTACCGCAGCGAATGCGTGCACGCCATGCGCCACGGGCGCGTGTTCCTCATGGGCGACTCGGCCAAGGTGGTCAGCCCCTTCGGCGCGCGCGGGGGCAACACCGGCGTGGCCGACGCGGACAACCTGGCCTGGAAACTGGCGGCCGTTCTCTGCGGCAAGGCCGACGCCGCGCTGCTGGAGAGCTACAACGACGAGCGCCTGGACGCTGCGCAGCAAAACGTGTGCGTGACCAACCGCACCGCACGCTTTCTGCGCGCGGTCGACGGCACCGAACGCGTGTTCCGCCAGGCCGCCATCGGTCTGGCCAAACAGCACCCGTTTGCGCGCGCCCTCATCAACACCGGCCGCATGGCCGTGGCCAACCCCTACGCCCGGTCCCGCGCTTGCAGCTACGCACCGGCCAGCGCAGCCGGCCAGTCGGTACAGAACGTGGGCTTTGAATGGGCCAACGGCTCACCAGGTGACGTCAACGACCTGCTCAACTGGGCCCAAGGAGACCTGCTGGTGCTGGTGTTCGGCGACCAGCCGGCCTCGGCCCTGCAGCGGCTGCGCCGCCTGTGCATGGACGCGCCAGTGCGCAGCGTGCAGGTGCTTGGCCGCAAGGGTGCCGCGTTGGCGCTGGAACACGTGCGCGACCCACAGGAGCACCTGCAGGGTGCCTGCCAGGTGTCTGGAAACGCCTGGGCGCTGTTGCGCCCCGACGGTTACCTGGCCGCCACCGGCGACACCATCAACGCCCAACTGGTGGCCGCCATCGAACGATCACTGGGCCTGCGCGGAGACCAAACATGAACACCAACCCTCACTTCCAGGACGCCGACGCGTTCTACGAACAGTTGCTCGACGCCCACAGCGGCCTCAGCCGTGAAGACTCGGAGCTGCTCAACGCGCGCCTCATCCTGCTGCTGGCCAACCAGATCGGCGACGCCGCGGTGCTCAAGGCCTGTATCGACGCCGCGCGGGAGATGCGGCTCACCCCGGCCTGAGGGACCCGTCGAATAAAATCCACGGGTATCCCCATTTCCCCTGAAGGCATCCTGCGGGATGCCGTTTTCATTTTTGGCGCGCCCCATGACCGACACCCTGAACCAACCCGGCCTGCAGTCCCTGGCCAAATCGTTCGAACCCGCTGCGCTGGAAGCCCGCTGGGGCCCCGAGTGGGAGAAGCGCGGTTATGGCGTGGCCGGCTTTCGCGGCACAGGTGTGCCACAGGCCGACGCACCGTCGTTCGCCATCCAGCTGCCGCCACCCAACGTGACCGGCACGCTGCACATGGGTCATGCGTTCAACCAGACCATCATGGACAGCCTCACCCGCTACCACCGCATGTCGGGCGCCAACACGGTCTGGGTGCCCGGCACCGACCACGCCGGCATCGCCACGCAGATCGTGGTGGAGCGCCAGCTGCAGGCGCAGGGCATCAGCCGGCACGACATGGGCCCCACGCCAGCCGAAGCCCGCAAGAACTTCGTGGCCAAGGTGTGGGAGTGGAAGGAAGAGAGTGGCAACACCATCACCACGCAGATGCGCCGCATGGGCGACAGCGTGGACTGGAGCCGCGAGTACTTCACCATGGACCCGAAGCTCTCG
>JBBQKZ010000174.1:0-6177 GCA_038327405.1 Burkholderiales bacterium | reverse complement strand
GCCGGTGCGCACGATGGCGTGGTCGTCGACGATGCCGATTCTGATCATGGGTTTCTCGACTGGCTGTTGGGGGAAGGCACAAAATCTAACAGGCTGCGGCAGGGCGCGCCGTCAGACAACGCCTACAAACAGCGCGCCCGGACCATCGGCTTTGTCCTACACGGCGACGGCGCCCTGCCCGACACGCCCTCCCAGCACCCCCTCCTACAGTGAAGGCACGGCTCGACGCTGACCTCAGCACCGGGTCGAAGGTGGTCTGCCACAGACCCCCAAAGAACCACCCACCTGCACAGGAGAAGCACATGAACTGGGACCGAATCGAAGGCAACTGGAAACAACTCAAAGGCCGCGTGGCCGAACAATGGGGCAAGCTGACCGACGACGACTTCGATGTCGTGGCGGGCCGGCGCGACCAGCTCGCCGGCAAGATCCAGGAGCGCTACGGCGTGGCCAAGGACGAGGCCGAGCGCCAGGTGGCAGCCTGGGAACGCCATGCCGGCGACGACTGGTTCGGCAGCGCCAACAAGCGCCCGACCGACAAGGTTTGAAGCGCACCGACCACCACGCCAGAACCTGACGCCTGATGTAACCCACCGGCTGCGGCCGGCCTCATTTTCAAAGGGAACCCCATGAAAACCACCCACCGAACCACCGCCCTGTTTGCCGCCCTGGCGGCCACCGTGCTGATCACCGCCTGCGGCGAAAAGCTCGAAGACAGCACCGTCGGCCAGCAGGTCGACAACTCGGTTGCCACGGTGCAATCGGCCGGCACCGAGATGAAGAACGACGCACAGACAGCCGCCAACGACATGCAGGCCGCCGGCTCGAAGGCAGCCGAAGCCGTGGCCGACACCGCAGGCGACCTGGCCATCACCGCCAAGGTGAACGCTGCCCTCGCCGCGGACGACCAGCTCAGCGCACTGAAGATTGATGTGGACACCGAGGCCGGCAACGTCGCGCTGAAGGGCACCGCCCCTGACGAGGCCTCCCGCGCCCGCGCCACCACCCTGGCCGCTGCCGTCGATGGCGTGGTGACGGTGGACAACCGCCTGACCCTGGGCAAGAACAGCTGATCACCAACCACACAAATCACCTGGAGGACACCATGAAAATTGCACACACCGTGTTGGCCATCGCCGCCACCGTCTCCCTCGTTCAACTCACCGGCTGCGCGGTCGCCCGCGACCAGCAGACCGTGGGCTCCTACATCGACGATGCCACCATAACCACTCGGGTGAAGGCGCGCATGGCCGAAGACAAGTCGGTGAGCGCCACGTCCATCAGCGTGGAAACGCTCAAAGGCACGGTGCAGCTCTCGGGCTTCGCCAAGTCGGCCGACGAGCGCGCCACGGCTGAGCGGCTGGCCCGCTCCACCCCGGGTGTGCAGGCGGTCCGCAACGACATCCTGGTGCGCTGACCGTCGCCGAACCGCGCGCTGTAGGACGCCACCTACAGACGGAAAGGGATTTTTCAACCAAGCTCTCGGGGCGCACTTCGCAGCAATGCGCGGGCGCCCCGCACCATTTCATGAACCCTGACGCCGCCATGCCCGCCCTCAAGACCTTCATCGTTGAAGACAATCAGGTGATCTACGACAACCTGGTGTCCACGCTGCAGGAACTGACCGAGGTGGAGGTGGTGGGGCATGCCAGGGACGAAACCGGCGCGTTGCGCTGGCTGCGCGGCGAGGGTGACTCGCTCGACCTGCTGATCGTCGATATATTCCTGCTGTCCGGCTCGGGACTGGGCGTGCTCAAGGCGGCTCAGGACAACCACTTGACAGCCAGAAGGGTGGTGTTGACCAACTATGCCAGCGATGACATTCGCAGGCGCTGCGCGGCACTGGGTGCCGACCGGGTGTTCGACAAGTCCTGCGAGCTGGACGACCTCATCAGCTACTGCGCGCGGGTCTCCGACGGTTCGGCCACCCAGCCGGGCGACCTGCGCTAGGACACTCAACAACAACCAGGCTCGCGCGTCGCGTGGCCGCCGGGAGCCGGGATGATCAAGTCGTCGATCGAGCGCGTGGCGCGCACGCGGTATGTGATGCCGGTGGTGATGGCCCTGGCGGTGCTCGCCGTGGTGGTGATCGAAGGCGCTTACCAGCATTCGCGCACCACCCTGACGCAGGGCATCGCGCTGACCGACGCACGCCTGCAGGCCGGGCGTGTGCTGCAGAGCCTGACCGACGCCGAGCTGGCAGCGCGGGCTTTCCTCATCAACGGGCAGGCGGCCGACCGCGATGACTACCGAGAATCCATCGTTGACCTGGCAGAGGCGCAGGCCGGCGCCTTCCAGCTGATCGCCGATGTCGACCCGCAGCGCACCGTGTCGGTGGAGGCCGTACGCATGGCCATTCAGGCCCGGGTGACGGCCATGGAAGCGTGGATGGACGCGGCCGAGCGGGGCCAGCGCACCCAGGCCCGCCTGATGGCCAGCAGCGACCGGGGACGCTCCAGCTACATCGAACTGCGGGGAGAATTCGACCAGGTCCTGGGCCGGGCCGCGGCGCTGCAGCACACGGCCCGGGTGTCGCTGTTCGACGCCATCATGATCAACCGCGTGGCGCTGCACGTGCTGGTGCTCGTGTCGGTGCTGGGCCTGGTGCTGTTCACCCGGCAACTGCGCTACAGCGATGCCCAGAAGGCACGCGAAAGTGAGCACCTCGCGTCCCAGGTGGCCCTGCGCACCGCCGAGCTGCGTGAACTGGCCGGCCACCTCGTCTCCACGCGGGAGGACGAACGCGGACGCATGGCGCGCGAGCTGCACGACGAGCTCGGCGGTCTTTTCACCGCCATGAAGCTGGAGCTGGCCCGTCTGCGCCGGATCCCCGAGCTGCCGCCACAAGCGCAGGAGCGCATGAGCGGTATCGAACAGCGGCTCAACGAAGGCATTGCCGTCAAGCGCCGCATCATCGAAAACCTGCGCCCCTCATCGCTCGACCAGCTGGGTCTGGTGTCCGCGCTCGAGGTGCTGTGCGAGGACGCCGCCAGCAGCCTGGGCATCCCCGTCTCCACCGACCTCGAATCGGTCAGCCTGGACAAGGAATGCGAGCTCACCGTGTTCCGTCTGGTGCAGGAGTCGATCACCAACATCAGCAAATACGCACGCGCACGCCATGTGTGGGTGCGTCTGGAAGCCATGGATGACTGGGTGCGGGTGGGCGTGCGCGACGACGGCTGCGGCTTTCACGCCAACAGCGTGCCCGCGAGCCACCATGGCCTGATCGGCATGCGCGTGCGTGTGGAGTCCCACGCCGGGCGGCTGGAGATCGACAGCAGCCCCGGCCAGGGCACGCACATCCGCGCAGAGCTGCCGTGCAAGGCGCAGACCGAAGGCGAGTCGTGCGAGCCCGCAGAGCCGGTGGCTCAGGGGTAAGCTCCCCACATCGCTGCAGACACCCGTCCAGTCCAAAGTTGAGTCTGCTTGTCCATGCCTTCACCGATCGCCGTCATCGACTTCGAAACCACCGGCATCTCGCCAGGCATGGGCGACCGTGCCACGGAAGTGGCGATCGTCATCACCGAACAAGGCCGCGTGGTGGACCGGTTTCAAAGCCTGATGAACGCCGGCGTGCACATCCCCGCCTTCATCACGCAACTCACCGGCATCAGCAACGACATGGTGGCCCGTGCACCCGCGGCCGAAGCCGTGATGCGCGACGCCGCGCGTTTTGTGGGCAATGCACCGATGGTGGCGCACAACGCGTCTTTTGATCGCCGCTTCTGGACGGCCGAACTGGCCAGGGCCGGCGAGCACGCGACACACGCCTTTGCCTGCACGGTGCTGCTCTCGCGGCGCCTGTACCCGCAGGCACCGAGCCACAAACTGGGCGTGCTGGTGGATCACTTCGGTCTGCCGCGCACGGGTCAGGCCCACCGCGCCATGGCCGATGCCGAGATGGCGGCCGAGCTGCTGGCACGCATCCAGCACGACCTGCGCATGCGCCACGGCGTGGCGCAACCGGATCACGACTACCTGATGGGTCTGCAGCGTTGCGCGCGCAACCAGCTGCCCCGTTTCTTCGGTGCCCGGCGCGGTGCGGCGCCCGAGGCAATCACTTCAGGCGCAGCTTGAACTGCAGGACCACCGCGCCGTCGACGTCCTTCATCGACGGAATCAGGCCCAGGTTCACGCCGAAGCGCCGACCCTCCCAGGTCGCCATGGGCAGGGCTGCAAAAAAGGTGCCGCCGCGGTTCATGGCCGGGTAGCCGTTCATCAAACCGACGGCCGCGCCGAGCTTGAACGAACCCATCGACAACGGCTGCCAGTTCACCGCGGCATAGGTGGTGTTCTTGCGCACGCTGTTGCGGTAGCTGCCCGCCATGAACGAGAGCTCGGGGCTGGTGCGGTACTCCAGCCCCAGACCCGCGTTGTTTTCGTTGTGCCCTGCCTGACGCTTGAAGTGGCGCGAAAAGCCACCCACGTTGAGCCACAGCTCGCCTGCCGGCTTCTGCCACGAGGGCGAATCCGCCGCCGGCACCGATTGGGCCCCAACAGGAAGCGCCATGCACGTGGCCAACATCACAAGTGAACAACTGAAAATATTCATATGGAACCTCAACGAATGGCCCCCGGCGGACCTGTGACCACTTGTTTCGGTGGGCGCGCCGACGTCTTGAGCCCGCCCAGGCCCCAAAATCCCCCGCACAGTGATTTGTTCGCCATTCCCGGAACCCCGGCACAGCTTTCTCACGCGCCTGTCACCTCCGCCTGTATGAAAACCCATATTCCCCCCGCCGCGCCGTCCACCCACGACACCACCCGCATCGACGATCTGCGCATCGGCGCGGTCCGCCCGCTGATCACCCCCGCGCTGTTGCAGGAATGGCAGCCCGCCACCGATGCCGTCCAGGCGCTGGTCGAAACCAGCCGTGGCGCCCTCACCAGCGTGCTGCATGGCCAGGACGACCGCCTGGTCGTGGTCGTCGGGCCCTGTTCGATCCACCACCACGACCAGGCCATGACATACGCGCGCCTGCTGAAGGCGCAAGCCGACGCCCTGCAGGACGATTTGCTGGTGGTCATGCGCGTGTACTTCGAGAAGCCACGAACCACGGTGGGCTGGAAGGGCTACATCAACGACCCGCACCTGGATGGCAGCTTTGCGATCAACGAAGGGCTGGAGATGGCGCGGGCCTTGTTGCTCGACATCCTGGCGCTGGGCCTGCCGGTGGGCACGGAGTTTCTGGATTTGCTCAGCCCGCAGTTCATCAGCGACCTGGTGAGCTGGGGCGCCATCGGCGCGCGCACCACCGAGAGCCAGAGCCACCGCCAGCTCGCCAGTGGACTGAGCTGCCCGGTGGGCTTCAAGAACGGCACCGACGGTGGTGTGAAGGTGGCCTCGGACGCGATCCAGGCCGCTCAGGCCTCACACGCGTTCATGGGCATGACCAAGATGGGGCAGGCTGCGATTTTCGAGACCCGAGGCAACGACGACTGCCATGTGATCCTGCGTGGCGGCGCACAACCCAACTACAGCGCAGCCGATGTGAATGCGGCTTGTGCGCTGCTGAGCAAAGCGGGTTTGCGAGAGCAGGTGATGGTGGATGTGTCACACGCCAACAGCAGCAAGCAACACCAACGGCAGATCGAGGTGGCGGCCGACGTGGCGGCCCAGGTGGCCGCGGGCGACAGCCGCATCATGGGTGTGATGATCGAGAGCCACCTGCACGAAGGACGGCAGGACATCGTGCCGGGCCAGGCGCTGCGGGAGGGGGTGAGCGTGACCGATGCCTGCATCGGGTTCGATCAAACCGTGCCTGTGCTGCAGGGGCTGGCAGCCGCCGTGCGTGCACGCAGGGAGCGCTTGAGCGCCAACGCTTGAGGCGGCGCACAAAGCAAGACAGCGCCGGCCCGGGCGCTGTCATCACTGACTCAAAAAAAGATCAGCGGGGCTTGCGCGGCACCATCGGGCCGCGGCCTTCAATGTGGCGGAAGTTGATGCGGCCCTTGCTCAGGTCGTAGGGCGAGAGTTCGAGCGAAACCCGGTCACCCGCAAGGATCCGGATGTGGTTCTTCTTCATCTTGCCTGCCGAATAGGCAATCAGCTGGTGACCGTTGTCCAGCGTCACACGAAAGCGCGTGTCGGGCAGCACCTCGTTGACGATGCCCATCATGTCGATCAGTTCTTCTTTGGCCATGGTGTTTCCTTTGCTTGAAGTGTACGGTTCAGTT
>JBBQKZ010000173.1:0-6290 GCA_038327405.1 Burkholderiales bacterium | reverse complement strand
CCCAAAACTGAGCCGGTCGCCATCACCAGGGCCAACCACGCAGCAGGTGGTATCTCATGGGTGGCAAGGTACACCAGGTTGAAAAGCACAGAAGCCCAGAGCACGGGGACCGTAGCGTAAAGAATCCACCGGTAGTAGGCGTCAGCTTCCAGCTCTGGAACAAAGGACTCGGGTGGATTGGTCAGGTCCTCTCCCAACCACCAATCAGCGAGAGGGATCAACCCATAAAACAGAACAAGGGGCAACGCAAACCACCAGAAGCTTGTTGCCCCCAACTTGTGAGCCAGCGGGCCAAGGGTTGCGATGCTCGGTCCGATGACCGACAGCAGCCATCCCCAGCGCTTTCGATCTCGAAACCGTTCTGGCTGAACTGCTTGGCCAAGTGGGGGGCTCATCGCCACGATTCTGGATGAAAAGGTGCATTTCGCCCAGCAGGGAAATCATTGGATGGCCTGCTTCAGTCGCTGCCATTCCCACCAACCAGTCCCAGCAAAAAAGGCAGTCAAAGCCATTTGAGCGCCCGGTCCTGGTTGCACAACTGCCATACGGACGGTTGCAGGTGAATGGCCGTTAACGAGCTCTGCAGCCTTTCAGGTGATTTGCCCATACGACTGAGTTCAGTCTGGAGCGGCTCTCATCGCCCGACAATCAGCAGGGTGACGATCTCGGTGGTGTCCAGCCGGTCAAAGCTCATGTTGTGCCGCTCGGTCAGTGGCCCGCCTCCGGGGATGACCTGGCCTTGTGCGTCCTGGCCAATGGCCTTGAACTTCCATCGCCCGCCAATGAGCTTCAGGTTGCCGACTTGTCGACCCTGCATGTCCCGCACCGGGCAGACGCCGGCCTGAACCGGACCGATGGTCAGGCTCTCCATCAGGACTGCGCGCGGTTGCGCTCCGCACCGGTCACACCGGAACGCCCGGTCACCACGGCCAGGGCAGTGTCGACACGCACGGCTTCGACGTCGATCACCAGGCAACCCAGGTCATCGCGGGTCCTGGCTGCATCGGGGCTGAATGGAAGAAGGGTGGCGTTCATGTCCAACCAATATAGGCGACATTGGTCACGCGTCGACGCACAGCGGATCCCATTGGCTCGACGGTGGGCGGTGCTCTCATTCGGCGGCTTCCTGGGCATGGGCGAAAAACTGTTTGCTGTGCCCTGGGATGCATCGACCCTGGAGACCGTCAACAAGCGCTTCGTGCTCGACGCGAGCTGGTGAAGGGCATTCATGGCTACCACGGAACCGAGCCCTGGATCGACCCGCGCCTGAGCTGAACTTGCATGGTGCCGCGCCGTCCACCCTGGTCGGCGCTGGCCAACCCTCACCCGCACGGGCTCCCTTGCGCTCAACCCGCCATCTGGTGAGGCAGCAGCCGGTCGTACTCACCCTTCACCACCGCATAACACTCACAGGATCGTCGCTCCAGCCCCGAGCGGTCCAGCACCTTGATGCGCCCGCGCGAATAGCTGATGATGTCGGCCGCCTGGATCTTCAGGGCCGCCTCGGTCACGCCTTCGCGGCGCACGCCCAACATGTTGGAGATCAGTTCCTGGGTCATGGCCAGCTCGTTGCCGGGCAGCCGGTCCAGACTCAGCAGCATCCAGCGGCAGAGCTGTTCGTCCAGCGAGTGGTGCCGGTTGCACACGGCTGTTTGTGCCATCTGGGTCATCAGGGCCTGGGTGTACCGCAACAGCAGCTTGGCCAGAGGCCCACCGAGATCAAAGGCTTCAGACAGGTGCGAGGCCTTCAACCGGTAACCCAGGCCGGCGGCCTGCACCACCGCCCGGCTGGTGGTGGTTTTGCCCCCCATGAAAAGGGCAACCCCCACCATGCCTTCATTGCCAGCCACGGCAATCTCGGCGGAGTCGCCGTTCTTCATCACGTACAGCAGCGAAACAATGCCGGAGGTGGGAAAGTAAGCATGCGTTTCCAGCTTGCCCGATTCATACAACACCGCGCCCAGCGGCATCTCCACCAGCTCCAGGTGCGGCAGCCAGCGCTCGATTTGAGCCTCGGGCAAAGCTGCCAGCAAATCGTTGAGCCTGATCTCGCTGGAGGTGGGCACCAACGCCCCCGACAGACCCACGCGACTTTGCGTTTTTCCCAGGGTGACTGGTTGGACTGAACGATGAATTTTCATGACGACCTCACGTGCGTACCTGCAGCAAGAACCCCAGGGCGAAGCGTCGCTCAGACGAGCACCAATGTAGACAAAGACGTTGACCGCGTATGTACGGTGAGGAACACAGGTGCGCCGACACGAACATGCTTGTGCCGGCCTACATTCGGCCCATGCGTTTTCTCCCCACCCTCACTGCCCTCACGGCAGCTCGCCTGCTCCTCGCAGCAGGCAGCGCTGTGGCCTGTCGCAAGCTGATGGGCCTGGCGGGACTGCGCCAGTTGGAGTGCCCCATGCACAAGAACCTTGCTGGTGAGCGTCTGCTCACCGAGATCGACTTCGTCCGCCTGAACAAGCTGCGCGACGCACAACTTCCGCCCGAACTGGTCGACACACTCGACTCCCTGGACCTCGTGCCCTCGCGCGAGATTCCGGCCGACGTCGTCACGATGTACTCGCAGGTGGTGCTCGAAGACCTCGACGCCCACCAGCACCAGAAGCTCACGCTGTGTTACCCAGCTGATGCCGAGCCCCACCTGGGCTTCATCTCCGTGCTCTCTCCGGTGGGCGCCAGCCTGCTCGGGCAGCGCGTGGGTGCCATCGCCCGCTGGCGCACACCCAACGGGGACGCGTGCGCGGCAGAAATTGTCTCTCTGCTGTTTCAGCCCGAAGCCAGCGGCGACTACACGACCTGACCGCCCCCATGCCGTCATGTGTTGATTGCTCCGTTGGCGGGCCGTTGCGCCTCGTGCGCTGTCGAACAGACGGCTGCGGCTTGATGCCGGCAGACTCACCAAGAGCACCGCCGCACAATGGCGCAACCCCAACCAAGGAAACCCCATGAAGATTCTGATGATCCTGACCTCCCACGACCAGCTCGGCAACACGGGCAAGAAGACCGGTTTCTGGCTGGAGGAATTTGCTGCGCCCTACTTCGTCTTCAAGGACGCCGGCGCCGAGATCGTGCTCGCTTCTCCCAAGGGTGGGCAGCCCCCCCTGGACCCGACCAGCGACGCCGAAGACGCTCAGACCGATGACACCCGCCGCTTCAAGGATGACCCGGCCGCCATGAAGGCGCTGGCCCACACCACCGTGTTGGCCGAGGTGTCCGGCGAGGGTTTCGACGCCGTCTTCTATCCCGGCGGCCATGGCCCCCTTTGGGACCTTGCCGAGGACAAACAGTCCATCCAGCTGATCGAGACCATGTTCGCCGCCGGCAAGACGGTTTCGGCGGTGTGCCACGCACCGGCCGTGTTTCGTCACACCAAGTCGGCCGACGGCTCGCCACTGGTCAAGGGCAAAAAAGTCACCGGGTTCACCAACACCGAAGAAGAAGCCGTGCAGCTGACAAAGATCGTTCCGTTTCTGGTGCAGGACATGCTCACGGCGAATGGAGGTCTGTACGAGAAGGGTGACGACTGGCAGTCGTTCGTGGTCACTGATGGCCACCTGATCACCGGACAAAACCCCGCCTCGTCGGCCGCTGCCGCGCGCGCCGTGCTGGCGCAGCTCCAGGCCGCTTGAAGCGCCCTGTCCCCAACCCAACACCGGAGAGCCCATGGCCTATCAAAGCACCAACCCCTACAACGGTCAGATCAACAAGTCGTTCGACGACATCGACGACGCACAGCTGCAGGCCAAGCTGGCGGCGGCACACACCTGTTTTGAAGACGTCTGGCGTCACAAGAGTTTTGCCGAGCGCAAGGCGGTGTTGTCCCGCGCAGCCGCCATCCTGCGCGAGCGAACACAAGAGTTCGCCCAGCTCATCACGCTGGAGATGGGCAAGCTGATCGCGCAGAGCGAGGGTGAGGTCAAGTTGAGCGCGGCCATCCTCGACTACTACGCCGAACACGCAGAGGCCTTCCTGGCGCCGGAGAAGCTCAACACGGCCAAAGGCGAGGCCTTCGTGGAAAGCGCTCCGATCGGCGTGCTGTTCGGCGTGGAACCGTGGAACTACCCCTACTACCAGATCGTGCGCTTTGCCGCCCCCAACCTGATGGCGGGCAACGTGGTGATGGTCAAGCACGCGTCCAACGTCCCGCAATGTGCACTGGCCTTCGAGCGCCTGCTCGAAGAGGCGGGTGCACCCGCAGGTGCGTACACCAACCTGTTCATCACCAAGGACCAGGTCGCCAAGGTCATCGACGATGACCGCATCCGGGCCGTGGCATTGACCGGCAGCGAAGGTGCAGGCGCCGTGGTGGCCCAGCGCGCCGGCAAGAACCTGAAGAAGTCCACCCTGGAGCTCGGCGGCAGCGACGCGTTCATCGTGCTGGACGACGCCAACCTGGACAACGCCGTGAAACACGCGGTGAGCGGCCGCATGGGCAACAGCGGGCAAGCCTGCACGGCATCCAAGCGTTTCATCGTGGTCGAAGCCTTGGCCGACCGTTTTCTGGAGAAGTTCCAGGCCGCGATGCAAGGTTTCGAAGCGGGCGACCCCATGGACCGCAACACCACGCTGGCTCCGCTGTCGTCGGCGCAAGCCCTTGAAGCGCTGCTGGGCCAGGTGGACGAAGCTGTGAGCAACGGCGCGCGGATCGTGATGGGTGGCCAACGCATCGAGGGACAGCGCGGCGCCTTCATGCAGCCCACCATCCTCACGGACATTGCCGCGGACAACCCGACCTACATGCAGGAATTCTTTGGCCCGGTGGCGTTGTTCTTCCGCGTGCCCGACGAAGCCGCGGCCGTGGCACTGGCCAACGATTCGCCGTTCGGCCTGGGCGGCTCGGTGTTCACGCAGGATGTGGAACGCGGCAAGCGCGTGGCCCGCCAGATCGACACCGGCATGGTGTTCATCAACTCGGCCGCCGTGTCGATGCCGGACCTGCCGTTCGGTGGGGTGAAGAACTCCGGCTACGGGCGCGAACTGTCGGGCGCCGGCATCCAGGAGTTCGTCAACAAGAAGCTGATCCGGGTGGGCTGAAGGCAGCAGCCTTCGCACTGCCTGCGGCGCGCCCTGACCAGGCCGCCGGTTCATGCCTGCGCTGCCTTAGGGTAGCCACAGGCGCTCATGGCGGCTCACGCCTTGACGGCGATGGTGTTGCCGAGCCTGGCTCTGGCGCACCAGCGCTCACTGCTCCAAAGCGGCTGTTGGTTGCGGCGACGGGCGCTGGGCCGAATGGCTGCTGTGTGGGTTTCAGCGGTCATGGGGCATTCCGTGTGGTGTGTTCGCTGCCGATCAGACGGATGGTCGCAACCCCTGCGTCCAAAAGGAACTTAATGTCACAAAGGTAGGCCACTGTCTGCGCCCAGAACCAACGGAAGGAAACCGAATGATCGAATCCGACAATCCTCGCCGGAACCACCTGCTGGCCTCGCTGCCGGATGCGGAATGGCAACGTTGGCAGCCCCTGCTGGAACTGGTCGATCTGCCGCTTGGAAAAGTGCTTTCCGAACCGGGCTCACAGGCTACTTATGTGTACTTCCCCATCAGCGCGATCGTCTCGCTCCTCTACGTGCTCGAGAGCGGTGCTTCGGCGGAGATCGCGGTGGTGGGCTTTGAGGGCGTGGTGGGCATCTCCTCCTTCATGGGTGGAGGCTCAACTTCGAGCCGAGCTGTGGTGCAGAGCGCCGGCGTGGGCTATCGGCTGAGAGCCAGTGCCATTCAAAGCGAATTTGAGCGTTCCAGCCCGGTGATGCATCTGATGTTGCGCTACACCCAGGCGTTGATCACGCAGATGAGCCAGACCGCGGTGTGCAATCGTCACCACTCGCTGGACCAGCAGCTGTGCCGCTGGCTGTTGCTCAGCCTCGACCGTTTGCCCGGGAGTGAGCTGGTGATGACGCAGGAACTCATCTCCAACATGCTGGGCGTGCGCCGTGAAGGAGTGACAGAAGCGGCGCTCAAGCTTCAAAGTGCAGGTCTCATCCGCTACTCACGCGGCCACATCACCGTGCTGGATCGGGCAAAGTTGGAGCAGCGCACTTGTGAGTGCTACCACGTGGTGAAAGTTGAGTACGACCGGCTGTTGCCCGAGAAGATCGCCGCGTGATCGCAGGCCTGGCAAGCCTTTTGATCCGCTTTTGCTGGAAAACGGCGCAATGGGCGCTCGGGTCAATGACCTGCCGCGACAACTTGATATGAACGCAACCCCGAGCCCAGGTACGAGCCACAAAGCGCCGAGCGCCACACGCACCGTGGGTCTGGGTGCCTCGGCAGGCGGC
>JBBQKZ010000172.1:0-6396 GCA_038327405.1 Burkholderiales bacterium | reverse complement strand
CTGGTGGACATCACCCGCCTGCACACGGCCGACCCGCACCACCGCGTGCCGCATCTGGCCTTTCACCCCGATGCCATGAGCGACCTGAGCGTGCTGCCCATGAGCGAGGTGGTGACAAGCTACTACCTGCGCCTGCGCGTGGCCGACGAGGCCGGCGTGCTGGCCCAGGTCACGGGGTTGCTGGCGACCGCCGGTATCAGCATCGACGCAGTGCTGCAGCGCGAGGCCGACGAGGTCAGCGGCGAAGGTGGCACGTCTACAGACCTGATCATCCTCACGCACAACACCCGGGAAGGCACCATGAACGACGCACTGGCGCAGCTGCAAAAGTTGCCCACCGTGCTGGCGCCCATCGTGCGCATCCGCAAGGAAGAGTTGAACTGATGCTGTACCTCTCCACGCGCGGCGACCCGGGGCGCAGGCATTTCTGCGAGATCCTGCTCGAAGGCCTGGCGCCCGACGGTGGCTTGTACCTGCCTGAACGCTACCCTCAAGTCGATGCCACCACGCTAGCTCGCTGGCGCCAGGTGTTCAACCAGGGTGCTGCGGGTGGTTATGCAGCGCTTGCCTTCGAGGTGCTGTCGCTCTACATCGACGACATTCCCGCTGCGGATCTGCGCGCCCTGTGCGAGAAGACCTACACCGAAGCGGTGTACGGCACGCCGCAGATCGTGCCGCTGAAGAAGCTGGAGTCAGGGTTCTACCTGGAAGCGCTGTCCAACGGCCCCACGCTTGCCTTCAAGGACATGGCGATGCAGTTGCTGGGCAACCTGTTCGAATACGAACTGGCGCGCCGCGGTGAAGAACTCAACATCCTGGGTGCCACCTCGGGCGACACGGGCAGCGCGGCCGAGTACGCCATGCGCGGCAAGCGCGGGGTGCGCGTCTTCATGCTGAGCCCGCACGGGCGCATGAGCCCGTTCCAGCAGGCCCAGATGTTCAGCCTGATGGACGACAACATCCACAACATTGCCATCGAAGGCGTGTTCGACGACTGCCAGGACATTGTCAAGAACGTCAGCAACGACCTGGGGTTCAAGCGTGCGCACAAGATCGGAACAGTCAATTCGATCAACTGGGCGCGCATGCTCGCACAGGTCGTTTACTACTTCGCCGGTTACTTCCAGGCGACCGACCCTTCGACAGGTTCAGGGCGATCGGAGGGCGTGAGCTTCACCGTGCCCAGTGGCAACTTCGGCAACGTGTGTGCCGGTCATGTGGCGCGCCAGATGGGCCTGCCGATCGACCAACTGGTGGTGGCGACCAACGAGAACGACGTGCTCGACGAGTTCTTCCGCACCGGCGTGTACCGCGTTCGTGGCAGCGCTGACACACACGAAACTTCCAGCCCCTCGATGGACATTTCGAAGGCGAGCAACTTCGAGCGCTTCGTGTTCGACCTGCTGGGCCGAGACGGTGTACGCGTGAAGGCCTTGTTCGGCGATGCGCTGGCTCGAGATGGCCACTTTGACCTCAGCGCCGATCCCGCGTTTTCCGACGCCGTTGCTCGATACGGTTTTCGCAGCGGCAAAAGCACGCACGAAAACCGCCTCGACACGATCCGCGATGTGTTCAAGCGCCACCGCGTGATGATCGACACCCACACCGCCGATGGCGTGAAGGTGGCGCGCGAGCATCTGCTGGCTGGCGTGCCGATGATTGTTTTGGAGACTGCGCTGCCGATCAAGTTCGCCGAGACCATCGTGGAAGCGCTGGGACAGCAACCGTACCGCCCGCCGCAGTTCGAAGGCATTGAAGACCTGCCCAAGCGCGTGCGTGTGATGCCGGCGAGCACGGCCGCCGTGCAGGCCTATGTGGCCGAGCATTGCGCCCGCGCATGAGGGTCGTTGGATTCGCCGGCTTCTCTGGATCGGGCAAAACAACGTTGGTCGAGCAACTGATTCCCGCGCTCAAGCTCCGGGGTCAGCGCGTGTCGGTCGTCAAGCATGCGCACCACAGTTTCGACATCGATCACCCGGGCAAGGACACCTGGCGGCACCGGGAGGCCGGTGCCTTCGAGGTGCTCGCCGCATCGCCCAGGCGGATGGTGCTCATGCGCGAGCTCGAAGCCAGGGTTGAGCATTCGGTGCACGATCTGCTCGCTCAACTGCGCTCCGATGTGGACTGGGTGCTGGTGGAAGGTTTCAAGCAGAGCGACCTGCCCAAGGTCGAAGTGTGGCGGCAGGCCAATGGCAAGCCGCTGCGCTTTCCCGAAGACCCGCACATCGTGGCCATCGCCACCGACCACCCGGAAGCCTTGCCGGTTGCAGCCCATTGCACCGTGCTGGATTTGAATGTGGCCGATGACGTGGCTGCGTGGTTGGTCGACAATGCAGAGCGGTTTGCATACCGCACCCCGTTGAGCCTATGACCTCGTCCTCACCTCCCCAACACCGCGCGCCTCTGATGTCGCTGGACGACGCTCTGGCCAATGTGTTGGCGCATGCCTTGCCACTTCAAGTCACCGAGACGTTGGCCACCTTCGACGCCGACGGCCGCGTGCTGGCGCAAGACCTCGTGTCCGCGCTGCAGGTACCGCCCAACGACAACTCGTCCATGGACGGTTACGCATTGCGTGCGGCCGACGTGACCGAGCCCGGCAAGGTGCTGCCCGTGACGCAACGCATCGCCGCCGGCCACCCGGCAGAGCCGCTGGAGCCAGGCACCTGCGCACGCATCTTTACCGGTGCATCCATGCCCGCCGGTGCCGATGCGGTGGTGATGCAGGAAGACACCGTCGACGTTGGCGGCGACATCCACGGCGTGCACATTCAGGCGGTGCCCCACCCAGGACAGTGGGTGCGCCGCGCTGGTGAAGACGTGACGCGCGGCGCCGTGGTGCTGGCCCGGGGAGAGCGCCTGTCCCCGGCGAGCCTGGGCCTGGCAGCCAGCCTGGGCCTGGCCCACGTGAGCGTGGCGGCGCGCCCGCGCGTGGCCTTGTTTTCCACTGGCGATGAACTCGTGATGCCCGGCGAAGTGGTGCCCGAGGCCATGAGGCCAGGCGCCATCTACAACTCCAACCGCTTTTTCCTGCGCGCCTTGTTGCGCCGAATGGGCTGTGAGGTGAGCGACCTCGGCATCGTGCCCGACAACCGCCAGGCCACACTGGCCGCCCTCAAGACTGCAGCAGACCACCACGACCTGATCCTCACCAGCGGCGGTGTTTCGGTGGGCGAAGAAGACCATATCAAACCGTCGGTGCAGCAGCTCGGCAGCCTGGACCTCTGGCAGATCGCCATGAAGCCGGGCAAGCCGTTTGCCTATGGCACCGTGAAGCGCGACGCTGGCGCTGCAGCTGCAGAGCCTTGTCATTTCATCGGCCTGCCCGGCAACCCGGTTTCCAGTTTTGTGACCTTCCTGCTGCTGGTGCGACCCTTCCTGTTGCGATTGCAAGGCGTCGAATCGACAGCGCTCAAAGCCACCTCGCTGCCTGCGCACTTCACCTTGAACAAGGCGGACAAGCGCCGCGAGTTCCTGCGCGTGCGCCGCAACGCTGCGGGTGGACTCGATTTGTTTCCCAACCAGAGTTCGGGTGTGCTCACCTCGGCCGTCTGGGCCGATGGGCTGGTCGACAACCCGGCCGGCACCACGATCGCCCACGGTGATCCGGTTTCATTCATCTCTTTGTCAGACCTGCTCACATGAAAGTCCAGCTTCGCTATTTCGCTTCCATCCGCGAGGCCTTGGGCACCGGCAGCGAATCCTTCGACACGCAGGCTGGCACGCTGGCAGCGCTGCGGGCAGAGCTGGTGGCGCGCGGTGGCGCCTACGCAGATGCGCTCGCGCCAGGCCGCTCGGTGCGTGTGGCGCTCAACCATACGATGAGCGATGAGGCTGCATCCCTCAGCGAAGGCGCCGAGGTCGGTTTCTTCCCGCCTGTCACAGGGGGCTGACCGTGAACGCCCGCGTCTCCATCCAGACCGAAG
Organism: Burkholderiales bacterium; assembly: GCA_038327405.1. Classification (GTDB taxonomy): domain Bacteria; phylum Pseudomonadota; class Gammaproteobacteria; order Burkholderiales; family Burkholderiaceae_C; genus Hydrogenophaga. Next base: position 2,470 of record JBBQKZ010000172.1, on the reverse strand, counting down.
ACTTCGACCTCAGCACCGAAGTCGCCCGACTGCGTGACAAGGAGAAGGGCATTGGCGCGGTCTGCAGTTTCATCGGCACCGTGCGTGACCGCAATGATGGCCAAAGCGTGAGCACGATGGAGCTGGAGCACTACCCAGGCATGACCGAGAAGTCCATCGAAGGCATGATCGACCAAGCGCACCAACGCTTCGACATCTTCGGTGCGCGCGTGATCCACCGCGTCGGTCTGTTGCAGCCGCTGGACCAGATCGTGCTGGTGATCGTGAGCTCGGCGCACCGGGGCCAGAGCTTCCAGGCCTGCGAGTTCCTCATGGACTACCTCAAGACCCAGGCGCCCTTCTGGAAAAAGGAACAGACGCCCGAAGGCGCTCGTTGGGTGGATGCCCGCGTGAGCGACGACGCGGCGCTGGCGCGCTGGGGCATTCAGGTCAGCAACAGCTGAACCTCAGCTACCAGGTCATGCTCGATGCCTTTGCCATCGAAGCCATCGAACGCGCCACGCTGCAGGCGGTTGCCCCCGAGGTCGTGGATTCTCTCCCGGGTTGGTTGCTGCCGATGGACAGTGGCACCGTGGGCCGCGCCCGCAGCGCGGTTCCCTTGCACCACGGTTTGCACGACACCGGGCTGTTGCCCGCCATCCTGGCGCGCTACGCCGCGCTGGGGTTTGAACCCCGGCTGCGCCTGCCCGACCTGCTGGCCTTTCAGCCGTGGCACGAAGCCCTCGTCCAGCAAGGCTGGCGGCGGGAACAACCCACCCTGACCATGACAGGTGAGGTGAATCGCTTGCTGGCCTTGCCCGCCGGCCCGCCTGCCGAACTGGACAGCGCACCCGATGCCGGCTGGATGGCCATGTTTCTGGGCGAAGGCCTGGACCTGACCGACGGAGCCAGCCGCTCGCGATCGCTCGGACGAGCCACTGGAACCCTGTATGCGTCCGTGCGGGAACAAGGGCAGACCGTGGCCTGCGGCGCAGCGTCGTTCGGCCACGGCTGGCTGGGCGTGCACGGCATGCGCACCGCATCCGCCCGGCGGGGTGAGGGCCTGGCAGGGCGCATCCTGCACGCCATGGCGGCGGAAGCGAGCCGGCGGGCCCTGGCTGGCGTGTTCCTGCAGGTCGACGCGGGCAATCTGGCGGCGCAGGCCTTGTACCGTCGCGCCGGGCTCACACTGGCGTGGCCCTACGCGTACTGGCGCCGCCCGCTGGCTGGTTGATCTGGGTCAATCCGGAGTGTCGGCAGCCGGCGCACGCTGGAAGTCAGGCTTGAAAAACCGGAGAGCGGCGCCACCTCTCCACCAATTCTGATCACCCGGAGAGCAACTTCATGCGACTCGACAAACTCACCACCAAGTTCCACGAAGCTTTGAGCGAGGCCCAGACGCTCGCCCTGGGCGCCGACCACGCCTACATCGAACCTGCCCACCTGCTGCTCGCGTTGCTGCGCCAGGCCGATGGCCCGCAGTCGCTGTTGCAGCGTGCCGGTGTCAACGTGCCGGGGCTCATCAAAGCCTCTGAAGCGGCGGTGAAGCGCCTGCCCGAGGTGCAGGGACAGGACCAGGTCCAGGTTGGCCAGGAGCTGGGCAAGCTGTTGCAGGCCACCGAAAAAGAGGCCATCAAGCGCGGTGACCAGTTCATTGCCAGCGAGCTCTTTCTGCTTGCCGTGGCCGACAGCAAGGGTGATCTGGGCCGCATGGCCAACGAGAACGGCCTGAACCGCAAGAGCCTGGAGTCGGCCATCACGGCCGTGCGGGGCGGGCAGTCGATGGACAGCCCCGAGGCCGAGGGCCAGCGCGAAGCTCTCAAGAAGTACACCATGGACCTGACCGAGCGCGCCCGCATGGGCAAGCTCGACCCGGTGATCGGCCGCGACGACGAGATCCGCCGCGCCATCCAGGTGCTGCAACGCCGCACCAAGAACAACCCCGTGCTCATCGGTGAACCCGGCGTGGGCAAGACCGCCATCGTTGAAGGCCTGGCGCAGCGCATCGTCGCTGGCGAGGTGCCCGACTCGCTCAAGGGCAAACGTGTGCTGAGCCTGGACATGGCCGCGCTGCTGGCCGGCGCCAAGTTCCGTGGCGAGTTCGAGGAGCGGCTGAAGACCGTGCTGAACGAACTGGCCAAGGACGAAGGCCAGACCATCGTCTTCATCGACGAGCTGCACACCATGGTGGGCGCCGGCAAGGCCGAAGGCGCTATGGACGCCGGCAACATGCTCAAGCCGGCGCTGGCGCGCGGCGAACTGCACTGCGTCGGCGCGACCACGCTGGACGAATACCGAAAGTACATCGAGAAGGACGCCGCGCTGGAGCGGCGCTTCCAGAAGATTCTGGTCGGCGAGCCGAGCGTGGAGGCGACGATCGCCATCTTGCGCGGTCTGCAGGAGAAATACGAGGTACACCATGGCGTGGACATCACCGACCCGGCGATCGTCGCCGCGGCCGAGCTCAGCCACCGTTACATCACCGACCGCT
>JBBQKZ010000171.1:0-6449 GCA_038327405.1 Burkholderiales bacterium | reverse complement strand
GGTGCTCGCCAAAATCGCGCGTGACTTCGACCACAAAGAAGAGCATGACGTGTCCAAGGCCAACGCCGGGCTCTCCGAAGTGCCCACCCTGCCCGACCGCTGCGGCCACTTCACCACGCGCCAGAACGTGCAATACAACTGGATTCCACTCGCTCGCGCCGCCGACGTGATGGACCTGCTGGCCAGCGTGGGCATGCACGGCATACAGACCAGCGGCAACTGCATCCGCAACATCACCACGGACGCACTGGCCGGCATTGCGGTCGACGAAGTAGCCGACCCGCGCCCGTTCGCCGAAATCATGCGCCAGTGGAGCACGCTGCACCCCGAGTTCGCCTTCCTGCCACGCAAGTTCAAGATCGCGATCACCGGCGCACGCGAAGACCGCGCCGCCACCGCGTGGCACGACGTGGGGCTGCGCCTGTTGCGCAACGTGGACGGCGAACTGGGCTTCCAGGTGCGCGTGGGCGGCGGCATGGGCCGCACGCCCATCATCGGCAGCGTGATCCGCGAGTTTCTGCCCTGGCACCAGATCCTCAACTACCTCGAAGCCGTGGTGCGCGCCTACAACCGCTTCGGCCGCCGCGACAACATGTACAAGGCCCGCATCAAGATCCTGGTGAAGGCCGAGGGCCAGGCCTTCACCGACCAGGTGGAAACCGAGTACCGCGATATCGTCGAAAAAGACGGAGCGCCGCACACCATCAGCCAGGCCGAACTCGACCGCGTGAGCGCCTTCTTCGTGCCGCCGAAGCTCAACTGCGATCGCAAGAGCGCCGACGCCAAGATCGCGCACATCCTCAAAGCAGCGGCCGAGGACGACATGGAGTTCAGCCGCTGGCTCACGCAAAACGTGAAGCCGCACCAGAACCCCGACTTGCGGGCGGTCACGCTGTCCTTCAAGCGTTTCGGTCAAGCGCCGGGCGACGCCACAGCCGAACAACTGGATCGCGCCGCCGATCTGGCCGAACGTTTCTCGGCCGGCGAAGCCCGCGTGACGCACGAACAGAATCTGCTGCTGCCCTGGGTGCGCTGCGACCAGTTGCCCGAACTCTGGCGAGAAGCACGCCGACTCGGCCTGGCCAAGCCCAACCTCGGCCTGCTCACCGACATGATCGCCTGCCCCGGCGGCGATTTTTGCGACCTCGCCAATGCGCGTTCGCTGCCTTTGGCGCAAGCCATCCTGGGCCGCTACACAGACCTCGACGAACTGCACGACCTCGGCGAAATCGACTTGCACATCAGCGGCTGCATCAACTCATGCGGCCACCACCACAGCGGCCACATCGGCATCCTGGGCGTCGACAAAGACGGCCAGGAGTGGTACCAGGTCACGCTCGGTGGCTCCGACGGCACGCGCCTCTCGGGCGAGTCCACCCCGGGCAAGGTGATCGGCCCTTCGTTCGCCGCCAGCGAAGTGGCCGACGTGATCGAAGCCCTGCTCGACACCTACCGCGCCCAGCGCACCGGCAGCGAGACCTTTGTGGCCACGCTTCGCCGCACCGGCGCCGACCCGTTCAAGACCGCCGCCAACGCGGTTCGCACGAGCACTGCTCGCGCCACCACCGCCTGAGGACACACCCCATGAGCCAGACCCTGCAACTCTTCAGTGCCGGCGACTTTGCGGCAAGCGAAAACGACACGCAGCGCCTCTCGCTTGCGAACGACGCCGACCCGCGCGAAGCCGACCTCAGCGGCATCACCGTGATCGAACTGCACTTCCCCAAATTCAGCGATGGCCGTGCCTTCAGCCAAGCCTTCCTGCTGCGCCGCCGCCTGGGCTTCACGGGCGAGATTCGAGCCACGGGCGATGTGTTGATCGACCAGCTGGTGCAGATGCAGCGCAGTGGCTTCACCCAGGCCGTGTTGCGCGCCGACCAGAACCTGGCTCGCGGCCAGGCGCTGCTGGCGCACTACCCGGCCTTCTACCAGGGCGACGCGGTGCACACCGCCCCCCACTTCGTCCCCGCCTGAAAGCGAACAAAGCCGCCGCCATGAACGCTTTATCTCTCTACGACAAACCCTCCCCCGACTTTGCTTCCAAGGTCGCGCGCAGCATCGGCCTGCTGCGCGAAACCGCGGCCAGCCATCCCAAGCTGACGCAGGCGTCCAGCCTGGGCGCCGAAGACATGGTGGTCACGCACCTGCTGCACCTGGCCGACGTCGACGCCAGCGTGTTTGTTCTGGAGACCGGCAAGCTGCACGCCGAAACCCTTGCACTGATCCCAAGGATCGAACGGCGCTATGGCACCAGCGTGCAGGTGTTCCGCCCCCGGCAGGAGTCGGTCATCCAGTTTGTGCGCAAGAACGGCGAAGAGGCCATGTATCAGAGCATCGAGCTGCGCAAAGCCTGCTGCGACATCCGCAAGATGGAGCCGCTCGCGCGCGCTCTGGCCGGTCACGACGGCTGGATCACCGGCCTGCGCCGGGAGCAGTCCAATGCGCGCGCTGAGGTGGGTGAAGTCATCCAGGAGCCCGGTCGCATCAAGGTCAGCCCCATCGTCGAATGGACCTGGGGCGACGTCTGGCACTTCATCGGTCTGCACGCACTCGACTACAACGCCCTGCACGACCAGTTCTATCCCAGCATCGGCTGCGCGCCCTGCTCGCGTGCCATCAGCGTGGGTGAGGATTTCCGCGCCGGTCGCTGGTGGTGGGAGGAGGAAAGCGCCAAGGAATGTGGACTGCATGTGCAGCCCGTCACCGAACCCCTCGTGTCATCCATCGAACGGACCCCTACATGAACGCCCGCACAGAAACCGCCGTGATCCAGACCGCCCTGCAACACGCCAGCGACCACCACCTGAGCAACGCCCACCTGGATGCGCTGGAAGAAGAAACCATCTTCATCCTGCGCGAGGTGGCGGCCGCCTTCGAGCGCCCCACGCTGCTGTTCTCTGGCGGCAAGGACTCGTTGGTCATGCTCAAGTGCGCCGAGAAGGCGTTCGGCGCCGGCCGCATTCCCTACCCGCTGCTCATGATCGACACCGGGCACAACTTCCCCGAGGTCACCGACTTCCGCGACCTGCGCGCGAAGGAGCTGGGAGCCGAACTCATCGTGCGCAGCGTTGAAGACTCCATGGCGCGCGGCACGGTACGCCTGGCCCACCCGGGCGAGAGCCGCAACGTGCACCAGTCGGTGACACTGCTCGAAGCCATCGAAGAGTTCCGCTTCGATGCATTGATTGGTGGTGCGCGCCGTGACGAGGAAAAGGCCCGTGCCAAGGAGCGCATCTTTTCCCACCGCGACAGTTTCGGCCAGTGGCAGCCCAAGGCCCAGCGTCCCGAACTCTGGACCCTGTTCAACACGCGGTTGCAGCCGGGCGAGCACTTCCGCGTCTTCCCCATCAGCAACTGGACCGAGCTCGACGTGTGGCAGTACATCGCCCGCGAAAACATCGCGCTGCCTTCGATCTACTACACACACCAGCGCGAGGTGGTCGACCGCCGCGGCCTGCTGGTGCCTGTGACCGAACTCACGCCCCCGCGCGATGGCGAAACCGTGCAGTTGCGCGACGTGCGCTTTCGCACCGTGGGCGACATCACTTGCACCTGCCCGGTGGAGAGCCTGGCCGCCACCGCAGACGACATCGTGATCGAGACACTGGCCGCCGAGGTCAGCGAACGCGGGGCCACGCGCATGGACGACAAGACGTCCGACGCCTCCATGGAAAAGCGCAAGAAAGATGGGTACTTTTGACGCCCCCCGCGCCGCGCCTGCGGCGCGTCACCCCCCACTGGGGGGCGGCGTCTGTGGGCCGGCGGAGCCGGACCCACGACGCCCTTGAACAGATATCTCTCGCCGAAGGATTGACATGACCACCGCTGAACTCGCTCCCATTCCCCAAGACACACGCTCCGCCCTTCGCCTGATCACCTGCGGCAGCGTGGACGACGGCAAGAGCACCTTGATCGGCCGCTTGCTGGTCGACAGCAAGGCCGTGCTGCAAGACCACCTGGCCGGCGTGCAGCGCCACGGTCAGACCGACCTCGCCCTGCTGACCGATGGCCTGTCGGCTGAACGCGAGCAAGGCATCACCATCGACGTGGCCTACCGCTACTTCAGCACCGAGGCGCGCAAGTTCATCATCGGCGACGCGCCCGGTCACGAGCAGTACACGCGCAACATGGTGACCGCCGCCTCGAGCGCGGACGCAGCCGTGGTGCTGGTCGACGCGACCAAGCTGACCTGGGCCGACGCCGCGCTCAAGCTGCTGCCCCAGACCCGCCGCCACAGCCTGCTGCTCAAGCTGTTGCGTGTGCCTTCGGTGGTGTTCGCCATCAACAAGCTCGACGCGGTGGACGACAGCACGATCGCATTCAGGAACATCAGCGCTGCATTGCGGGAGTTCGCCACTCAGGCCGGCATCCCGGTCACGGCCGTCGTGCCCATCTCGGCACTCAAGGGCTGGAACGTGGTCGACGCCAGCGAACAGGCTGGCTGGTGCGGCTACAGCGGTTCCACGCTGCTGGAGATTCTGGAAGGCCTGCCGGTCACGCCGGCCGACAGCACGTTGCCGTTTGCATTAGCCGTGCAATGGGTGGAGAAATTCAGCAGCTCTTCAGACACAACCCAGGGCCGCCGGGTCTTCTGGGGTCGTGTGGCCACCGGTGGCGTGCAAGTCGGCCAGAGCGTGCGCATCATGCCCAACGGCCAGACCGCGGTGGTGGCCCAGGTGCTCAACCACGTGCGCCAACCGCAAACCGTGCTGGCCGGCCACAGCGCGGGCATCGTGCTCGACCGCGAAGTCGACGTCTCGCGCGGCGACTGGCTGCTGGCCGAAGACACCGACGGCTCGTCGCCCGGCAGCCGCGAAATCCGCGCCACCGTGGCCTGGCTCGACGACGAAACCCTGGTGCCCGGCCGCGTCTACTGGGCGCTGCACGGACACCGCTGGGTCAAGGCCAAGATCAAGCGCATCGTTCACCGCCTCGACATCCACACCCTCGCCGAAGAAGACGCCGCCCAGCTGGAGCCCAACGCCATCGGGCACATCGAACTCACCCTGCAGGAACCGCTGGTCACCTTGCCATTCACCCGATCCCGATCCATGGGTTCACTGGTGCTGGTGGACACCGCGTCTCACCGCACAGCGGGTGCATTGCTGGTGCTTTGACGCTCTCACAGGCCCACAAAGAGCCTGTATCTCCTTAACTTGTGCCGCGGCAAGGGCCATGCCCCTGCCCGGCCCTGCGGGAAACCCTAAAATCAAGGCTTCCCCCGACTCCCAAGACCACCATGACCCACGTTGTCACCGAAGCCTGCATCCGCTGCAAATACACCGACTGTGTCGACGTCTGCCCCGTGGACTGTTTCCGCGAAGGGCCGAACTTCCTCACCATCGACCCGGACGAGTGCATCGACTGTGCGGTGTGCATCCCTGAATGCCCGGTGAGCGCGATCTACGCAGAGGAAGACCTGCCCAAGGAGCAGCTGCACATGACCAAGCTCAACGCCGATCTGGCGGTGTTGCCTGGCTGGAAAAGCATCACCAAGCGCAAGGCCCCGCTGCCCGACGCCGACGACTGGAAAGACCGCACCGGCAAATTGCCCGAGTTGCTGCGCTGAGCGGCATGGCGCACGACGAACCCATCGAAACCGATGCAGTCGTCATTGGCGCAGGCCCGGTCGGCTTGTTCCAGGTGTTCGAACTGGGGCTGCTGGAGATCAAGGCCCACGTGATCGACGCGCTGCCCTTCGCGGGGGGGCAACCCGCCGAGCTGTACCCCGACAAACCGATCTACGACATTCCTGGCATTCCAGTCTGTACCGGCCAGGAGCTGGTGAACAACCTGCTCAGGCAGATTGAACCCTTGGGCACCACCTTCCACCTCGGGCAAGAGGTCACCATCGTTGAGCAACGGGACGATGGCCGCTTTTCCATCGCCACTTCACAGGGCACACACTTTCTCACCAAGACCTTGTTCATCGCCGCCGGCGTCGGTGCTTTCCAGGCCCGTGCGCTCAAGCTCGATGGCATTGACGCGTTTGATGACAAACAACTTTTCTACCGCGTCAAGTCAGCCGAGGCTTGGGCCGGGCGCAACCTCGTCATCCTGGGTGGCGGCGACAGCGCGCTGGAATGGGCGGCGACCTTCGCCACGCAAGGAACCAGAAAAGCTGAAAGCGTGACCCTGATCCATCGGCGTGATGGCTTCCAGGCAGCACCCGAGAACGTTGCGCGCATGCGGGCATTGTGTGAGCGGCACGAGATGCGCTTCATCGTTGGACAGCCCACGGGCTTTCTATCTGAGGGCGATCGCCTCACAGCATTGCTGGTCACCGATCCCCTGGCCCAAACCCACTCGGTGCCGCTCGATGTGTTGCTGGTCTTGCTGGGTATGTCACCCAAGCTGGGGCCCATCTCGGACTGGGGTCTGGACATCGAGCGTAAACAGCTCGTGGTGGACACTGAAAAGTTTTCCACCAACGTGCCGGGCATCTTTGC
>JBBQKZ010000170.1:0-6518 GCA_038327405.1 Burkholderiales bacterium | reverse complement strand
TGGGCCGAGGCTGTGTAGAAACGCGCGATGCCGTCATCCAAATGACAGCGTGCTGAGATCAGCGGCTTGCGCAACGCCGATACGCGCCTTACCTCGATTTCGAGACCGTTTCAGCGCCTCATGGAGGCGCAAACGCAAGCTTGAAGAGGCTCACGCCCCCCGCCAGCCGCATCGCCCTCATCATTTCTGCAATACCCAAGACGTTCATCACCCGCTTGAGGTTGTAGGCAAGCACATGAAGGCTCATCTCCGTCCCGACGTGCGCCATCGTCTTCATCAAAAAGTGCGTCGAGCCCATCCAGTGCTTCAGCGTTCCGAACACATGCTCAATGGTCGAACGTCGCAACGTCATTGCATCGGGCTTGCTGTCCAAGCGATGCTGCATCCGCTCGATCACAGCCTCATGTTCCCAGCGACGGATGCGCCTGAATGATGAAGTCGTGCACTGATCTTTCAGCGCGCACCCTGGACAGGCACTGGACCAGTAGACACGGACGTCCAGGTTGTCCTCCATTCTGCTGAACCGGTAGATGGCTCTCTGACCGGCAGGGCACTGGTATTCGTCGTCTTTCGCGATGTAGATGAAGTCGGCCTTGCCGAAGCGCCCATGTGCCTTCGCATTGGAGGTCATGGGCTTGGGTACGAAGGCAGTGATCCCGGCGTCCTCGCAGGCCTTGATCTCCAGACTGTTGAAGTAGCCGCGATCGGCGAAGGCCTGGAGCTCGCTCTTGCCCATCTCATTGCGTGCAGCCGCTGCCATCTTTGTCAGCTGAGCTCGGTCATGGCCAACGTTGGTGACTTCGTGGGCCACGATGAGGTGGTGCTCGCCTTCAACCGCTGTCTGGACGTTGTAGCCGACCACGCCTGTGCTCTTGCCAGACTGAAGCATTGAGCGCGCGTCCGGATCGGTCAACGAGCGCTGCTGACCAGGTTCGCTCTTGAGTTGCTCCTTTGTCTCATCGAGCTGGCGCATCTGTTCGCGCAGTTTGCCGATCTTCTCTTGAAGGCGATCGGTCTTGGCTTCGAGGTCGGCTGGCTGGACGCGATCCGCGGTCTCCAGCGCATCGAGGTACCGCTGAATGCTTTGCTCGATCTGTTCCTTGCGTGCGTCGATCTTGCCTGGCGAGAAGTTGCGGTCACGGCTGTTGACGGCTTTGAACTTGCTGCCGTCGATGGCCACCACGGCTTGCGAGAAGAGCTTCATTTGCCGGCATAGCACGATGAAGCTGCGGCACACGTTTCGGATTCCCTTGCCGTTGTCGCGGCGGAAGTCTGCGATGGTCTTGAAGTCGGGTGTCAGGCGGCCGGTCAGCCACATGAGTTCAACATTGCGCTGGGTCTCGCGTTCCAGCCGGCGGCTGGACTGAATGCGATTGAGGTAGCCGTAGATGTAGAGCTTGAGCAGAACTGACGGGTGATACCCGGGGCGACCAGTGGCGGCGGGATCTGCGCCCTCAAAGCCAAGAGCGCCGAGATTGAGTTCATTGACGAAAGCATCGACGATGCGTACCGGGTTATCTTCGTCGACGTAGTCGTCAAGGCACTCTGGCAACAACGTGACCTGATGTCGGTCTGCGCCTTCGATGAATCGCTTCATGGGCCACCTCACTTGGAATGGGGTACCCCAATTTTATTTTTGGGAAGCTGTTTGGGGAAGTGTTTTCACACAGCCTCGGCCCAAAGCGGCCAATGATTTGGTTGCCTCCATCATTGCCAAAGGAACAAGTGTTCCCCAGCAGGTGCCTGTTGCAACCTGCCCGGCCCTGGCTCGCGCCTTGCCGCGCAAGCCTCACTTGCTGCTGAGGTATTCCGCCACGGCAGCCATTTCAAGCTCGGTCATCTTGTCCGCCACGGCGTGCATCACCGCGTTGTCGTTGGTGCGCTCGCGTTTGCCGAACGACTTGAGCTGGTTGTGCAGGTAGCCCGAGAACTGGGTGGCCAGGCGGGGCAGGGTGGCGGTGCCTTCGCCGGCGCTGCCGTGGCAAGCGGCGCAGGCGGGCACGCCGCTGTATTTGTTGCCGTTGTGATAGACGTAGCGGCCCATGGCGGCGAGCTGGGGGTCTTTGGCTTCTTCGCGGGGCAGGCTCATTTTTTCGTAGTACGCGCCCAGCGCCAGCATTTCGTCGGACGTGAGCCGCGCCACCATGTCGGCCATGGCCGTGCTCTTGCGCTGGCCGCTCTTGAAGGCTTCAAGCTGGCGCGCAATGTAGCCGGCGTGTTGCCCGGCCAGGCGCGGAAACGCCTCGCTGGTGGACTCGCCGTTGGCCCCATGGCAGAGAAAGCACGAACCGCCGGCGATCTTTTTGGCGCGGGGTTCGTCGGCCTGGGCCCACGCGCCGCCGCTGCCCAGCAGGGCGCTGGCGGCGGCCACAGCCAGCAGCAGGCGGGTGGGTGTCAGAAGCTTCATTGCATAACCTCAAACGGATATTCAAACGCAAAAAAACGCCCTGGCTGCAGCCAAGGCGTTTCGATGGATCAGGCCAGGGTGTCGGCCCAGATGTTGCGCGCCCAGGCCAGGGCGTAGCGGCCTTCGAGCTCGTTGGCCGCGCTGGACAGGCCGCCCGAGCCGGGCACGGTCAGCATGGTCTTTTTCTCGGCGTCGTACTTGTGCACGCTGGCCACGTGCACCGCGTCTTCGGCGGTGACGAAGCTGTAGCAGGTGTTGGCGTAGATCGGCATGGACGGGGCTTCCTTGCCCTGCAGCAGCGAGACCACGGCGGCTGCACAGGTCTTGCCGTGCTGGTTGGCCATGTGGCCCGACTTGGGCATGGCCGGCGCGATCTGGATGGCGTCACCCAGCACGTGGATGTTCTTGTGCGCCTTCGACTCGAAAGTGAGGAAGTCCACCTCGCACCAGCGGGCGTTGGCCGTGGCCAGACCGGTCTTCACCGCGATGTTGCCGGCGCGCATGTTGGGGATGACGTTGGCCACACCGGCCTTGAAGTCGTCGTTGAACTCGAACTTCAGCGTGTTGGTGGTGGCGTCCACGTCCACCACCTTGTGCTTGGGCCGGTAGTCGATCATGCCGGCGTAGTGTTCGCTCCAGGCCTTCGTGAACAGGCCCTTCTTCGAGGTGATGTCGTCGTTGGCGTCGAAGATGACGACCTTGCTCTTCGGCTTGGCCTTCTTGAAGTAGCTGGCCACCATGCAGGCGCGCTCGTAAGGGCCGGGCGGGCAGCGGTAGGGCGCCAGTGGAATGGACAGCGCGTACACGCCGCCGTCGGGCATGGCTTCGAGCTGCTGGCGCAGCGCCACGGTCTGCGGGCCGGCCTTCCAGGCGTGCAGCACTTTCTCGGCGGCACCGGGCTTGGCCATGCCGGGCATGGAGTCCATCATGAAGTCGATGCCGGGCGAGACGATCAGGCGGTCGTAGGGCAGTTCGCCGCCGCTGGCGAGCTTCACCGTGCGCTTGACGGGGTCGATGCTGGCCACCATGTCGCGCACCAGCTTCACGCCGTGGCGCCGGCTCAGGTTGTCGTAGGGCGTGGTGATGTCGGCCATGGTCTTGTGGCCGCCGATCACCAGGTTGGAGATGGGGCACGAGACGAACGAGGCGTTGGGCTCGATCAGGGTGACCTCGATGCTCTGGTCGGAGAACATGCGCACGTATTTGGCGGCGGTGGCACCGCCGTAGCCGCCGCCGACCACGACCACCTTGGCACTGCTGCCGGTGGTGGCGCAGCCCGACATGAGGCCCAGACCGGCGATGGCGGAGCCGGCACCCAGAGACTGTACGAATTGACGACGTTTCATGGTGTGGGCTCCTTATTTTTTCTGCGCTGCGAAGTAGGCGGAAATCTGCGCCAGCTGCTCATCGGTGTAGCCCTTGGAGAGCTGGTGCATGAGGGTTGCGGGTTTGCGGCCGGACTTGAAGTCCAGCAGCTTCTGCAGCATGTCGTCCTTGTCCTTGCCCGCCAGGGACTCCATGCCCGCCTCGGCGCGTCCGTTGGTGCCGTGGCACGTGGCACAAGCGGCTGCCCACACCTTGATCTGGTTCACCTGAGCCTGCGCCCCGAAAGCGGCGGCGCACAGCACACCGGCGGCCAGCCATTTGATCGATTTCCCCATCGTGGTCTCCAAAAGGGTGGTTGAAGGAAGTTGCATCCAAAACTGTAGCAGCCACTTGAAACACAACGGGTTTTGAGTGTGATCGCTCGTGGGTGTGACGCATCGTACCGGGGGGACTTTTCGAGCGCCAAGCCATGAAAACCCTGCTGCGGGTTTTTACCTATCCAAATATCAGCAAACACTAATACAGTTGCAGTTATCGATGCGGTCAAGCCGCTTGAAGGAACTTTTTGATGCCGTCCAACCTGAATGACGTGATCGGCCGCGTGCTGCCGGCACCCGAGAACCACCTGAGCGCGGAGAAGCTGGAACTCGCCCGCAAGGCGCGCCGCAGCTTCATGGGCAAGGCCCTGGCCATGGGCGCAGGGGTGGCGGCCAGCGCCACGGCGGCCACCCGCGCGGTGGCGGCCGACGGTGAAGAGGCCATCCTGAAGCTGCCCGCGCACACCACCGGCCTGGGGCAGGGCGTGGCCACCGAGGGGTACGGCAAGCCCAGCACCTGGGAAGCCAACCTGCAACGCCGTCAGAGCCCGGGCCTCACGCGCGTGCCGCAGGCATCGGTGAGCTTCACGCCGCTGCAAGGCCTCTTCGGCATCATCACGCCCAGCGGTCTGCATTTCGAGCGTCACCACCAAGGCTGGTGGGACATCGACCCCTCCAAACACCGCCTCATGGTCAACGGCCTGGTCAAGCGCGAACGCGTGTTCACCATGGACGACCTGATGCGCCTGCCCAGCGTCTCGCGCATCCACTTCATCGAGTGCGGTGCCAACTCCGCGCCCGAGTGGGGCAACGTGGCCCTGCCTTCGGTGCAGTACACGCACGGCATGGTGAGTTGCTGCGAGTTCACCGGTGTGCTGCTCTCCACGCTGCTGGAGATGTGTGGCTATGACAAGAAAAACGGCCAATTCGTGCTGGCCGAAGGGGCGGACGGATCGTCGATGACGCGGACCATCGCCATCGACCGCGCCATGGACGACTGCATCGTGGCCTGGGGCATGAACGGCGAGATGCTGCGCCCGGAAAACGGCTACCCGCTGCGTCTGGTGGTGCCGGGCGTGCAGGGCGTGAGCTGGGTCAAGTACCTGCGCCGCATTGAAGTGGGTGACCAGAAGTGGGCCGCCAAGGACGAAGCGGTGCACTACATCGACCACATGCCCGACGGCACCCACCGCCAGTACACCGGCATCCAGGAATGCAAGAGCGTGATCACCACGCCCTCGGGCAGCCAGACGCTGCTGGACAAGGGTTACTACAACGTGACGGGGCTGGCCTGGTCGGGCCGCGGCACGGTGAAGCGGGTGGACGTGAGCGCGGACGGCGGGCGCAACTGGCGCACAGCGCGGCTCGAAGGCCCGGTGCTGCCCAAGGCGCTGACGCGCTTCAACATCGACTGGGTGTGGGACGGCAAGCCCGCTGTGCTGCAGAGCCGGGCGATCGACAGCACCGGCTATGTGCAGCCCAAGATCAACCAGCTGCGCGCCGCGCGCGGCACACGCTCGGTGTACCACCAGAACGCCATCCAGTCTTGGCGGGTAGCCGAGAACGGCGAAGTCTCGAACGTTCAAGTCTATTGAGATGATCATGACCACCCCCGTCGCTTGCTCACTGCGTGTAGCCGCATCCCCCCTCAAGGGGGCAATACCTGCGCCCCGGCAAAGCCGGTTGCGCGGTATTTCTGGAGCGTTCCTCGCTTCGCTCGTCATGGTTTGTGGCGCCGCCTTTGCGCAGACCCCGCCCTGGCACGACCTCGGCCGCAACGCCACCAAAGCCGAGGTTCAGGCCTGGGACATCGACGTGCGCCCCGACTTCAAGGGTTTGCCCAAAGGCGCGGGCAGCGTGGCCCTGGGTGAGCGCGTGTGGGAAGCGCAATGCGCCTCCTGCCACGGCAGTTTTGGTGAAAGCAACGAGGTGTTCACTCCCATCGTGGGGGGTACCACCAAGGCCGACATCGAGCGTGGTCGGGTGAAGAACCTGGAGCCAGGGAGCACCTTTCCGCAGAAGACCACCATGATGAAAGTGGCCACTGTTTCAACGCTGTGGGACTACATCAACCGCGCCATGCCCTGGAACGCGCCCAAGTCGCTCAAGCCCGACGAGGTGTACGGCGTGCTGGCCTACATCCTGAGCCTGTCCGAGGTGGTGCCGGCCGACTTCACGCTGAGCGACCAGAACATCGCCGACGTGCAAAAGCGCATGCCCAACCGCAACGGCATGGTGTTCTACGAGCCGCTGTGGAAGGTGGACGGCAAGGGCGACGTGAAGAACGTGGCCTGCATGAAAGACTGCCCGGTGGAGACGACGATCCGCTCCTTCCTGCCCGACTTTGCACGCGACGCGCACGGCAACATCCAGGAGCAGAACCGCGTGATCGGCCCGGTGCGCGGCGCCGACACCACCAAGCCTGCACCCACGGCGCCGGTGGGCAGTGGTGCCAGGCCCGCCGCGGT
>JBBQKZ010000169.1:0-6544 GCA_038327405.1 Burkholderiales bacterium | reverse complement strand
CGGATCCACCAGGTGGCGTAGGTCGAGAATTTGTAGCCGCGGCGGTATTCGAACTTGTCCACCGCCTTCATCAGGCCAATGTTGCCTTCCTGGATCAGGTCCAGGAACTGCAGGCCGCGGTTGGTGTACTTCTTCGCGATGGAGATCACGAGACGCAGGTTGGCCTCGATCATTTCCTTCTTCGCATCGCGCGAGGTGGACTCGCCCGAGTTCATGCGCTTGTGGATGTCTTTCAGGTGTGCCAGCGGCACGACCACGCTGCTCTGGATGTTCATCAGGCCGGTTTGCAGTTCCTGCACCGGCGGGATGTTGCGTTCCATCACCACGCTCCAGGGCTTGCCGGCAGCAGCCTGCTTCTCCACCCACTTCAGGTTGAGCAGGTTGGCCGGGAAGTCGGCGATGAACTTTTCCTGTGGCATGCCGCACTTGTCCACGATGATGCGGCGCAGCTCGCGCTCTTTCTTGCGCACATCGTCCACCTGGTTGCGCATGGTGCTGCACAGCTTCTCGATGGCCTTGGCGGTGAAGCGGATCGACATCAGCGTTTCGGTGATGGCCTTCTGCGTCTTCAGGTAGGTCGGCGTGCCGTAGCCTTCCTTGTCGTAGGTCTTGTGCAGTTTTTCGAACAGCGTGCGCATGGTGTCGAAGCGGTCGAGCGCTTCGCGCTTGAGTTCTTCGAGCTTGCGTGTCAGCGCCTTGGATCCGCCCTTGCCATCGTCGTCGTCGGCTTCGTCGTAGTCGTCGAAGTCTTCCTCGGCCACGTAGTCATCGGCTGCGTCGGCGTCGGCAAAACCGTCGACCACCGTGGAGATGACGACCTTGCCGCTGCGGATGTCTTCGGCCATCACCAGAATCTCGGCGATGGTGGCCGGGCTTTCGCTGATGGCTTCCATCATGTCGTTCAAGCCGCCTTCGATGCGCTTGGCGATCTCGATCTCGCCTTCGCGCGTGAGCAGCTCCACGGTGCCCATTTCGCGCATGTACATGCGCACGGGGTCGGTGGTGCGTCCGAACTCGCTGTCCACGGTGGACAGGGCCGCTTCGGCTTCTTCTTCGGCTTCTTCTTCGGTGGCGGCGGTGGGGCCGGTGTTGTTCAACAGCAGGGTTTCGGCGTCAGGCGTCTGCTCATACACAGCCACGCCCATGTCGTTGAGCAACGAGACCACCACTTCCAGCGTCTCGGCCTCGACCAGCTTGTCGGGCAGGTGGTCGTTGATTTCGCCGTGCGTGAGGTAGCCGCGCGTCTTGCCCAGCTTGATCAGGGTCTTGAGGCGTTCGCGGCGGTTGCGCGCTTCTTCTTCGGACAGGACGGTTTCGTCCAGGCCGAATTCCTTCATCAGCGCGCGCTCTTTCGCCTTGCTGATCTTCATGCGCAGCGGCTTGACCTTTTCGGTCGTGGTCGAGGTGGTGTCGACCGCCTCGACTTCGACTTCACCGGTCAGGTCGTCTTCGATGTCGCTCAGGTCGGCATCGTCCATGTCGCCACCGGAGGACTTGCCTTTGGCATCGGCCTTGGGCTTGCGGCCGCGTTTGGCGGCGGGAGCGTCGTCACCCGCAGCGGCCTTGGCCGGGCGGCCGGGCTTCTTCTTGGCCGGCGCGTCTTCAAGCAGCGCGGTGTCGATCGCTTCGGGCTTGCCCTTGGCGATGGTTTTTTTGGCGGGAGCGGCCTTGGCGGCGGCTTTGGCAGGGGTCTTGTCGGTCACAGCAGGGGCTTTCTTCGGGGGCAAAGCCGGGGCGGCTGCGCGTGGCGCGGCCTTCTTGGCGGGTTTTGTGCTGGACGAGACGGGCGTGCTGGATTTCTTCGCGGGCATGAGGACCTCAGAAAAATGTCGAACTGGAACCGGCAGAACACACAAAAAACGCCTGAAGGCCGCGCAACGCGGTCCATCCCGGTGATTTTGTTGGGCACAACGCCTGCCTTTCGCCGGAAAGGGCAGGCCTGCAAGCTGTTGGGGCGAACATTTGGTGTGCAGTCCTTGCGGGGTTCCGTCAGGCCCGGGTGGGGTCGCTGAGGTGGCCAGGAGAATTGTCCATGTAGCCCTGTTCAGGGGCCGGGCCGGTGCCGGAGGTGCTGCTGTCGCGCTTGCGGTGCAAAGCCGTGGATTATACCTCGCGGGGCGTTTCTTGCTGGGCTGCTGCGCTGGTTTTCAGTGCGGCGAGCTGGTCCCTGACGCGTTTGTAGTCGGTCATGGCGCTGGTGTCACCTTCGGCCACGCGGGCCGCCAGCTGGCTGGCCTGCTCTTCCAGCGCGTCGCGACGCAGTCGGTTCATCACGTCGGTGAGCTCCGAGCGTTCGGACGCCGGGTCATCACTGGGGGGCACCTGTTCCACCTGCGTACAGCCAAACGCCTCGTGCTCGTGCCCTCTCAAGGCCTCGCGCAGGGCCGCCCAGGGCTGCGGGCCGTGCTCGTGCAGTTGGGCTTCCAGCCAGGCGAACAGCGGGCCGTGGGGCGCGGGCAGGTGGGCCAGCAGGCTGTGGTCGTCTGCCGTGAGGCCGTCCCAGGCCTGGGCGTTCGCCAGCAGCAGGCCCACGGCGCGGTCGGCGCGGCTGCCGCCGGCCCGGCGCGTGCCCAGCATGCGAGGCGGTGGGGGCGGGCCTTTGCGCCATTTGCTGTAGCCCTTCTTGCCGTAGCCGCTGGCACTGTCGCTGCGGTAGCCGCTGCCGCCACTGGACTCGTAGCCGCTCCCCGACGATTCGTAGGAAGCGCCGCCGTCGTAGCCGGCGTCGTGCGCCGACTGGGCGGGCGCTTGCCCGCCTGAGCGCGGCGCACGCAGTCCGCCAGCCTGCTGCCAGAGTTGCAGCAGATCCGAACTGCCGATGCCGATGCCGGTGGACAGTTCGCCGATCAGTTGGCGCTTCAGCGCACCGTCTGGCAGCGCGCTCCAGAGCGGGCGCGCCTGGCTGGCCATGCGGGCGCGGCCTTCGGCCGTGGTGAGGTCGCAGTCGGCGCCAGCGGCTTCGATCAAAAAACGCGACAGCGGTACAGCGTCTTTGACGCACTGGGCGAACGCGGCCTCGCCGTTGGCGCGGATGAAACTGTCGGGGTCGTGCTCGGCGGGCAGAAAGAGAAACTTGACGCTGCGCGTGTCGGTGGCCAGGGGCAAGGCCGCGTCGAGCGCCTTGCGCGCCGCGCGCCGGCCGGCGTTGTCGCCGTCGAAGCTGAACACCACGCTGTCGGTGAAGCGAAAGAGCTTCTGCACATGGTCGGGCGTGCAGGCCGTGCCCAGGGTGGCCACGGCGTTGGCAAAGCCGAGCTGGGCCAGGGCCACCACGTCCATGTAGCCCTCGGTCACGAGCGCGTAGCCGGCCACGCGGATGGCGGTGCGGCCTTCAAACAGGCCATAGAGCTCACGGCCCTTGCTGAACACCGGTGTTTCGGGCGAGTTGAGGTACTTGGGTTCGCCCTTGTCGAGCACACGCCCGCCAAAGCCGATGCACTCGCCTTTGACGTTGCGGATCGGAAACATGATGCGGTCGCGAAACCGGTCGTAGCGCTTGGACTGGCCATCCGCCCCTTTTTCGTCCTCGTGCTCAATGACCATGCCGGACTCGACCAGCAGCGGGTCCTGGTAGTCGGGGAACACGCTGGCCAGTGCCCGCCAGCCTTCGGGCGCGTAGCCCATGCCGAAGGTCTTGGCAATCTGGCCCGAGAGGCCGCGGCCTTTCAGGTAGTCCACCGCGCGCGGCGTGGCCTTGAGGTGCTTGGCGTAGGCCTGCGCGGCCTTCTCCAGCACGTCGGTGAGGGTGACCTGTTTCTGGCGCTGCTGCGCGGCACGTTCGCGGTCTTGTGGCGAGGCATCGTCTTCGGGAATCTGCATGCCGGTTTGTTGCGCCAGGTCTTTCACCGCCTCGATGAAGCTCATGCCGGCGTGTTCCATCAGGAATCCGATGGCGTTGCCGTTGGCCCCGCAGCCGAAGCAGTGATAGAACTGTTTCGTGGGGCTGACGCTGAACGAGGGCGACTTTTCGCCATGGAACGGGCACAGGCCCATCAGGTTGGCGCCGCCTTTCTTGAGCTGCACGTAGCGACCCACCACGTCGACCACGTCGACGCGGTTGAGCAGTTCCTGGATGAAGGTCTGGGGGATGGCCACGGGGGTATTCTCTCGCAAGGGCCTGAAGACCCACCCACACCAGGAGACAACCACCATGACCAGCATCTTCGACCGGGACCTCCCGCGCAACGAGGCCAACTTCGCGCCTTTCTCTCCGCTCTCGTTCATCGAGCGCACCGCCGAGGTCTACCCCGATCGGCTGGCGGTGGTGCATGGCGAGCTGCGCCAGACCTGGGGTGAGACCTACACCCGCTGCTGCCGCCTGGCCAGTGCCCTGCAGCGCGCGGGCATCGGCAAGAACGACACCGTGGCGGTGATGCTGCCCAACACGCCGCCGATGGTGGAGGCACATTTCGGTGTGCCCATGGCGGGCGCGGTACTCAACGCGCTCAACACGCGGCTGGACCCGGAGGCGATTGCTTTCATGCTCGACCATGGCGAGGCGAAGGTGGTGATCGTGGATCCGGAGTTTTCACTCACGCTGAAGAAAGCGCTCACGATGCGGCAGGCCAACACGCCGCTGCTGGTGATCGACGTGGAAGACGCGCTGTTCACCGGCACGACCGAGCGCATCGGCAGCAGCACCTACGAAGCTTTCCTGGCCGGTGGTGACCCGGCCTTCGCCTGGAGTCTGCCGGCCGACGAGTGGGACGCGATTGCGTTGAACTACACCAGCGGCACCACGGGCAATCCCAAGGGCGTGGTCTACCACCACCGCGGTGCGGCGATGAACGCGGTCTCCAACGTGATGGAGTGGGACATGCCCAAGCACGCGGTCTACCTGTGGACGTTGCCGATGTTCCACTGCAACGGCTGGTGTTTTCCCTGGACCGTGGCCGCGCGCGCGGGGGTGAACGTGTGCCTGCGCCGCGTGGAAGCGCAGGCGATTTTTGATGCCATGCGCAACCACGGCGTGACGCACTACTGCGGCGCGCCCATCGTGCACGGCATGCTGGTGAACTCACCAGCCGCCATGAAGGTGGGGCTGCCCGCTGGCGTGAAGGCCATGGTGGCGGGCGCAGCGCCGCCGGCGTCCATGATCGAAGGCATGGAGCAGATGGGTTTTGACCTCACCCACGTGTACGGCCTGACCGAGGTCTATGGCCCGGCCACGGTGTGCGCCAAGCACGAAGCCTGGGACGCGCTGGACATTGGCGAGCGTGCGCGTCTCAACGCGCGCCAGGGTGTGCGTTACCACCTGCAGCGCGACGTGCGCGTGCTCGACCCGGAAACCATGCAGCCGGTGCCGCAGGACGGCGAGACCATGGGCGAGATCATGTTCAAAGGCAACATCGCGATGAAGGGTTACCTGAAGAACCCGAAAGCCACCGCAGAGGCCTTTGCCGGGGGCTGGTTCCACAGCGGCGACCTGGCCGTGCAATACGGCGACGGCTACTTCAAGATCAAGGACCGCAGCAAGGACATCATCATCTCGGGCGGCGAAAACATCTCGTCGATCGAGGTGGAAGACGTGCTGTACCGCCACCCCGCGGTGCTGGCCGCTGCGGTGGTGGCCAAGGCCGACGCGAAGTGGGGCGAGACGCCGTGCGCCTTCATCGAACTCAAGGCCGGCACTGAGACCACGGCCGAAGCCATCGTGGCGCACTGCAAGCTGCACCTGGCTGGCTTCAAGGTGCCGCGCGCGGTGGTGTTTGGCGAACTGCCCAAGACCAGCACCGGCAAGATCCAGAAGTTCGAACTGCGCAAGCTGGCTGGCTCGGCCGCTGCCATCAACGTTTAGTCGCCGGCCACGATGCCTTCGCGCCGCGGGTCGGCGCCGCCAAGCCATGCGCCTTGGCTGCGAACAATGGCTTGTGCGCCACTGGTGAGTTCGCCCTGCTGCACGGTGTGGCCGCGCTGCTGCAAAGCCTCCACAGTCGCCAGCGGGAAGCGACCTTGCTCCAGCACCAGTGGCCCGCCGAGCGTGCCGAAGTTGGGCAGGTCCACCGCGGCCTGTGGCGACAGGCCCCACTGCAGCACACCGTGCAACACCTTGGCCGTGTAGTGAATGATGAAGGCGCCGCCCGGGCTGCCGGTGCTCATGAGCAGCTCGCCGGTGGTCTTGTCGAAGACCAGGGTGGGCGACATCGACGAACGCGGGCGCTTGCCGGGCTCGACCCGGTTGGCCACCGGGCGGCCTTGTGCGTCGCGTGGCGCAAAGCTGAAGTCGGTGAGCTCGTTGTTGAGCAGGAAGCCACCGGGCCGGCTCGGGTCGGTGGTGACCATGAGGCGAGATCCGAAAGCGGATTCGATGGTGGTGGTCATGGCCAGCGCGTTGCCGAAACCATCGACGATGCTGATGTGGCTGGTGCCGTGCTCCGGTTGATCGGGCATGGGCGCCCAGCTGCTTCGCATGCCGCCTGGCTGCCCAGCGGGCGCCTGCGGCATGCGCGCAGCGCTGATCAGGCGGGCGCGGTCGTCGAGGTAGCGCGGCTCCAGCAGGCTGGCCCAACGGCCTGCCGGTGGTGACACGAAGTCCGGGTCGGCC
>JBBQKZ010000168.1:0-6552 GCA_038327405.1 Burkholderiales bacterium | reverse complement strand
AGCGCCAAGGGGAGGACATTGCCGGAAGAATCGTTTGTTCCTTTCATCCAGACCGACGTGGCGGTGAATCCTGGGAATTCGGGCGGGCCGCTGCTCAACCTGAAGGGCGAAGTGGTCGGCATCAACTCGATGATCTACAGCGGCACGGGCGGCTACATGGGCCTTTCCTTCGCGATCCCGATCGAAGTGGCGCTGGATGTGAGCAAGCAGCTCCAGGCGACGGGCACGGTATCGCGCGGCCGGCTGGGCGTGAACATCCAGGAGCTGGACAAGGAGCTTGCGATGTCGTTCAAGCTCGACAGTGATGCTGGCGTGCTGATCGCCGGTGTCGACCCCGGAAGCCCGGCAGACAAGGCGGGCCTGATGCGCGGTGACGTGATTCTCAAATACGACGGCAAGGCGATCGAGAACGCCATCGAACTGCCGCGTCTGGTGGCCTCCTCGAAGCCAGGCACGGATGCAACCCTGGACGTGTGGCGCCAGGGCGCGAGCCGAAGCATCAAGGTCACGCTGGGTGAGTTTGCAGTTGCAACCACAGCCAGAAAATCGGCTGACACTGCCCAGGCGCCAAACAGCGTGGGGCTGGCGGTGAGCGAGTTGCCCGCTGCGGGACGCAAAGCCTTGGGCATCCCGTTCGGTGTTGTGGTCGAAGCCGTCAAGGGACCGGCCGAGAAGACCCAGATTCGCACCGGCGACGTGATCATCGCAGTCGAAAACACCAACCTCACCAGCATGCGTCAATTCGGTGAAATCATCGCCGACAAGAAGCCTGGAACACAGGTTCCGCTTCTTGTCCGCCGGGGCGACGCATTGCTCTATGTCGCCGTTCAGGTCGGCGCAGGCTGATCGGGTTCGATCGTGGCAAGTGATCTCGGGGCCTTACGACACATGGTACTGACGTCGATCACCGCATGGGTCCTCATCCTTCTCGGCGCTGCGCTCGGTGCGGGAGGAGTCTGGCTTGCGGCGCTGGGCGGTAGCTGGGCGTATGTCGTTGCGGGTATCGCATTGGTGGTTTGCGGCGCCCTGCTGCTTCGCCGCCGTCACATCGCATTGGGTGTGTATGCCGCGCTGCTGGTGGCGATGGTCGTCTGGTCGCTGTGGGAGGTGGGGCTGGACCGCTGGGCGCTGGTGCCAAGGGGTGCCCTGCTTGCTGTCATCGGCTTGTGGCTGCTGGCCCCCTGGATCGACCGCTCGCTGGGCGAAGCGGCTGCAGCGCAGGTCCCGGCGCGATCTTCATGGCTTGGCCCGCGCGGCTGGCTGGCAGCAGCCATGCTGATGGTGGTCGCCATCGCAGCGACCTCGATCACACGCGACCCCTTCGATGTCGCGGGCAGCCTGCCTGAGTCCACTCCGACGGCAGCTGAGCAAAAAGGCAGCACCGATATTTCTGTCTTGCCTGCTGGCGCCCCTGGTGCCGCAGGCGACGACTGGCCGGCCTATGGCGGCACGGGTCAGGGCCAGCGCTACTCGTCGCTGAAGGACATCACGCCCGACACGGTGAACCGCCTGGCGCCGGCATGGACCTTCCACACGGGCGAGCCCTTTCGCCCGGGCGATCCGGTCGAGCGCACCTTCGAGGTCACGCCCCTGAAGATCGGTGATCTGCTCTACCTGTGCAGCGTGCGGCAACACGCCATCGCGCTGGATGCCTCCACCGGGCAGGTGCGCTGGCGCTTCGATCCGCAGATCAAGGTGGGCCACACCAGCCAGCATCTGACCTGCCGTGGCCTGGCTTATTTCGATGGCACCGGCGTGGCATCGGCAGCATCCGCGGCACCGGCCAGCGCACCGTCAGCGCTACCGGCGACAAGCTGTACCCGCCGCATCTTTCTGCCCACCATCGACGCTCGCCTGTTCGCGCTGGACGCGCAAACCGGGGATCTGTGCGTGGACTTCGGCGACAAGGGCGTGGTGGACCTGAGCGCCGGCATGCCGAACCTCACGCCTGGCGCCTACATGCAAACCTCGCCCCCCGTGGTCGCCGGCGGCCTGGTCATCGTCGGGGGTTCGATCAATGACAACGCATCGGTGCAGAACCCGTCCGGCGTGATCCGGGCGTTCGACGCGTACAGCGGGCGGCTGGTGTGGAACTTCGATCCGGGCCGTCCGGATGTCACCACGCCGCTGCTCCCGGGCCAGACCTATACCGCCGGTGCGCCGAACAACTGGGTCCCGTCCAGCGTGGATGCGCAACTCGGGCTGGTCTACATCGGACTGGGCAACCGGTCGCCCGACCAGTTGGGAGCGGGCCGCAGTGCGCAGGTCGAGCGCTTTTCCAGTGCCGTCATCGCGCTCGATGTGGCGACCGGAAGTCTGCGCTGGCTGTTCCAGACGGTGCACCACGACCTGTGGGACCGCGACGTGCCGTCGCAGCCTTCGTTGATCGACCTGACGATCGACGGCAAGGTGGTGCCGGCACTTGTCATGCCCACCAAACAGGGCGACCTGTACGTGCTGGACCGCCGCAGCGGCTTGCCCGTCCTGCCGGTGCGCGAATCGCCGGCCCCAGCCAGCACGGTGCCCGGTGAATTCGCTGCGCCGACACAACCCCGATCGTCGCTGAGCTTCATGCCACCTGTGCTGACCGGCAAGGACATGTGGGGCGCCACACCACTGGACCAACTGATCTGCCGCATCCAGTTGCGCCGCATGGGCTATGACGGGCCCTACACGCCGCCAGCGACGCAGCGCACGCTGAACTACCCGGGCAACCTGGGCGTGTTCAACTGGGGTGGTGTGGCCGTCGATCCGGTGCGGCAGATCATGGTGGGCACACCAGCCTTCCTGGCCTTCACGTACCAGCTGGTGCCGCGCCCCGATGCCGGCACGAACGTCGTCAGCGCCGGCAAGAAAGAGCGCTGGAACGAGAACTTCGGTGCGGCCTATGCCGTGAAGATAGGTCCATTCATGTCGCCGATCGGGCTGCCCTGCCAGGCGCCGCCCTGGGGCGCGATCGCGGGTGTCGATCTGCGCACCGGCCAACACGCATGGATGCACCGGCACGGCACTGTGCGCGACCAGATGCCGAGCCTGCTGCCGATTCCCTTCCCGATGGGTGTGGCCAGCCTGGGCGGGCCGCTGATCACCGCCGGCGGTGTGGTTTTCTACAGCGGCACGCTGGACAACTACCTGCGCGCCTACGACGTGACGACCGGGCGCAAGCTCTGGGAAAGCCGGCTGCCGGCGGGCGGCCAGGCGACCCCGATGACCTACCGCATCCAGGGCAAGCAGATGGTCGTTGTCGCAGCGGGCGGCCACGGATCGTTCGGAACCACGCTGGGCGACTCGCTGGTGGCCTACGAATTGAAGTGAGCCGCGATGCATGGGTTCGGCGTGCGCCAACTGTGGCGTGCGCGGCAGGCCCGGGAGCAAAGTGCACCGAACGCATCACCCGGCACACACCCCTCTTCTCGACGCTTCGGGTCTGCGATCAGCGTTTCGAATCGAGGTCGGCGATCAGCGCCTTCATTTCCGCGATTTCCTTGCGCTGCGCCTTGATGATGCCATCGGCGAGTTCGCGCACGCGCGGGTCGGTGATCTTTGCGCGCTCGCTGGTCAGGATGGCGATCGAGTGGTGCGGGATCATGGCGCGCATCCACGACACGTCATCGACGGTCGCCTGGCTGCGCACCAGCCACAACGCGCCGGCAAACACAGCGACGCTGGCGATGGCGATGGCCGCATTGACCTTCGCGTTGTCGTACATGTGCAGCATGTAGCCGAGCATGACCAGCGCCATCGCTGCGCCCATGACCAGTGCCATGTAGAGCCGCGTCTCGCTGAAGGTGACGTGGTCGACGGCGTAGGTGTTGAGGTACATCAGACCGAACATCACCACGGTCGACGTGAGGATCATGGTGCCGAAACGGGCGTACTTTTTCATGCGTTCTCCTGTTGCCTTTTCCTATTTCGGTGCCCCGAACACCTGCGTCCAGTAGATGCCTGCGTCGCTGCTCCGCGCCACGTCGAAGGCAGCGCCCATCTGCGTGAACTTGGGGTTCATGATGTTGACGCAGTGGTGCGGGCTGGCGAGCCACGCGGCACTGACCTGGGCGGCCGAGCCCTGGCCCGCAGCGATGTTCTCGCCCACCCGCCGCCACGCATAACCTGCGCGCGTTGCACGCCCGCCCGCCTGGCCACCTTGCGGTCCGTTGTGCTCGAAGCGGTTGCGCCGGGCCATGTCGCGGCTGTGCACGCGTGCCGCCGCGCCGAGTTCGGCGTCCCAGACCAGTGGTGGCGCGGCCGCGAAAGTGCGGTCGCCGCACCGCTGCGAGGTCGCACGCGCCGCGTTGGTGTGTTCGAGGACGGCCTGACCTGCCTCGCGCCATCCAGAGAGGTCGGGCGAGAGCAGCGGCCGCGCAAGCACGATCAGCCAGCGCTCGCCACGCCGGCCCACGCCGATCTCGGCGAACCCCGGGTCGAGCAGCGTGCGGCACGAGCGCGCCTTCAGAAAGCGCATCACGGCTTCGGCGCTGCCGACGCCCGAGGCCGTCAACATCGCGGCCCTCGCCGCCAGATAGCCCTTGCCCTTGAGCGCGTCCATCAGGTCGCTGCCGGAGCCGACGCTCACCTCGCCCAGAACACCCACCGGCGCCAGTGGACTGGCTGCCGGGTGGCGTTTGCCGTCGCATTGGCGCGGCGCGTCGCGATACGCATTGATCAGCGGCAGCAGCGCGGCGGTGTCCTGCGCCGACGCAGGTCCGGCCAACAACACGGCGAGCCCGAGCACGTGCCGGGCGTGCCTGATCGCGCAAACATGCTCGGTCAAAGCGCTCTTTCGCTTGGGCCGAGGAGGACTCTGCCGTCGGTGTCGACCCATTGGAAGTCATCGAGTTCTGCGAGGGGTGTGAGTGCCATCTTGGTATTCCTTGAAGTTGAGCTCAGTTGGGCCGACCGACTTCGGTGACATGGAGATAGACCTGTGCCTTGCCGAGCGCTTCGCGTTCCAGATCCGTCAGCGCTCGAAACCGCCGGTTCGAAATGTCGTTGATCATTCCCGGCTGCATTCGCTGGCAGGCGCCTTTCAGGTCTACCGAAATCCCTGTGCCGATCCGACCTTGACTACAGACACCACTGCTGAGGTCATGGTCGATCATCTCAAGCAACTCGTCGCCTCCGGCGCCGAGATCGCCGCTGGATTCAATGCCTGCCTTCGCGATCGCACTTTGCAGCAGCGCTGCTTGACGGTCTCTCGCAGCGTTTGTACTCGTCGATGTAGCGCATGTATGTTCGCCACCCGACATATGCCGCCGAGACCTCGAAAACAAGCGAGCGAACGCAGTCGACGAATCACAGCCTCGCTCATGCCTTACGAGTTGAAGTGAGGCCAAAGGCGATCGTGACTGGAGCTTGCTCAACGCGAAACGCAAATCAGCTTTCACAGCGTTTCCTCTGTGTGCGTTGCCGCGCAGACGGCAGACGAGTGGAAGACGAGCATCGGGAAATCGGCAACTGACGAGTTCGTTTGTTTGGAGTCTCCACGTTGGAGGCCGAAGCGACCGCCCAACGGGAAACGCTGCCGCCGAGGGTCGGCATGGGCCCATTGCCAGCCATGAGACACCACCACCTTTCCGCTGGGAGCGTCACCATGAACATGAAGTATTCGATCGTCACGATGGCCGTTCTGTCGATGGCAATGGCAGGTTGCGGGCGAGAAGGACATGATGCCGCCGAGGCCTCCAAAACCGTGGCGGAGCAGGCAGAGCGCCAACTTGAAAAGGCGGGCGTGGTGCTCGATGACGCCACCGTCACCTCGAAGGTCAAGACCGCCTTGGTCATGGCGCCCGATCTCAAGGGGCTCGCCATCAATGTGGAAACATTGCGCAACGTCGTGACGTTGAGCGGTACGGTTGCGTCAGAGGGCTTGCGCCAACAAGCCGAAGCGATGGCAAAAGGCGTCGACGGCGTCAACGGCGTGACGAACAACTTGATGATCAAGGAACCGTCGTAGCAGACGATGAAGGCAGGCAGCCAGGTGCCCGCAGGCTCATCCACGGGCTCTACCGAACTCAGGTCTTCAGAACCACGCTGACGTACAGGTTGTTGTTGAAAGCGAAGTGGTCGGGTGGCACGACGAGATTGACGAGCGCAGGTACGTTTTTCAGACTCGTGCCGGCGGCGTTGATTGGCAATGTCCATGTACATTTTTTCGAGGTCGCTTGAAATCGAAACTGCTCAAATACTGGGATCGCCTGCGTTCCAGTTTCTGGTTTGTGCCAGCGGTCATGGCCTGTCTGGCTGGGGCGCTGGCCGTCTGCGCGGTTGCGCTTGACGAAGCCGTCACTGTCAAATGGCTGGAGAGCCTGGACTGGATCTATTCCGGTGGTGCAGAAGGTGCGAGCCTTCTGCTGGGCACCGTGGCGGGATCGATGATCGCCATTGCCGGCACCGTGTTCTCCATGACCCTGGTGGCGCTGTCGCTCGCTTCCTCCCAATTGGGTCCCCGCCTGCTTCGCAACTTCATGCGCGACACCGCCAACCAGGTGGTGCTGGGCACCTTCGTGGCCACGTTCGTCTACTGCCTGCTCGTGCTGCGCACCATCCGGCGCG
>JBBQKZ010000167.1:0-6592 GCA_038327405.1 Burkholderiales bacterium | reverse complement strand
CGGGCCGTCGCGACCATCCACCTGCCAGTCGCTGGCCGCCGTGAACACCCTGTAGCCCGCAGCGCGCAGCGCCTGTTCGAGTGCGGCCACAGCAGCCGATCCCAGCGCAGGACCGAGGCCTTTGTCGCGCCGCTGGTGTTCCGCAAAGAGCCGGGCCACAGTGGCGTCCAGAGGATCGTCAATCGTCCAGGCGTCCCGGCCGTCGACGCTCAGGCTCATGAGCAGCGCCACGCGGGACGCCGCGCTGAGCGCCACCAGCCGGTGCAGCCAGTCCAGCCCCACGAGGTCGAGCAGCGCTGACGCGGTAACGAGGTGGGCCGCGTGCCAGGGCAGCGACTCGAGACCGGTCATCAGGTCCAGCTGCCGGCGTGTGATGCCGGCTTCGAACCCGGGGCCGCTGAACGTCAGTGGCTGCGCCAGGTCGTCGCGGGCGGGCGGTGCGGCGCCGCCCGCCCGCGCGTGGTGTTCCGGCCAGCAGCGCAGCAAGTCGGCGTCGTGGTCCACCACCAGCCATTGCTGCGCGCCGCCCAGCCGGGGGGCGAGCCAGCGCAGGTTGGCGCCGGTGCCGCAGGCCAGGTCGATCACGCGCAGAGGTCGGGTGGTGCCGGCTCGCAGCGAGGCCAGGCGACTCACCAGCTGCAACCCGTCAGCAGCGACATCGCGCGCCACCGCATCAAACGGCTCGCGCATCTGGAGCCAGTCGGCGCTGAAGGTCGCCGTGCTCATTCCACACCCTCCAGCACGGTCGCAAACCGGGCCGCCTGCATGGTCCAGGTCGGCAGGCGTGCGGCAGCTGCGCGTGCACCCGCCGCCAGGCGCGCTCGCAGCGCGGCGTCGGACAGCACGCGCGCCAACGCGGCCTGCAAGGGCGCGACCTCACCCGCCGGCACCTGCAGGCCGGCATCGGGCGGCAAGGTTTGCGCCAAAGCTCCGCCGTCGCTGGCCACCACCGGCAATCCATGCGCCAGCGCTTCGGTGATCACCATGCCGAAGCCCTCGTGCAGCGAGGCGAGCACGAAGACGTCGGCCTGCGTGTAGTGCTGGTGCAGCGCCTCGGCAGTCACCTCGCCATGCCAGACCACGCGTTCGCCCAGCGCAGCGGCCAGGGCTTGCAGTCCGGCCGCGGTATCGGGGTCGCGCGCGGCGCTGCCCACGTTGTGCAGCGTCCAGTCCAGGTGCATCAGCCCGGCCAGTGCCTGCAACAGCACGGCATGGCCCTTGCGCGGTGTGAGCGTGGCCACGCAGAGCAGGCGCAGCGGCCCCGATTTCGAGGCCGGCGTCTGGGGCGCGGGCACAGGGTCGGTGCCCGGCTCGACCACTGCGATGTGTGTCGGCGGCACACCCATCATGGCCACGTCAACCGCCGTGCCGGGACTGGTCACCACGACCCGGTGCGCGAGCCGCAGCGCACGCGTCTCGAGCACGCGCAGCTGTCCACGCACGGTTTCGGACAAGCCGGTTTCCAAGTGCAGCGGGTGGTGCACCAGTGCCACCCAGCGCAGGCGTTGGGCTTGCGGCGCCACCACTTCGGCCAGCGCACCAAACGCCAGCCCGTCAGCCACCACCAGCGTGCCGTCGGGCAGCGAAGCGATGCAGGCCGCTGCGGCAGCGAGATCGTCGGCTCCCGGGTGCGGCCAGGTCCCATCGAGACAATGCACCCCGACCGTCCAGCCGGCCTCGCGCAACGCGAGCACGGTTCGCCGGTCGTAGGTGAAGCCGCCGGTGGGCGTGTTCCAGTCGCCCGGGATCAGAAAACAGCAGGCGCTCACGCGGGCGCGCGCACCGGCACGGCGCCCTCGTACGAGGCCCAGGCCACGTGCGATTCGTTGAGCGTCACACGGATGTGCTGAACACCGGACGATTCGGCCGACGGCAAGGCGTTGGCGCCCAGCGCACCAGCGGCCAAACGCGCGGCCACACGGTCGAAGATCAGGCGGGCCAGAAACTCGGTGGTGGTGTTGCGGCCCTTGAACTGGGGCTCCTCGTCGAGGTTGCGAAAATTGAGCGCGGCGAGCTCTTCGCGCAGCACCTGCGTGGCCAGGCCGATGTCGACCACGATGCCGTCGGCGTCCAGCGCTTCGCGCCTCAGCTCCAGGTCGACCACGTAGGTGGCGCCGTGCATGCGCTGCGCGGGGCCGAACACGGCGCCCTGGAAGCTGTGGGCGATCATGAAATGGTCTCTGACGTTGACGGCGTACATGGGTGGTTCTCTTTTCTTCAGATGGGGTAATCAATGCGGTGGCAGAGCGTGTCGCGATCACCGGAAGCCAGGCGTTCCAGCACGTTCGGGAGATCGTGAAAAGGCGCGCTGTGCGTGATGAGGCGGTCCAGCACCGGATCGGTGAGCAGGGAAAGCGCCAGTTCGAGCCGGCGGCGATGGCTCCAGCGCCCGCGCTGCGGTGTGGCCACATGGCCGACCTGCGAGCTTTTGAGGGTGAGGCGCTGCGAGTGGAAGGCTTCGCCCAGCGGCACGCTCACCGCGCGGCTGCCGTACCAACTGAGTTCGAGCACGGTGGCTTCAAAGGCGGCGAGCCGAAGCGCCGTGGCCAGTCCCGCGCCCTGCCCGCTGGTGTGCACCACCAGATCGGCGTCGGTCCGCGCATCGGCCGGGAGGGAAAAGCCGGCACCGAGCGAGCGGGCCACGGCGGCGCGGCCCGCTTCGGTGTCGACCACCTGCACCTCGCAGCCCGGCAGCCGCGCCGCCAGCCAGGCCACCAGCAGGCCCAGCGTGCCGCCGCCCACCACCGTGATGCGGTCGCCCAGGCGCGGCGAGGCGTCCCACAGCGCGTTGATGGCGGTTTCCAGGTTGGCCGCCAGCACGGCGCGCGCGGGCGGCACACCATCAGGCAAGGGCACCACGGCGCTGGCCGGCACCTGGTACACGGTCTGGTGCGGGTACAGGCAGAACACGGTGCGCCCCAGCAGCGCAGCGTGCCCGGCCTCGACCAAGCCCACGTTCACATAGCCGTATTTCACCGGGCCGGGGAAGTCGCCCACCTGGAACGGCGCGCGCATGCGCTGCTCCTCGCTGGCCGGCACCTCGCCGCGAAACACCAGGCCTTCGGTGCCCCGGCTCACGCCGGTGTGCAGGGTGCGCACGCGCACCTCGCCGTCGGCCAGTGGCGGCAGCGTTTCTTCGCGGATCCCGGCGTGGCCGGGTGCCACGGTCCAGCAGGCCTGTGCGGTGGTGTGGGTGGGTGATGGAGATGCCATGAACGAAAAGGGATATGCCGTGTCAGAGGGGTCGTGCGTGCCATGATGGCCGCGACCCGCCAACCGGCAGGGCCATCTTATGTTGCAGACGATGAAAGCCGCAGGCAGCCCACCCTTTACGCCCCAGCCCCGACAGGACATGGCGGACCGCCAAGGTCTGGCGAAAGACGCTGCGCGCGACTTGGTGGCCGTGGCCGCGCTGGTGCTGCTCGTGGCCCTGGCGATGGCCAGTGGCGCGGGTCTGGGGTGGGACTACGCCGCCAGGGCCTTGCTGGTGTTTGCCATCGGCGCCTGGCTGGTCTGGCGGGCACTGGCCGCCCATCCCCACGCCCGCTTTGGCTCCGCCAACCGGGTGACGCTGTCCCGCCTGGGCGCCATGGCGTTGATGGCCGCGCTGGTGGGAGAAGCGTTTCCCCGTGCGCCGCTGGACACGATGCAGGCCGCCGCGTGGGCGCTGGTGATCGCGGCCACGCTCACAGCCCTGCTCGATGCGGTGGACGGTGCACTTGCGCGGCGCAGCGGCCTGGCCAGTGCCTTTGGCGCGCGCTTCGACATGGAAACCGACGCCGCCTTCACCCTGGTGCTGTGCGCGCTGGTGGTGCAGGCCGGCCAGGCCAGCGTCTGGATTCTGGCCAGCGGGCTCATGCGCTATGCCTTCGTGGCGGCCGCCTTCGCCTGGCCCTGGTTGAGCGGCCCGCTGCCCCCGAGCAAGCGCCGCCAGACCGTGTGTGTGGTGCAGATCACCACGCTCATCGTGTGCCTCGGGCCCATCGTGCCGCCGCTGCTGGCCAGCGCGCTGGCTGCGGTCAGCCTGGCCTTGTTGACCCTGTCCTTCGCCATCGATGTGCGAACCCTGGCGCGGCAGCGCCCCACCCCACCGGAGACCTGAACCATGCGTGCCCACCCTTTGAAAACCGCCATCGCCTGGGCCGCCATCGCGGCCAGCTCCACGCTGTTCATGAGCACGGCCCAAGCCCAGGCCGCACGCTACGAACTCGACCCCGACCACACCACCGTGGCCTTCCTGGTCGACCACATCGGCTACGCCAAGGTGCTGGGCATGTTCCGCTCGGCGCGCGGCAGTTACCGCTTTGATGAAGCCACGGCAACCCTCACCGAGGTGCGCATCGAGGTGGAGACGGCCAGCGTGTTCAGCAACCAGCGCAAGCGCGACGACCATCTCAAAGGCCCAGACTTTCTGAACAGCGGCGAGTTTCCCAAGATGGTGTTCACCGCCACCAGCGCCAAACGCACCGGCGACAAAACCTTCGACATCAGCGGCCAGCTCGAATTGCTGGGCAAGTCGCAACCGCTCACCTTGCAGGCCACCTGGAACAAGAGCGCCGAGTCGCCGCTGGGCGGACCGCTGGGCAAGCCCTATGTGATGGGCGTGTCCGCGCGTGGCAGCTTCAAGCGCAGCGCCTATGGCATGAATTACGCGGTGGCCAACGGCTGGGTCGGCGACGAGGTGCCGCTCATCATTGAATTCGAGGCCGTGCGCAAGTGAGGTCGGCAACTGCGCAGGCGGTGCCACCGTCGGCGCCGGGGTGGCTGCTGCGGTTTGCCCTGGCCTTCGGGCTGCTCAACACCCTGCTCACCTTCGAAAACCGCTGGCCCGGTTTTGGTGTGGCCTACATGCCGCGACTGTCGTTCGAGCTGTGCCTGGCCCTGGTGGCGCTGTTGGGCTGGGTGGCCTGGCGGGGCGGGCTTTCGGCGCGCGCAGGCTGGGTCTGGAGCCTTGCTTTCATGGGCCTGGTGCTGGTGCGCTACGCCAACGTCACCGCACCCGCTGTGATGGGGCGCCCGGTCAATGTGTACTGGGACGGGCGCCATGCCGGCGAATTGCTCCGGGTGACCGCGCAGTCCATGCCGGGTTGGCAAGTGGCGGCAGCGATCGTCGCGCTGCTGGTGGGTGGGCTGCTGCTCGCGCTCGTGGTGCGCTGGTCCATCGGTGTGCTCGCGGGCTGCCTGGTGTGGTCGCCTCCCCGTCCATGGCTGCTGTCCGGCGTGGGTGCCTGTGCGCTGAGCTTTGCCGCCTACGTGCCCGATCAGCGCGACACACGCTGGTTTTTCTCGCTGCCGATCACACCGACGCTGTTGCATCAAGGCCAGCTGCTGGCCCAGGTGTGGCTGCCGGGGCAGGCGCGGGCCGCGTTGGGGCCAAGCCCCGGGTTTGACGGCGATCTTTCAGGCCTGGTCGGCGCACGCGGACCTGCCGACGTGCTGCTGGTGTTCGCCGAGTCCTACGGCGCCATCACCTTCGACGATGCCGTGCAGGCTGCCGCGCTGGCTGAGCCACGGGCCGAGCTGTCCCGGGCCATCGAGCACAGCGGCCGCTTCGTGGTCTCGGCGCGTGTAACCGCCCCCACGTTTGGCGGCTCGTCCTGGTTGACCCACGCCGCACTCCTCGCCGGCGTGGACACCGCCGATGCGGCTGACCACGACCTGCTGCTGGCCAGCCAGCGGCCCACGTTGGTGCGCCATTTCGCGCGCCATGGCTACCGCACGGTGGGCTGGATGCCTGGCCTCAAACGCCCCTGGCCCGAAGGTGCGTTCTACGGCTTTGACCGCCTGGCCGACGACGCCGGCATTGGCTACCAGGGCCAGGACTTCGGCTACTGGCGCATTCCCGACCAGGCCGCCATGGCTTTGCTGCAGGCGCAGGAGCTCGACCGCACGAACCCGCGCGAACCGCGCTTTGCGGTGTTCGCCACCACCAGCACGCACGCACCCTTTCATCCGCTGGCGCCCTTCTCTGCGGACTGGCAGGCACTCACCGGGCCCGACGCCTACAGGGCGCCCGGTACGACGGCTCAAACCGGCAGCGGGTCGCTGGTCCAGGCCCTGCCGAACTATCTGGAGGGGATGCGCTACCAGCACGCGTGGATGGCCGACTACTTGGGGAACAGAGCGCCCCGACCGCTGGTGATGGTCATCGTGGGAGACCACCAGCCACCGGCGCTGGTGAGCGGCCGGGCTGCGCCGTGGGACGTGCCTGTGCATGTGGTCGGCGACGATCCGGCGCTGCTGCAGCGCTTGCTGGGCAGTGGCTTTGTGGCGGGCCTCGCACCCCCTTCAAATGCGCTGGGCAGCATGCCCACCCTCACTTCGGTGCTGTTGAAAGCATTCGATGCGCCGGGTGCCCATGAAACCCTGGGTACCGAGCACGTGGTGCGCCCAGCCGATCCCGCCATGGCAAAAGATCCATCGCTGCCCGGCTCCTGATTTCAGCGCGCCAGCCAGGCGTGCACGTCGCCCGACGGGCCATCGGTTGGCATGTTGCGCAGCCACGCACGCATGGCGTCGGCCGACTCGCCTTCCGGTTGCAACAGCCGCAGCCGTTCGCCCAACGAAACCGCGTACCGGTAGCGTCCATGGC
>JBBQKZ010000166.1:0-6725 GCA_038327405.1 Burkholderiales bacterium | reverse complement strand
AACTTGGCGGCGCCGCCGCCCGCGAAGAAACAGGCCACGGCGTCCGGATTGATCGACGCGATCTCCGTCAGCAGCGCCTGGAACTCCACGTTCGGGAAGGGCAGGCCGAGTTCCTTGACGATGGTGCCGCCGGCCTTGGTGTAGCTCTTCTCGAAACCTTCATAGGCTTCTTCGCCGGCCGCGTAGTTCCAGGTGATCCACACCGCCTTCTTGTGGCCGCGCTCCATCATGGCCTTGCCCAGCGCCAGCGTGGGCTGGGAGTTGGTGAACGAGGTGCGGAAGACGTTGGGGGCGCACTGGGCGCGCGTGGCGATGTGCACGCCCGCGTTGGGGATCAGGCTGAGCACGCCCGTGTCGCGCGCCACCTTGTGGATGCCCATCTGCACGCCGGAGTGCACCGTGCCCACGAGCACGTCGACCTTGTCGCGCTGCACCAGGCGGGTGGCGTTTTCGATGCCCTTGGCCGGGTTGGATTCATCATCCACCTTGAAAAACTCGACCTCGCGGCCGCCGAGCTTTCCACCCTGCTCGTTGAGCGCCATGCGGAAGCCGTTTTCAATCGCCACACCCAACTGGGCGAAGGTGCCGGTGTAGGGCAGCATGAGACCCACACGGACCTTGTCGGACTGCGCGCGCGCAAACTGGGGCAGCAGCAATCCGGTGGACGCGGCGCCAATCACGGCGGCGCTGCGGGTGAGTACAAGTCGGCGAGTGGTCATGGGGGAAATCTCCAGTGGGTTGGGCAGAAAGCCGGTGTTGTCGCGCTTCACTGTAGTCGGGAGGGTATCGGTTGACGATACAGAATAACCCGTACTTGAGGCTTGAACTATTTACATATGAATCGAGGACAGCCCTGTATCAGGCGGTTGCACCCAGGGCCAGGGCCAGCCACTCCCGCGCCCAGGCGGTGCAGACCACCTCGGGTTCGGTGCCGGCCGAGGCGTCGTGCCGAAATACCTCGCCGATGCGCACCGCGCCCAGGTCGGCGAGACGTTCGTCGAAGCGCAGGCCGCCGTTGCAGAAGGTCTGGGGATAAACGCTGTCGCCCAAGGCAATCACACCGTACCGGACCGAGCCCAGGTACTTCGGGTTGCTGGAGAGCGATTCGTACAAATGGCGCGCGTTGTCGGGCACATCGCCCGCGCCATAGGTGGATGAACAGATGACGTAAAGTGCATCTTCTTCAAACACCCCGATGTCCAGTCCGTCCATCAGGCGCACCTCGATCTCGGGCACCAGATCCGCACAATCCATTTCAATGGCTTGCGCCACGTACTCGGCGGTGTTGGTCATGGTGCCGACCAGGATGAGGAGTTTGGGAGGGGTGCTCATATGAAGTACAGGCAATATACTTCATGTTTTGACACTGACCACCCGGGAAAACCCCCGCACCGGGTGGCTTGGCGCCTCAACTCACTCGAACTGGGTGGGCGCGGGTTTGACCACCGGCTTGCCGGCTTCCACCCAGGCATCAAAGCCGCCGGCGATGGACGCCACGTTGAGGTAGCCCATGCTGTGCATCGCAACGGCTGCCAGCGCGGCGCGGCCGCTTGTTTTGCAGTACAGCACCACGTTGAGGTCGCGCGGCTCCAGCGCCGGGGTGCCCGACAACTTGAACTCCAGCAGGCCGCGGGGAAGGTTGATGGCACCAGGCAGGTGGCCGCCGGCGTATTCATCGGCCTCGCGAACATCGACGACCACATCGGCCGACATCAAGAGGGTCTGGGCCTCTTGAATGGACACTTCACGGCACTGACTCTTGGCGGCAAGGACGAGATCGTGGGCTGTTTTCATGGGGTAGGTTGACGGGGGTTGAATAGATTGCTGCGAGCCGGCCTGGTCGCTTCAGGTCTGGTCGCGCAGGGTGTGGCCAGCGGCATCGACCACGGTCACGCGCACCGGCACGGACTGGCGCACGCTCTGGGTGACGGTGCAGAACTCTTCGAACTGCGAAAGTGCGCGGTCCAGGTGCTCCAGTGAACCCGCTGCCACCCCGAGGGTGATGGTGGTGTGGATGCCCAGGATGCGCAGCCTGCCTTCGGGGTTGCGCCCCACCTCGGCCGTTACCTCGCAGCGCAGGGGCTCGGGTGCCTACTTGAACTTGCGCAGCGCAAACAGCAACGAATCGCTCAGGCAGTTGCCCACCGACGCACACAGCAGCTGCGCGGGGGAGGGGCCTTCGCCTTTGCCCAGGGGCGAGGGTTCGTCGGCAATCAGGCTCGGGATGTTTTCGCCGAAGCGGATCTCGAATCGGTAGTCGGCTTGCTGCTGGAGCGAAACGGTGGCGGTCGTCATGGTGCTGGCCCGGTTGAGTGCGGTGGGAGTATCACAGTGCGTTGAGCGGAATCTTCAGGTAAGCCACGCCGTTGTCTTCCTTCGGTGGCAGTTCACCGGCGCGGATGTTGACCTGCACCGAAGGCAGGATCAGCGTGGGCATCTCCAGCGTGGCGTCGCGCTTCGTGCGCATGGCCACAAATTCTTCTTCGCTCACACCGTCGTGCACGTGGATGTTTTTCGCGCGTTGTTCGGCCACCGTGGTCTCGAAGGCCACGTCGCGGTCGGTGGGTGGGTAGTCGTGGCACATGAAGAGGCGCGTCTGAGGCGGCAGGCTCAGCAGCTTGCGGGTGGACGCGTAGAGCGCTCGTGCGTCACCGCCGGGGAAGTCGCAGCGGGCGGTGCCCACGTCGGGCATGAAGAGCGTGTCGCCTACGAACACCGCGTCGCCGAAGCGGTAGGCCGCGCAGGCCGGTGTGTGGCCCGGCACGTACATCACTTCTCCGGCGAGGGCGCCCAACGGGATGGTTTCACCTTCCCGGAACAGGTGGTCGAACTGCGAGCCGTCCTGCTTGAAGCCGGGCTCCAGGTTGAAAACGCCCTTGAAGACCTTTTGCACCGTGGTGATGTTGCCGCCGATGCCGATCTGGCCGCCAACCTGGGTCCGCAGGTAGGGCGCGGCCGAGAGGTGGTCCGCGTGGGCGTGGGTTTCAAGAATCCAGAGCACCTTCAGGTTGTTGGCACGTACGTAGTCGATGACTTTGTCAGCCGAGGCGTGCTGGGTGCGGCCTGATTTGGGGTCGTAGTCGAGTACCGAATCGATGATCGCGGCTTCGCTGCCGGGGCCGTTGTGCAAAACATAGGTCACCGTCCAGGTGGCCGGATCGAACATGCCATGCACTTGGGGTTGCGGGGTTGGGGTCGTGGCGGTTGTCATGGAAGGCTCCTTTTAAATAAGCTAACGACAATATATTGACAAATAGAATGTTTGTCAATATATTCTCTCCATCCGCTGTGCAAGTGCAGCGCCACCTACATGAACGGAAGGAGCCACCGATGAAGAACGCCGTGATGGACCTCGAAGAAATGCAATCGGCTGCGGGCCGGGCCTGTCGCCTGATGAAGGTGCTGGCCAACCCGGACCGGCTGCTGATCCTGTGCCAGCTCTCCCAGGGCGAACGCCGCGTGGGGGAGCTCGAAGAGTTGCTGGGCATCGTGCAGCCCACCTTGTCGCAGCAGCTCACGGTGCTGCGCGACGAGGAACTGGTGAGCACGCGCCGTGAAGGCAAGAACATCCACTACGCACTGACCAGCCCCAAGGCGCTGGCCGTGATGCAGGTGTTGTACGAACAATTTTGTGTCTGTGAAAAGGAGTGAGTCATGACGATTGATTGGGCCAATTTCACGCCGTGGGCTTCGTTGTCCGGCGGCATTCTGCTGGGCGTTGCCTCGGCCTTCTTCATCTTGGTCAATGGCCGGGTACTCGGCATCAGCGGCATCCTGGGGGGTCTGTTGCCACCCAAGGTGGGTGACGCCGGCTGGCGCATCGCCTTCCTGCTGGGCATGCTGGCCGCGCCGCTGGTGTACGGCCTGCTTGCCCCCGCCGGCTTTGTGCAGGCGCCACGCATCGACGCGGGCTTCGCCACCATCGTGGCCGCGGGCTTACTGGTGGGGCTGGGCACGCGCTACGGATCGGGCTGCACCAGCGGACATGGCGTGTGCGGTCTCTCTCGCCTGTCGCCCCGCTCACTGGTGGCCACGCTGGCCTTCATGGGCGCGGGTTTTGTCATGGTCTTCGTGGTTCGCCACGTTCTGTAAGGAGCACACACATGCACCGCATCACCGAATTTTTTGTGGGCCTGCTGTTCGGCCTGGGCCTGCTGCTCTCCGGCATGACCGACCCGGGCAAGGTGCTCGGTTTCCTGGACCTGTTCGGCACCTGGGACCCGTCGCTGGCCTTTGTCATGGGCGGCGCCATCGCTGTGGGGTTCTTCGCCTTCGCTCTGGCGCGCAAACGCACCACCAACTTCCTGGGCGGTGCCCTGCACCTGCCGAAGTCAACGCAGATCGACAAGCGCCTGCTTGTCGGCGGCCTGATGTTTGGCGCCGGCTGGGGCCTGGCGGGTTTCTGCCCTGGGCCAGGCATCGTCTCCATGGCCTCGGGTGAGGTGAAGGCAGCGGTGTTCGTGGCGGCCATGCTGGCCGGCATGGTGATCTTCGAGATCGCGGAGCGCAGCGGCTTGCGCCAGCGCGTGGGAGCCTGACATGGCCGCTTTGAACGTGACACCCCTGTCGCAGACGCTGTCGGTGGCGGGGCAGGTCTCTCCGCACGATCTGCCAGCGATTGCTGCGGCTGGTTTCAGGTCCGTCATCTGCAACCGGCCGGACGGCGAGAGCCCGGACCAGTTCACTCATCTCGACCTGGCCTCTGCAGCCAGCCAGGCCGGTCTCGCACTGGCCTACCAGCCGGTGGTGTCCGGCCGGGTGACGTCGCAGGACGGGCAGGCCTTTGCCGATCTGCTGGACCGCCTGCCTACGCCAACGCTCGCGTACTGCCGCAGCGGCATGCGCTCGGCCACATTGTGGGCGCTGTCGCAAGCGGGCTCACAGCCCTGGCCCGAACTCGTGCAGCGCGCCGCGCGAGCCGGGTTCAACCTGAGCGGCGTGGCACCGCCCACCACCGCATCCCTTTGACAACCTCAGCCTGAAGAGACCTGCACTGATGAACCCCTCGTCCTCATGGCGCCAATGGTTGCCGTCCCTGCCCGTGTTGCAGTGGGGTCGCGCGTACAACCGCGAGACGCTGGTGAGCGACGGCGTGGCGGCGCTCATCGTCACCATCATGCTCATTCCCCAGAGCCTGGCCTACGCCATGCTCGCGGGCTTGCCGCCCGAGGTGGGTCTGTATGCCAGCGTGGCGCCCCTGCTGCTCTACGCGGTGTTCGGCACCAGCCGTGTGCTGGCCGTGGGGCCGGTGGCAGTGGTTTCGCTCATGACGGCCGCCGCCATTGGCCAGCACGCTGTGGCAGGCACCCCGGAGTACTGGGCGGTGGCCATCACGCTGGCGTTCCTCTCGGGGCTGCTGTTGCTGGCCATGGGCTTGCTGCGCCTGGGCTTCCTGGCCAACTTCCTGAGCCACCCGGTCATCTCCGGCTTCATCTCGGCCTCAGGCATTCTGATCGCGGCGAGTCAACTCAAGACGTTGATGGGAGTGAAGGCCGAGGGCCACAACTTCGTTGATCTCGGTCTGTCGCTGTTGTCGCAGTTGGGGCAGGTGCATGTGCTCACGCTGGCCATCGGCGCTGCGACGGTGGCGTTTTTGTTCTGGGTGCGCAGCGGTCTCAAACCGCTGTTGCTGCGCGTCGGCTTGAAGCCCCGCGTGGCCGACATCGTGGCCAAGACCGGGCCGGTGGCGGCGATTGCCGCGACCACGCTGCTCACCTGGGCTCTGGACTGGCAAGGGCAGGGCGTGAAGATCGTGGGTGCCGTGCCCCAGGGCCTGCCGCCGTTCACACTGCCCCTGTGGGATCTGGGTCTGTGGCAAGCGCTGCTGGTGCCGGCGCTGCTCATCAGCGTGGTCGGTTTTGTCGAGTCGGTGTCGGTCGGGCAGACGCTGGCGGCCAAGCGGCGCCAGCGCATCGAGCCCGACCAGGAGCTGGTGGCGCTCGGGTCGAGCAATCTCTCGGCGGCGTTCACCGGTGGCTTCCCGGTCACCGGTGGCTTTGCGCGCTCTGTGGTCAATTTCGACGCCGGTGCCCAGA
This sequence comes from Burkholderiales bacterium, assembly GCA_038327405.1. Taxonomy (GTDB): domain Bacteria; phylum Pseudomonadota; class Gammaproteobacteria; order Burkholderiales; family Burkholderiaceae_C; genus Hydrogenophaga. The sequence goes on along the minus strand of JBBQKZ010000166.1, from coordinate 690 downwards.
CGCCCGCGGCCGGTGTGTTCACCGCCGCCGGCATCACGCTGGCCTCGCTCTTCCTCACGCCCGCCTTGTACTACCTGCCACAGGCCACGCTGGCCGCCACCATCGTGGTGGCGGTGCTCTCGCTGGTGGACTTCAGCATCCTGCGCAAGACCTGGCGCTACGCGAAGTCCGACTTTCTGGCGGTGGTAGCCACGCTGGTGGCCACGCTCACCGTGGGTGTGGAAACCGGGCTGGTCGTGGGCGTGGGGGTGTCGCTGGCGCTCTACCTGTACCGCACCAGCCGCCCGCACATGGCCGAGGTGGGCCTGGTTGCAGGGACCGAACATTTCCGCAATGTGCAGCGCCACGCCGTGGTGGTGAGCTCGCGGGTGCTGAGCCTGCGGGTGGATGAGAGCCTGTACTTTGCCAACTCACGCGCGCTGGAAGACCGCATCAACAACGCCGTGGCCAACCGGCCCGGGTTGGAGCACGTGGTGTTGCAGTGCTCCGCCATCAACGACATCGACGCCAGCGCCCTGGAGAGCCTGGAAGCCATCGACCTGCGCCTGCGCGGCGCCGGCTTGAGGCTGCACCTGTCCGAGGTCAAGGGGCCGGTGATGGACCGCCTCAAGAACACCGAATTCCTGCATGGCTTGAGCGGCAAGGTGTTTCTGACCCACTACCAGGCCATCCACGAACTGTCGCCCGAAG
>JBBQKZ010000165.1:0-6844 GCA_038327405.1 Burkholderiales bacterium | reverse complement strand
GCGCGCAGGTAACCCAGCACGTCTTCGCCCAGGTCGATCTCGGCACCCTTGGCGTCCACGGTCTTGACCTTGCCGGTCACGATGGAGCCCTTGTCGTTCACCGCCGCGAAGGTCGTGAACGGGTCGCCGTCGAGCTGCTTGATACCCAGGGAGATGCGCTCGCGCTCCACGTCGATGGCCAAAACGATCGCTTCGACTTCCTGGCCCTTCTTGTAGTTGCGCACGGCGGCTTCGCCGGTTTCGTTCCACGACAGGTCGGACAGGTGCACCAGACCGTCGATGCCGGCGGCCAGACCCACGAACACGCCGAAGTCGGTGATCGACTTGATCGGGCCCTTGACGCGGTCACCGCGCTTGGTCTGTTCGGCAAACTCGTGCCATGGGTTGGCGCGGCACTGCTTCATGCCCAGGGAGATGCGGCGCTTGTCTTCGTCGATGTCGAGCACCATGACTTCGACTTCGTCGCCCAGCGACACCAGCTTGGAAGGCGCCACGTTCTTGTTGGTCCAGTCCATTTCGGACACGTGCACCAGACCCTCGATGCCTGGCTCGAGTTCCACGAACGCGCCGTAGTCGGCGATGTTGGTGATCTTGCCAAACATACGGGTGCTTTGTGGGTAGCGGCGGACAACGCCCATCCATGGGTCGTCGCCCATCTGCTTCAGACCCAGCGAGACGCGGTGCTTCTCGGTGTCGAACTTCAAAATCTTGGCAGTGATTTCCTGGCCAGCCTGCACCACTTCGCTCGGGTGGCGCACGCGACGCCATGCCATGTCGGTGATGTGCAGCAGGCCGTCGATGCCGCCGAGGTCAACGAACGCACCGTATTCGGTGATGTTCTTGACCACGCCGTGAACGATGGCGCCTTCTTTGAGGGTGTCCATCAGCTTGGCGCGCTCTTCGCCCATGGAGGCTTCCACCACGGCGCGGCGGCTCAACACCACGTTGTTGCGCTTGCGGTCGAGCTTGATGACCTTGAATTCCAGGGTCTTGTTTTCGTAGGGGGTCAGGTCCTTGGTCGGACGGCTGTCGACCAGCGAGCCCGGCAGGAAGGCGCTGATGCCGTTGACCATGACCTTGAGGCCGCCCTTGACCTTGCTGGAGGTCGTGCCGGTGACGAATTCACCCGACTCGAGCGCTTTCTCCAGCGACATCCACGATGCCAGGCGTTTGGCCTTGTCGCGCGACAGCAGGGTGTCGCCGAAGCCGTTTTCCACGGAGTCGATGGCCACCGACACGAAGTCACCGACCTGCACTTCGAGTTCGCCCAGATCGTTCTTGAATTCGGCCAGCGGCACGTAGGCTTCCGACTTCAGACCGGCGTTGACCACCACGTGGCTGTGTTCGATGCGAACAACTTCAGCGGTGATGACTTCGCCCGAGCGCATTTCGGCGCGTTTCAGGGACTCTTCGAACAGGGCAGCAAATGATTCAGACATTGAATTTCCTAAAACCACTCAGCGTCGGCGCCTTCAACCGGTTCAACGCGGTTTGCGCAGGGATCGACGTGTGGGCGGCGTTGACATTGCGGTGCGAGACACCGCGGGGTTGGTTTGAAAGAACCTTTTGACATGCGGGCTGGGATTGCCCGGCTGTGCCGTCAGGGCCAAATGTGGAAGCGCGCTCAGCTCCCCGAGAACGCCGTTTTGCCCTGCCACCAGTTCATCACCAACTGCACCGATTGCTCGATGTCCAGCTCGGAATTGTCCAGTTTCAAGGCATCTTCGGCCGGCTTGAGGGGCGCGTGTGTGCGGGATGAGTCCCTCAAATCACGCTCTCGCAGGTCTGCCAAAAGATTGTCGATGTTAGCAGCAATTCCCTTTGAAATCAATTGCTTATGGCGCCGGTGGGCGCGTTGTTCTGCGGTGGCGGTCAGGAAGACCTTCAAAGCCGCGTCCGGGAAGATCACCGTGCCCATGTCGCGTCCGTCGGCCACCAGGCCGGGCAGGCGCCGGAAGCTCTGCTGCAGGGCGTGCAGCGCGGTTCGCACCGCCAGGTGTTGCGACACCTTGGACGCCATGCCGCCGGTGGATTCCAGGCGCAGCGGGTCGGTGATATCACGGCCGCCGAGAAACACTTTGTGGTCGCGGAACGCCAGCGGCAGCTGAGCGGCCAGACGGGCGAGGGCGGGTTCGTCGTCCAGCGACACACCGGCGTCCTGCGCCGCAAGTGCAGTGGCGCGGTACAGCGCGCCGGAGTCGAGCAGGTGGTAACCCAGGCGCTGCGCCACTTCGGAGGCCAGGGTGCCCTTGCCGGAAGCGGTCGGACCGTCGATGCAGATGACGGGAATGGCACTTGCCGACGCGGTGCTGACCTCGAACAAGGTCTCGAAGTAGTCCGGGAAGGTCTTGGCGACGCATTTCGGGTCTTCAATGCGCACAGGCAGGCCGGCCGGGTTGAAAGCGGCGAGCGAGAAGCACATGGCCACCCGGTGGTCGTCGTAGGTGTGGATGCTGGCTGCCCGCCATGCGGTGGACGGCGTGATGCGGATGAAGTCAGCGCCTTCTTCCACCGTGGCGCCGAGCTTTCGGCATTCGTTGGCCATGGCGGCGATGCGGTCGGTTTCCTTCACGCGCCAGCTGGCGATGTTGCGCAGCGTGGTGGTGCCGTCGGCATAGAGCGCCATCACGGCCAGCGTCATGGCTGCGTCCGGGATGTGGTTGCAATCGAGCTCGATGGCCTTGAGTGGCCAGGCGCCGCGCCCGATGTGCAGGCGGTTGGCTTCGCCCGTGATGTCGGCACCCATGAGCCTTGCCGCTTCTACAAAGCGGATGTCACCCTGGATGGAGGCGAGGCCAATCCCTTCGATGGTGATGCCTTCGGCACTGGGTGCGATGGCACCGAGCGCGATGAAGTAGCTGGCCGACGAGGCGTCGCCCTCCACCGGTATGCGCCCGGGCGAACGGTAGCGGCTGCCGGCCGGGATCGTGAAGCGTTGCCAGCCATCGCGCTGCACCTGCACGCCGAAGCGTGCCAGCAAGTTCAGCGTGATCTCGATGTAGGGGCGAGAGATCAGTTCACCGACCACCTCGATGACGATGGCTTGGTGTTGCGCCACCAGCGGCAGGGCCAGCAACAGCGCTGTGAGGAACTGGCTGGACACATCGCCCCGCACGCGGATCGGCTGAGTCAACTGCAGTGTCAAAGGTGAGCCTGTGCCGAGCTTGAGGGGTGGATAGCCCTCCTGCCCCAGACAGTCCACTGCGCAGCCGAGTTGGCGCAAGGCATCCACCAGATCGCCGATGGGCCGCTCGTGCATGCGCGGCACGCCACTGAGCTCGAACGCCGCGCCGTGGGTGGACGCAAGCAGGGCCAGGGCTGCGGTGAGTGGGCGCATCGCCGTGCCGGCGTTGCCCAGAAACAACCGCGCTTGCCGAACCGGGAGCTGACCGCCCAGGCCTTGCACCCGCAAGGCGCCATCGGGCTGCGGTTCGATCCTGCATCCGAGCTGGCGCAGGGCGTCCAGCATCACCTGAGTGTCGTCGGAGTCCAGCAGGTCGGTCACATCGGTGTGGCCTTCGCTCATCGCGGCGAGCAACAGCACCCGATTGGAAATGCTTTTGGAGCCGGGCAGACGCACCGTGCCGCCGGCAGCTGTCAGCGGAGGAATATCAAGGAATGGAATGGAGTACATGCGCGATGACGCGAACAGGCCGCGTGTGACGGCTTCAGCTTTGGGGCTTGATCGCCGTCATGCGCCAATGGGCGCGGGAGGTGCTGGCCTGGTCGATCAAGGCCTCCAGCGCATCCGGGTTGTCGGCGTTGATGGCGGTTTCAATGGCGTGAAGCGCACGCTGGAACAAGCGCGACTGCGCCAGGAGCTCTTCGCGGTTGGACATCAGGATGTCTCTCCAGACCACCGGGTCGCTGGCTGCTATGCGCGTGAAGTCGCGAAAGCCCGGGCCAGCAAGCGACAGGAAGTCGGCAGCCTGCTGCTGGCTGTTGATGCCATTCATCAAGGCAAAGGCAACCAGATGGGGCAGGTGGCTTACCGCAGCAAAGGCTGCGTCGTGCGCCGTGGGCGACATCTGCTTGACGTGGCAACCCAGCGCCGTCCAGACCTTGTGCGCCTTCTCCAGTTGTGCCGTGAGCGTGCGCTCGATCGGGGTGAGGATCACCTGGCGCCCCTTGTAAAGGTCTGGGTCGGCGTGGTCGACGCCGGCCAGCTCCTTGCCAGCAATCGGGTGTGCGGGCACGAACACTCCGACCTGATCCTTCAGGACGCGGCGTGCAGCGTCGATCACCTCGCGCTTGGTCGAGCCCACGTCCATGATCAGCACATCGCCACGCACCAGATGCCGGATGGCCTTGAACGTGGCTTCGGTGGCAGACACAGGCACCGCCAGCAGCACCAGATCGGCGCCAGAGACTGCCAACAGCGCAGACGGAGCCTCCACATCGATGACGCCCAATTGGCGTGCACGCTCGGTGGTCGATGGCGACTTGCTGTAACCGACCACGCGCTTGACCAGACCAGCTCGTTTGAGGGCCAGCGCGAACGAGCCCCCCATCATTCCGCAGCCGATCAATCCCAGTTGTTCAAACATCATTCGTTCACCGGGTATGCGCCCAGCACCTTGTAAAAAGCGCACAGACCCTGAAGCTCTTGCAGTGCGGCAGCCACATGAGGCTGCGATGGATGGCCGGCGATGTCGATGTAGAAGTAGTACTCCCATTGTCCCGACTTGGCTGGACGCGATTCGAAACGCGTCATCGACACGCCGTTGTTCTTGAGCGGAACAAGCAGGTCGTGCACGGCGCCCGGCCGGTTGGGCACCGACACGACCAGACTCGTGCAGTCCCGCCCCGACGCCGGTGGCATCGCCAAAGTCTGGGGCAAGGCAATCACGGCAAAGCGCGTGCGGTTGTAGGCCTCATCCTGAATGGCGTGCGAAACGATGTGCAGGCCGAACTGTGCCGCAGCGCGTTCGCTGGCGATACCCGCCCAGGCTGGGTTGGTGGCCGCGAGACGCGCCCCTTCGGCATTGCTGGAAACTGCCCGCTTTTCTGCCTTGGGAAGGTGCTGCGCCAGCCAGTTCTGGCACTGGGCCAAAGCCTGCGGATGTGCCATCACGACTTCAATACCGTCCAGCGTGTTGAGCTGGCGCAGCAGATTGTGGCGAATCAGCATGCTCACTTCACCGACCACATGCACGGGCGAGCGCAGGAACAAGTCCAGCGACCTCGCGACGACACCCTCGGTCGAGTTTTCCATGCCGACCACGCCGTACTGGGCGGTGCCCGCGGCGGTGGCATGAAAGACCTCGTCAAAGTCGGCGCAGTAAATCAGGTTTGCTGCGCCGCCAAAGAAATCGATGGCAGCCTGTTCGCAAAACGTGCCTTGTGGACCAAGCACGGCCACTCGTTGGGGCGCCTCCAGGGCGAGGCATGCCGACATGATTTCGCGCCAGATCGAGGCCACATGCTGGTTCAGGAGCGGACCCTGGTTCGCTCCCTGGATCTTTTCGATCACCTGGGCCACTCGGTCCGGCCTGAAGAATGGCGAACCTTCCTGCCGCTTGATGACGCCGACTTCCTCAGCGACGCGAGCGCGCTGGTTGAGCAGCGAGAGCAACTGCTGATCGAGCGAATCGATCTGGACGCGCAGGACCGCCAAGGCATCTGACTGGGTGGGTTGGGTCATGTGTTCGGGAAATGAGGACTGGTGTCAGGCCCGTGTTTTTTCAAAGTCGCGCATGTAGTGAACCAGCGCTTGCACACCATCCAGTGGCATGGCGTTGTAGATGCTGGCGCGCATGCCGCCCACCGACTTGTGGCCTTTGAGTTGCACCAGTCCGGCGGCCTTGGCGCCGGTGAGGAACGCATCGTTCAAAGCCTCGTCTCGCAGGAAAAAGGGAATGTTCATTCGGGAGCGGCAGTCGCTGGCGACCTTGTTGAGGTACAGGCCAGACCCGTCGATGAAGTCGTACAGCAACGAGGCCTTGGCGATGTTGCGTTGCTCTATCGCCGCCACGCCGCTCAGGGCACCCTCGGTCTGACGCTTGAGCCACTGAAACGTGAGCCCCGCCATGTAGATGCTGTACGTTGGCGGCGTGTTGTACATCGAGCCGTTGGCCGCCACCGTCTTGTAGTCGAAGGCGCTGGGGCAGGCGGGCAGTGCATGGCCCAGCAAATCTTCGCGCACGACCACCAGGGTCAGGCCGGCAGGGCCCAGGTTTTTTTGCGCACCGCCAAAAGCCAAGCCCACGCGCGACCAGTCGACTGTGCGCGAGGCCACGTGGGACGAGAAGTCGATGACAAGCGGCGCGTCGCTGCCCAGTGTCTTGAGGTCGGGCAGTTCGTGGAATTCGATGCCGTGAATGGTTTCATTGCTGCAAATGTGCAGGTACTGTGCGTCTGCACTGAGCTGCCAGGAACCAGGTGCTGGCAGGGAGGTGTGGTTCGAATCTGCATTGCTGGCGGCCAAGGCGGGCCGCGCATAGCGCGCCGCTTCCTTGATGGATTTCTCGCTCCAGCTGCCTGAGACCACAAAATCCACCTTGCTACCGCGAGACAGGTTCAAGGGAACGATGGCGTTCTCGGCCAGTCCGCCACCTTGCATGAAAAGGATGCGGAAATGCCGGGGGATGGCCAGCAACTCCCGAAGGTCGGCTTCAGCTGTTTCGATGATGGAACTGAATTCCTTGCCGCGATGGCTCATCTCCATCACGCTCATGCCGCTGCCGTTCCAGTCGAGCATTTCGTTGGCCGCTTGTTGCAGCACCTCGGCAGGCATGGCCGCGGGGCCGGCGGAGAAGTTGAACGGGCGCTCCATCACGCCTCAAGGCCCGGATCGTCGCCCTCGTTCGGCTCTTCCAGCTCGGGCACATTGGCGTCGTTTTCC
>JBBQKZ010000164.1:0-6916 GCA_038327405.1 Burkholderiales bacterium | reverse complement strand
CGCATCATGCCCACCTTGCGACCCAACAACCCGAGGGAGTTGCTAAGACTCATTGTTTTCTCCGTTCCCGACTTCAATTGGCCGGGGCTGATGGTGCATCGACTCTCCCCGAAGGGCGCCGACACGTTTTAAAAATACGATCTGCATCATTGTCAGACCGCATCGGCAAAGCCGAACTCCCTGGACCGAAATCCAGGAAAGCCTGCCAGTATAACCAGCAGGCTTTGTTTGTGCAAGCCGACCGGCGCAAGAAGCACCGGCCGGCCTGAAAACCGCAATTACTGCAGCTTGATTTCGACGTCCACGCCAGCCGGCAGGTCGAGCTTCATCAGGGCGTCAACCGTCTTGTCGGTCGGATCCACGATGTCCATCAGACGCTGATGCGTGCGGATTTCGAGCTGGTCACGGCTGGTTTTGTTGACGTGCGGCGAACGCAAGATGTCGAAGCGCTTCATGCGGGTCGGCAGGGGCACGGGGCCCTTGACGATCGCGCCGGTGCGCTTGGCGGTGTCAACGATCTCGGCGGCCGAGCTGTCGATCAGCTTGTAGTCAAACGCTTTGAGGCGGATGCGGATTTTTTGCTTGGTAGACATGTCCGCTCCTTACGCGATGATTTTGGCGACGACGCCGGCGCCAACGGTGCGGCCACCTTCGCGGATGGCGAAGCGCAGGCCTTCTTCCATCGCGATGGGGTTGATCAGCTTGACCGTGATCGACACGTTGTCACCAGGCATGACCATTTCCTTGCCTTCGGGCAGCTCGATCGAGCCGGTCACGTCGGTCGTGCGGAAATAGAACTGTGGGCGGTAGTTGTTGAAGAACGGCGTGTGACGGCCACCTTCGTCTTTGCTCAGCACATAGATCTCACCGGTGAAGTGCGTGTGCGGCTTGATGGAGCCGGGCTTGCACAGCACCTGGCCGCGCTGCACGTCTTCGCGCTTGGTGCCGCGCAGCAAGATGCCGACGTTGTCACCCGCCTGGCCCTGGTCCAGCAGCTTGCGGAACATTTCCACGCCGGTGCAGGTGGTCTTCTGGGTGTCGGAGATGCCAACGATCTCGATCTCTTCGCCAACCTTGACCACACCGCGCTCGATACGACCGGTCACCACGGTGCCGCGGCCCGAGATGGAGAACACGTCTTCCACGGGCATCAGGAACGCACCGTCAACGGCACGCTCTGGCAGCGGAATGTAGGTGTCCAGCGCATCGGCCAGCTTCATGATGGCCTCTTCGCCCAGCGGGCCCTTGTCGCCTTCCAGGGCGAGCTTGGCCGAGCCGTGGATGATGGGGGTGGCGTCACCTGGGAAGTCGTACTTGTCCAGCAGCTCGCGCACTTCCATCTCGACCAGCTCGAGCAACTCGGCGTCGTCGACCATGTCGCACTTGTTCAGGAACACGATGATGTAAGGCACGCCCACCTGGCGCGCCAGCAGGATGTGCTCGCGGGTCTGGGGCATCGGGCCGTCAGCGGCCGAGCACACCAACACGGCGCCGTCCATCTGGGCGGCTCCGGTGATCATGTTCTTCACATAGTCGGCGTGGCCAGGGCAGTCCACGTGGGCGTAATGACGGTTGGCCGTTTCGTATTCCACGTGCGCGGTGTTGATCGTGATGCCGCGGGCCTTCTCTTCGGGCGCCGCATCAATCTGGTCGTAGGCCTTGGCTGCACCGCCAAACTTGGCCGCCAGCACGGTCGTGATCGCCGCCGTCAGCGTCGTCTTGCCGTGGTCAACGTGACCAATCGTGCCCACGTTGACGTGCGGCTTGGTCCGCTCAAATTTCTCTTTTCCCATTTTTCAGCTCCAAATCAAAACTGCCGGAACAAGCAAAAAACCTGTGGATACAGATCTGCAAACAACTGGTGCCCTTGGCGGGAATCGGACCCGCGACCTCTCCCTTACCAAGGGAGTGCTCTACCACTGAGCCACAAGGGCCAAGGAAGTCGGCAAGCCGACCGTCCTGGAACATTCAAAACCGACCACCGACAGGACATGGAGCGGGAGACGGGAATCGAACCCGCGTCATCAGCTTGGAAGGCTGGGGTTCTACCATTGAACTACTCCCGCCAGATTCGCCCCATCCGAACGGACCACAAACCACAGGGTTTTGACCCGCCGGACGCAAAGTCCCATCGCCTACATGTCTCATCAATCGCTGGTGGAGGGGGCTGGATTCGAACCAGCGTACGCGTAAGCGGGCAGATTTACAGTCTGCTGCCTTTAACCACTCGGCCACCCCTCCATAGCGCAGCCCGCGATTATGCCATGGTTTACGGCCAAGGTGCCAGCTTCGGCGCAAGCCAGCGCATCACCAGGCAATGGGCCGGGCCCCCTGCGTCGTCAGCCAGGCGTTGGCCTGACCGAAATGACCACAGCCGATGAACGGCAGAGGCAGTCGGCGCGCTGACAGCGGTGACGGGTGGTTGGCGAAGAGCAGCAGGTGCCGCCCGGCGTCGATGAGAGCGGCTTTTTTCTGGGCATGTGCGCCCCAGAGCATGAAAACCTTGGGCTGGCCCGACGCGCTGCAGCGCTCGATGAGTTGGTCGGTCAGCGATTCCCAACCTTGCTGGGCGTGGCTGGCGGGCTGGCCGTCTTCCACCGTCAGGCAGGTGTTGAGCAGAAACACGCCTTGCTGAGCCCAGCGCACCAGGGAGCCGTTGGACGGCGCGGGCAGGCCCAGATCGCGCTGCAGTTCCTGGAAGATGTTGCGCAGGCTGGGCGGGGGCTTCACGCCGGGGGCGACCGAAAAAGCCAGCCCTTCGGCCTGCCCGGGCCCGTGGTACGGGTCCTGTCCGAGCACAATCACACGAACCTTATCGGCGGGCGTGAGTTGCAGCGCCCGCAGCGGCTCGGGCGGGTAAATGGTGGCGCCTTGTGCGCGCCGGGTGTCCAGAAAGCACGTCAGCGCCGTCCCTTTGGGAGACGACCAGAAATCCGTCGTCAGATCGGTCCAGCCCGACGGGTCCTGCACAGCCATGCGGTCAGGTGAACAGCTCGGCTAGCGCCAGGCCGGGCTCGGGCGCGCGCATGAACGCTTCGCCCACCAGGAAGGCGTGCACGCCGGCGGCGCGCATGCTTTGCACGTCGTTGCGACCGAGAATGCCGGACTCGGTGATCAGCAGGCGGTCGGCCGGCACATCGGCCATGAGTTCCAGCGTGGTCTGCAATGTCACCTCGAAGGTGCGCAGGTTGCGGTTGTTGATGCCGACCAGCGGAGTCTTGAGCTTGAGCGCGCGCTGCAACTCGGCGCGGTCGTGCACTTCCACCAGCACCGCCATGTTCAGGCTGAGTGCCAGAGCTTCAAGATCGGCCATCTGCGCGTCGTCCAGACAGGCCGCGATGAGCAGGATCGCATCGGCACCCATCGCCCGTGCTTCATAAACCTGATACGGGTCGACCATGAAGTCCTTGCGCAGCACGGGCAGGTCGCAGCTGGCGCGGGCCTGCTTCAGATAGTCGGTGCTGCCCTGAAAAAACTGTTTGTCGGTCAGCACGGACAGGCAGGCCGCGCTCACCTTGCCGTCGCCCTCGGCGTAGCTCTGCGCGATGTCGGCCGGGATGAAGTCTTCGCGCAGCACGCCCTTGCTCGGGCTGGCCTTTTTCACCTCGGCGATGACTGCGGCCTGGCCGGCGGCGATCTTGCGGCGCAGCGCGCCTTCGAAATCGCGCGTCAGCACGCGGCTTTCGGCGTCAAAGCGCACCACGTCGATCGGCTTCTTGCGCTGGGCGGCGGCGATTTCTTCGTGCTTGACCGCCACGATTTTTTGCAGGATGTCGCTCATGGGATGTTTCCAGGTCAGGCCGCGAAGGCCTTGAGTTGTTCGAGTTTGGTGAGCGCCGCACCGGAGGCCAGCGTGCGCTGCGCCAGCGCAATGCCGTCACCCATGCTGGTGACCACATTGGCCGCGTACAGCGCCACGCCGGCGTTGAGCGCGACGATCTCGCTGGCGGCCTTGAAGGTCGGGTCGCCGCTGGCCTCCAGCACGCCCATGAGCATCTGGCGCGAGGCCTCGGGCGTTTCCACGCGCAGCGCGCGGCTGCTCGCCATGTTCATGCCGAAGTCTTCGGGGTGGATTTCGTATTCGGTGATCTCGCCGTTCTTGAGTTCGCCCACCAGCGTGGCGGCACCGAGCGACACCTCGTCCATGCCGTCGCGGCCGTACACCACCACCGCGTGTTCGGCGCCCAGGCGTTGCAGCGCGCGCACCTGGATGCCCACCAGGTCGGGGTGGAACACACCCATGAGGATGTTGGGCGCCGAGGCCGGGTTGGTCAGTGGACCGAGGATGTTGAAGATGGTCTTGATGCCGAGTTCGCGCCGCACCGGGGCCACATTCTTCATGGCCGGGTGGTGGTTGGGCGCGAACATGAAGCCAACGCCCACCTGCTCAATGCAAAGCGCGATGGCCTCTGGCGGCAGGTTGATATTCACACCCAGGCTCTCCAGCACGTCGGCACTGCCACTCTTGCTGGAGACGCTGCGCCCGCCGTGTTTGCTCACGCGCGCACCGGCCGCAGCGGCCACGAACATGCTGCAGGTGGAGATGTTGAAGGTGTGCGATCCGTCGCCACCGGTGCCTACGATGTCGACCAAGTGGGTCTTGTCGGCCACATGCACCTTGGTGGAGAACTCGCGCATCACCTGCGCGGCGGCGGTGATCTCGCCGATGGTTTCCTTCTTCACACGCAGGCCGGTGATGAAGGCCGCCATCATGACCTGCGACATCTCGCCGCTCATGATCAGGCGCATCAGGTGCAGCATCTCGTCGTGAAAGATCTCGCGGTGTTCGATGGTGCGTTGCAGCGCCTCTTGCGGCGTGATCTTGTGGCTGTTCGGCATGCGTGTCTCCTAGGTCGAGGGATTGTCGGTCAAGGCCAGGCGCAGGCCGAAGCCCACAAAGAGCAGTCCTGCCGCGCGGTCCATCCAGTGCATGGCACGCTGCACAGTCTGCACGCGGCGCGCGGCCCAGGCGGCGAGCCAGGCATAGCCAAAGTTGATGGGCAGCGAATTGAGGTTGAAGATCAGCCCCAGCAGCAGGAACGCCAGCACCTTGTTAGGTACCTCGGGCGCGATGAACTGGGGCACAAAGGCCAGAAAGAAGATCGCCACCTTGGGGTTGAGCACGTTGGTGAGAAAACCGCGGCGGTACACGCGCCACAGCTTCACTTCGGTGGCGCCCGCGCTGAGGTCCAGCGGCGTGGCCTTCGACATCAGCAGACGAATGCCCATCCACAACAGATAGGCCGCGCCGATCCACTTGAGCACGGTGAACGCGGTGGCGGAGGTGGCCAGCAGCGCACTCACGCCGATGGCCGCTGCGAACACGTGCACAAAGCAGCCACTGACGATGCCCAGCGCGGCGACGATGCCAGCGCGTGCGCCGCTCTTCAATGCGCTCGTGACGATGTAGAGCACGTCCGGGCCGGGTGTGAGGTTGAGCAGCCAGCCAGCCGCCATGAAAAGCAGGAGTTGCGGCAGGTCGGGCATGGCCGTGCGTCTGCGTTCAGTAAACGGCCGAACCGACGGGCCGGGTGCTGGCGCCGGACACACCCTGCGCGAAAAACGCGCGTGTGCTGGCGATCGCACGGTCGATGCCGTCCGTGTCGACGTCAAGGTGGGTCACGAAACGCAAACCGATCAGACCCGTGGCCAGCACACCGTCGCGCGCCAGGTGGGCCAGCAGATCGGGGCCGCGCCCATTCGCCACGTCGACGAACACGATGTTGGTCTGCGCGGAACGCACAGCCAGCCCGTCGATGCCAGCCAGCCCCTGGGCCAGGCGCTGCGCCAGAGCGTGGTCGTCGGCCAGGCGGTGGATGTGGTGGTCCAGCGCGTGGTGAGCTGCGGCCGCGAGCAGGCCCGACTGGCGCAGCCCGCCGCCGAGCATCTTGCGCCAGCGCAGCGCGCGGCGGATCAGGTCTTTCGAGCCGCACAGGGCCGACCCCACGGGCGCGCCCAGGCCCTTGCTGAAGCAGACCGACACGCTGTCGAAGCGATCGACGATGCCACGCAGTGCGGTGTGAGGATCACCACCCGCTGCCACCGCCGCATTGAAAACGCGCGCACCGTCCAGATGAACAGCCAGGCCGTGCTCGCGCGCCAATGCAGTCGCCTGATCGAGGTACGCCGCTGGCATGGGGTGGCCGTTCCAGGTGTTTTCCAGACACAACAAGCGCGTGCGTGCGAAGTGCGGATCGTCGGGCTTGATGGCGGCGGCGATGTCGGCCAACTGCATCTGCCCGGTGGCGTTTTGCGCCAGCGGCTGCGGCTGAATGCTGCCGAGCACAGCGGCGCCACCGCCTTCGTAGCGGTAGGTGTGGGCGTTCTGCCCCACGATGTATTCGTCTCCGCGTTGGCAATGCGACAGCATGGCGCAGAGGTTGCTCTGCGTGCCACTGGCCATGAACAGCGCGGCTTCCTTGCCCGTGATGGCTGCGATCTCGTCCTGCAGCGCATTGACGGACGGGTCGTCACCAAACACGTCGTCGCCCAGGGGTGCAGCCATCATGGCTACGCGCATGGCGGCGGTGGGTTGTGTGACGGTGTCACTGCGCAAGTCAACCTTGGCCCCCACGCTCCCCGCTTCGCGTGTTTCGCTGCCCCCCGAGGGGGCTGATCCGCCTTGGGGCGGCCCGGCGTCGGATCGTGTTTTCATGATTGTTCGAGGAAGTTCTTGAGCATCGCGTGCCCGTGTTCGGTAAGGATGCTCTCGGGGTGGAACTGCACGCCTTCGATGGCCAGCGTCTTGTGCTTCACGCCCATGATCTCGCCATCGTCGGTCCAGGCCGTCACCTCCAGCTCGGGCGGGCAGTCGCTGCGCCGGATGGCCAGCGAGTGGTAGCGGTTCACGGTGAACTGCTCGGGCAGGCTCGCGAACACGCCCACCTGCTTGGTGGTGATGACGCTGGTCTTGCCG
>JBBQKZ010000163.1:0-6931 GCA_038327405.1 Burkholderiales bacterium | reverse complement strand
CGTGCTTGGCTCCTGGCGCACGACAATGATGCACTGCCAGCCGATGCAGTGACTCGACTGGACGTCCTCGTCGAGCGGCGCCAGCGCGGTGAACCCATGGCCTATCTGCGCGGTGATCAGGAGTTCTTCGGTCTGCAACTGCAGGTGGACCCGCGGGTGCTGGTGCCGCGCCCCGACACCGAAACGCTGGTGAACTGGGCGCTGGAGAAGGTGGATGCCGCGAACAACGCGGTGCGCGTGCTGGACTTGGGCACGGGCAGCGGCGCCATTGCGCTGGCCATCGCGTCACAACGACCAACGGCCTCGGTGAGCGCCACCGACGCCAGCGACGATGCGCTCACAGTGGCCCGCGGCAATGCACAGCGTCTGGGCCTGCCTGTGCAGTTTCACGCGGGGTCCTGGCTGAAGGCGGTGCCGGGTCGGTGCTTTGAAGTGATCGTCACCAACCCGCCCTACATTGCCGACCACGACCCGCACCTGGCCGCCCTGACCCATGAGCCCTTGCGTGCCCTCACGGCCGGCGCCGACGGCCTCAGCGACATCCGCACCATCGTCGCCGACGCACCGACTGCACTGGTGCCTGGTGGCTGGTTGCTGATCGAACACGGCTTCGACCAGGCCAAGGCGGTACGCAGCCTGCTGCAAGCGGCCGGTTTCGAGCAGGTGAGCAGCCGCACCGACCTTGCGGCCATCGAACGCTGCAGCGGCGGCCAGTGGCCACAACAGCGATAATGCAGGCCGTTCCCGGGTCACTCCAGACCCATTCGCAGAAGGACCTTTCAGCCATGAGCGACGCCCAAACCCGAATCGACCAACTGGTCAAATCCAACGAGATCGTGCTGTTCATGAAGGGCAACGCGAGCTTCCCCATGTGCGGCTTCTCCGGCCGTGCCATCCAGATCCTCAAGGCCTGCGGCGTCGAGACCAAGACGCTCAAGACCGTCAACGTGCTCGAAGACGAAGAAGTGCGCCAGGGCATCAAGGAATACAGCAACTGGCCCACCATCCCTCAGCTCTACGTCAAAGGTGAATTTGTCGGTGGCTCGGACATCATGATGGAGATGTACCAGTCAGGAGAACTGCAGCAGGTCATCACCGGCCAGAGCTGAAGCGCAGAGGCCCCCGACCAAAGCCACCTGCGGGTGGCTTTGTCGCTTCCGGCGTCCTCAACTTGCGCTGTTTCACACAGCCAGGACCCATCCGCCGTTCAGCGGTGCCTTTTTGGGGCTTTTCGGCGTTCATGCCGGGCATATCTTGTGCTTGAATGAAACTGCCACTGAACCTTCAAGGAGAACCGCATGAGCTCACGCAGCCTGGTCGCTTCACCACCGCTTGGTCTGCCCATCGCCCAGATGCGCAGCGTGTTCAGCGCCGACGAAGTCGAGCGCAAGCTGGCCAAACTGCAGGCCAGCGGCAACGAGCGCGAGTACGAGAGCCTGCGCAACACCTGGCAGCGCATGCTGGAACGCGGTCCACAACGCTTCGCCGTCAAACCCTCGGGCGTTCCCGACATGGCACCGCTCTACGACCTGCTGCCCAATTTTGTGGACGTGCTCGACGACGTGAAGCGCCACGTGGCCCTGAGCCAGGACAGCCGCGACAGTCTGGAAGTCACACCCATCCTGTTGCTCGGCCCTCCCGGCGTGGGCAAGACCCATTTCGCCAAACAACTCGCGGATTTGCTGGGCACCAGCATGAGCCTCGTGCCGATGAGCTCCATGACGGCGGGCTGGCTGCTGTCGGGTTCATCGTCGCAATGGAAAGGCGCCAAGCCGGGCAAGGTGTTCGAGGCGCTGGTGGACGGCCAGTACGCCAACCCGGTGATCGTTGTCGACGAGATCGACAAGGCCAACGCCGACGCGCAGTACGACCCGCTGGGTGCGCTCTACAGCCTGCTGGAGCACGACACGGCTCAAAACTTCGTGGACGAGTTCGCCGAGGTGCCCATTGACGCGAGCCAGGTGATCTGGGTCACCACCGCCAACAGCGAGCGCCACATTCCCGAGCCGATCATGAACCGCATGAACGTGTTCGAGATCGCACCGCCCACGCTGGAGGCCGCGCGCAAGATTGCAGCCCACCTGTACCGCGGCATCCTGGGCGAGCACGACTGGGGCCAGCGCTTCGACCCGGAACCGGCCAACGACGTTTTGGACCAGCTCGCGGTGCTGGCGCCACGCGAAATGCGCCGGGCGCTGGTCACCGCGTTTGGCAATGCAAGGCTGGACAACCGCTACCGAGTCGAGCCCGATGACCTGCCCAAGGCCGGATCGACCAAGAGCCGCATCGGGTTTTTGCAATAGCGGGCCTCAGGCGTCGGGGTGGGCCCAGTTTTTGGCTGCGGCGTACACCGCATTGGGGTATTCAACCCGTCCGCGGCTGCCGTTGTAGCGGCCGAGCGCGAGGAATCGGTCGCCACGCTCACGCTCCAGGTAGTGGCGCAGGATCACACAGCCAAACCGCAAATTGGTCTGCATGTTGAAAAGCCGACTGGGGTCACCGTCGCCGATCACTCGCGACCAGAACGGCATGATCTGCATGTAGCCCCGCGCGCCCACTCGCGAGATGGCGAACTTGCGGAACGCGCTCTCTACCTGGATCAGCCCGAGCACCATCGTCGTATCGAGTCCGGCACGGCGTGACTCGTACCACACCGTCTGAAGGAAATCGATGCGTGTCTGAAAGTCGGTCTTGCGTCGATGCAGGCGGTCACTCATTGCGCCTAGCCAACGCAGGTACGCCAACCGCTTCTCGAGATCGGTGAACTCCGGCACCGGAGGTGCGCTATTGGCGATCGCGGCACTCAAGGCACCGCGCACCGAGTCGGCGAGCGGCTCTTCCAGCTGGCCCCCAGCGTGCGCCCATCCCGACCAAGTGCCCAGCCCCAGCGAAGCCGCCCCGAGCAGGCAGTCACGGCGCGACCAGGCCGGCGGCTTCATGCGCCGAGCTTGCCCTTCAGCAGGGCGAGAACGTCGGCCAATGCGACCTGCGTGGCAGCGGCATCGCGGCGGTGCTGATACTCCACCTGCCCCGTCTTCAAACCGCGATCGCCGATGGTCACACGGTGCGGCACCCCGATGAGTTCCCAGTCGGCGAACATGGCACCCGGGCGCTCGCCACGGTCGTCCAGGATCACGTCCATGCCGGCTAACACCAGGTCGGCGTGCAGCTGTTCGGCCGCGGCCTTCACCTCAGGGCTTCGGTCCATGCCGATGGGGCACACCACCACCGTGAACGGTGCCAGCGCGTCGGGCCAGATGATGCCGCGCTCGTCGTGGTTCTGTTCTATCGCAGCGGCTGGCAGGCGCGTGATACCGATGCCGTAACAACCCATCTCGAAATGCGCAGGCTTGCCGTCTTCACCCAGAAAGGTGGCGCTCATCGCCTTGCTGTATTTGGTGCCGAGGTAGAACACATGCCCCACCTCGATGCCGCGCTCGATGGCGAGCGGTCCCTGGCCGTCGGGTGACGCATCACCTTCGACCACATTGCGGATGTCGGCCACCAGATCGGGATCGGGCAGGTCGCGGCCCCAGTTCACGCCGGTCATGTGGAAGTCGGGCTCGTTGGCGCCGCAAATCCAGTCGGCCATCACCGCCACTTCGCGGTCCACCACCAGCTTCACCGGCTTCTTCAGTCCGATCGGGCCGAGGTAACCGGGGCGGCAACCGAAGTGTTCTTCGATCTCGGGGATGCTGGCAAAACGGAAGCCGGTGTTCAGACCCGGCACCTTGTTCACTTTAACTTCGTTCATGTCGTGATCACCGCGCAGCAGCAGCAGCCACACGTGGCTTTGCGCGACCTCGCCCGCTTCGTTGAGCACATCGGTGGCCAACACCAGCGACTTCACCGTGGTGGCCAGCGGCACACCCAGCAATTCGGCCACATCGGCGCAAGTGCTCTTGCCCGGCGTGGGTGTCTTGGCCATGGCATTGGCGGCGGCAGGACGCGGTGTGATGGGTGCCAACGCTTCGGCTTTTTCCATATTGGCCGCGTAGTCGCTGTTCGGGCAGTACACGATGGCATCTTCACCCGTGGCCGCGATCACCTGAAACTCTTCACTCAAGTCGCCACCAATGGCGCCGCTGTCGGCCGCCACGGCGCGGTAGCGCAAACCAAAGCGGTCAAAGATTCGGCGGTAGGCTGCCGCCATCACCTGGTAGCTGGCCTTGGCCGCAGCCTCGTCGCGGTCGAAGCTGTAGGCGTCCTTCATGATGAACTCGCGTCCGCGCATCAAACCAAAACGTGGCCGGCGCTCATCGCGAAACTTGGTCTGGATCTGATAGAAATTTTTCGGCAGCTGTTTGTAGCTGCGCAGTTCCTGGCGCGCGATATCGGTCACCACCTCTTCGCTGGTGGGCTGCACGATGAAATCGCGGTCGTGCCGGTCCTTGATGCGCAGCAGCTCCGGGCCCATCTTTTCAAACCGCCCCGTCTCCTGCCACAGCTCGGCCGGCTGGATCACCGGCATGGTGAGTTCGACCGCACCAGCGCGGTTCATTTCCTCGCGCACGATGGCCTCCACCTTGTGGATCACGCGCAAGCCCATGGGCATGTAGCTGTAGATGCCGGCACCGAGCTTTTTGATCATTCCGGCACGCGTCATGAGCTGGTGGCTAACCACTTCGGCGTCAGCGGGGGCTTCCCTCTGGGTCGAGATGAAGAACTGGGAGGCTTTCATGGGCTCAGCACCGCCCGCAGGCAGCTCGGTGGGTTCAAAAAGGGGAGGCCCCAAACAGATGTGCGGGACAAATCGGTCCAAGAGGGCCCGATTTTGGGGCGTCCCGCAGCGCTCGGAGCTACAACAGGTGTGTGATCACTTCGCAACTCGCATGGAGCGATGCATAATGAAGACAGTTTAAAAATTTGGGGTTGATTATGCTTGACAGAGAAGGCTTCAGGCCCAATGTCGGCATCATTCTGCTCAACCAGCGAAACCAGGTGTTCTGGGGCAAGCGCATCCGCTCACACTCCTGGCAGTTTCCGCAAGGTGGTATCGACAGAGGCGAGACACCTGAGCAGGCGATGTACCGCGAGTTGCACGAAGAAGTGGGCCTCATGCCCGAGCACGTGAACATCGTGGCCCGCACGCGGGACTGGTTGCGCTACGAAGTGCCGGACCGCTTCATCCGTCGGGATGCCCGCGGCCACTACAAGGGCCAGAAACAGATCTGGTACCTGTTGAGACTGGTTGCACAAGACTGGAATCTCAACCTGCGCGCCACGAGTCATCCCGAGTTCGACGCCTGGCGTTGGCACGACTATTGGGTTCCACTGGACGTGGTGGTCGAGTTCAAACGCGGCGTCTACGAAATGGCACTCACCGAACTTGCTCGCTACCTGCCCAGATCCGATCACCGCAACCGTTATCTTCGAGGCGGAATACGGCAACGCGAAGACGAAGGCGATGAAGGTTCGTCGATGATGTGCGCCCCCTTTGGGTTGGAATTGCCCCCGGGCGCCAGCTTCGACCCCGATCCACAGAACGATGAGCGTTCCGTGAACACCCCATTCAAATGATTGCACTCTTACAACGCTTGCCAAGGTGTATCACCCCGGTCTGCGCATTCGCTTTTCTGTTCACTTCAGCGCCTGGCCTGCACGCACAAAATTCATACCAAGAAGAGAAAGCCTGGGTGGAGGATGCAGCGGTTCCACCAGCGATCTTCAGCACTTCATCGCTGCAGCCCTTTGAAGTCATGAAGAACTCCGCTTTAACCTACGGTCTCGATCCGAAGTCGTTGACCGTGGGCGAAGACGGGGTCGTCCGTTATGTGATGGTGGCGCGCAGTGAAAGTGGCGCGCTTAATGTCATGTACCAAGGCATCCGCTGCGCGACCGCCGAAACCAAGACTTACGCCCGTTGGAGCGGCAACAGCAGCTGGAACACAAGCCCCGACGCAGCATGGCAGGCACTCGATTTCAGAGGGCCAACACGACCCGCGATGATGCTGGCGCGCCAAGGCGTCTGCGAGGGACGCACGATCACGGGCAACGTCCAGAAGATCCTGACCACCTTGAGATCGGACCGAGTCGACTACCGCTGACCTCTGCGCCGGCCGCGGCAGTCAGGTGCGGGCCAACACCATGTTGTCGCGGTGGATCATCTCTGGCTCGGCGGTATACCCCAGCAAGCGCTCAAAATCGGTTGACGATTTCCGGCACAGCAAACGCGCTTCCGAGCTCGCATAGTTGGACAGACCACGCGCTACTTCCACACCGCGGCTGTCGCGCACCGCGATCACATCACCGCGCGAGAAGTCGCCATCCACGCCGGTCATGCCGATCGGCAGCAGGCTTTTGCCTTCACCCACGATCTTGACCACGGCGCCATCGTCCACCGACACAGCACCCCGCATTTGAAGATGGTCGGACATCCAGCGTTTTCGCGCCTGGTTCTTCGGCATGTGTGCAACGAGGCACGTACCGATAGCCTCGCCTTCGCAGAGCCGGACCAGAACCTGCGGTTCTCGGCCCCAAGCGATCACGGTTGAGGCGCCCGACCCGGCTGCACGTTTGGCAGCGAGGATCTTGGTGATCATGCCGCCTTTGCCGATGCCACTGCCGGCACCACCCGCCATGGATTCCAACCGCGGGTCGCCCGCGCGTGCTTCGTGGACAAACTGCGCGGCGGGGTCGCGCCGTGGGTCTGCGGTGTACAAACCCTTTTGATCCGTAAGGATCACCAACACATCGGCTTCCACCAAGTTGGCCACCAGCGCGCCCAGGGTGTCGTTGTCACCGAACTTGATCTCGTCGTTGACGACGGTGTCGTTTTCGTTGATGACCGGGATCACCTTCAATCCCAGCAGCGTCAGCAACGTCGACCGGGCATTGAGATAACGCTCGCGGTCGGCCAGGGCGGCATGGGTCAGCAGCTCCTGAGCGCTGCCCGGGCCGTACGCGGCCGGCCGCGGCTCGTACGGCTGGA